>NZ_CP194010.1:315416-630833 GCF_042055075.2 Roseobacter phycocola | reverse complement strand
GTAGGGACCGACCGGTTTGACGTCACAGCCGGGCATCCGTGCGGATTATTGATCCATTCAGTCTCATAAATGCATTATGCAGGTATTCTTTTCAAAGTAAATCACTGGCAGACTGGCACATCTTTGCGCGGAGGCAAACAGACAGCCGCAGGCCTGACACAAAATGTAAGCCGTTGCATTAAGTTAATGTAACGGCTTACAGTGGTTTCCAGAACCGATTCTGTACCGGGGGTTTTCCATGTTTCTTGCCGCATCCGCCGTGGTTTTTGCGATCTTTGCTGTGAACGTCGCGCTCGGTGCATTCACCGGCAGCGCCTTCATGGGAGACGTCCAGGAAATGCTGGTTCTGTTTGCCGCGTCGATCCTTTTCGTCGTGGCTATTCTCAAAAAAGAGGCCGACCAAAAAAACAAAGATGGCGGCTGAATGTCCAACGGGAGGACGAAGATTGGATAACGAACGCAAAGAACTGGCCTCTGCGGAGCGCCGTAACTTTCTGAAACTCGCAACCACCGGCAGCTTCACCGCAGCTCTGGTCGCGGGTGCGGCGGGCACCCTGTGGTCGACAGAAGCCGCAGCACAGACGGCAAATGAAGAGCGTGAGCGGGAAAAAGCGGCCGAGCACATCATGACTGTTGCCACGGCCTACGTGCTGGGTGCCTCGCGCAGCTACCCCATCATGCAGCTCGATCTCAAAGAAAACATCCAGAACGCAACGAACGGCAAAATCTACGTCAAACTGGCGCCGGGCGGACAACTGGGCGCTGGCGGCTCGCTTGTTCAGAAAGTACAGGGTGGTACGATCCAGGCTGCGCAGCATTCGCTGTCTAACTTCGTGCCCTTTGCCTCGACCGTTGACCTGATCAACATGCCTTATCTGTGTGGCTCCAACCAGCGTTTCACAAACCTGGTGACATCGGATTACTGGAACGCTGAAGTGCACCCGAAGGTTGAGGCTGCCGGCTTCAAAGCGCTCTTCTACGTCAATATCGACCCACGCGTTGTCGCTGTGCGCAAGGGCGGCGCGGGCGCTGTGCTCAGCCCAGGCGATCTCTCGGGCGTCAAGTTCCGCGTGCCGGGCTCAAAGATGCTCCAGCAGTACTACCGTATGGTCGGCGCCAACCCGACGCCGGTTGCCTGGGGCGAGACACCGTCGGCAATCAAACAGGGCGTTGCAGATGCGCTTGATCCTTCCGTCGGCGCTCTCTTTGTCTTCGGCTTCAAGGACATCCTGAGCCACGTGACCTTCACGCAGGCCGTTCCGGACAGTCAGGTCTACTCGTGTAATCTCGAATGGTTCAACAGTCTGCCGGGCGACGTACAGGAAGGCGTGATGTGGGGCTCGGAAATGACCGCGCACCAGAACCTGTCAAAGGTACCGTCCGCCCGCGCCTACGCGATGTCGGAACTGGCGAAATCCGGGGTGGAATTCCACTCTCTGAGCGGCGACCAGCTGGCCGAATGGCAGGATGCAGGTGGTTACCAGCGTTCCGAATGGGATCCGTTTAAAACGGAACTCGCAGGCTCTATGGACGCCTTTGCCAAACTGGAAGAAGCGGCAGGCACGCAGGGCAAATACTACGTGCACGACGCGTAATTCACTCAGCGGGCACCTTCGGGTGCCCGTTTTCCGTCCACCGCCGATCTGACAGCTGGTCCTGTACCGGACGGGTGGACTCCATTCTTTGATACCGGACGCCCTATGGATCTTTTGCGCAGAATTGACCGCGACGCCGAACGCTGGCTGCTCCTTGTTTTTTACGTGATGCTCGTGATCACCATGGCCATTGAGGTGCTGCGGCGCGAGATATTCGCCTATTCCTCGATCTGGGGCGAAGAGATCGTCCGCTATTCGTTTATTTACCTCGCCTGGATCGGCGCCGCCGCCGCCGTCAAAGAACGTGCACATATTCGTATCGATGTGCTGATGCACTATCTGCCGCCACGCGCCAAAGCCGTTCTGTATATCTTTGGTGACCTCGTGATGTTCGCCGTCGCGATCATCGCGCTCTACTGGTCGTTCGAGACTGTGCATGTCTCCGCCAAATTCGGGTCTGTCACAGATGGCCTCAGGGTCTCAAAGGTCTGGTTCCTGATGGCTGTACCGGCCGGTTTTGCCCTGATTGTCTGGCGACTGCTGCAATCCTTCCTGCGTGACATCCGTGCGCTCAGAGACGGAACCCCCGTCTTTGAAGGCGACAAACTGTTTGACTGAGGAGAACCTCAATGCTCTGGAATACCCTCAATCAGACCGTTGAACTCGGATGGGATTTTTACGTACCCGTGATCATGTTCGTGGTGCTGATCGCCCTGGCAGTTCCCGTCTGGGCCGCAATCGGATCAGCCGCAATTGTCATGCTGGTAATGTCCGGCGATCTGCCGCTCAGCCTCGTTGGCGAAAGCCTTTTTGCCGGCATTGATGCCTTTGCACTTACCGCCGTGCCACTGTTTATCCTTACCGGTGACGTGCTGGTCCGCACCGGTTTGTCGCGTAAGTTCCTCGACGTTGCCGAAGCCCTGACATGCTTTGCCAAAGGCGGTTTCGGCTCTGCAACAGTGCTGGTCTGTGGTATGTTCGCCGCAATCTCCGGGTCGGACGCCGCGGGCGCCGCTGCCGTTGGCCGGATGACCATCGACCGTCTTGTGGAAAGCGGGTATCCCCGGCCCTATGCCTGTGCACTGGTTGCTGCGGGGGCCTGTACCGGCATTCTGATCCCGCCTTCTATCGCCTACATCATCATCGGTCTGGTATTGGGGATATCCGCATCAACGCTGTTTCTTGCAGCGCTCATCCCCGGTCTGGCAATTCTCGTCTCGATCCTGGCCACCAACATCGTGATGAACCGGCTTTATGGCTGGGAAGGCGGCGGCAACATGTCCGCGGGCGAATGGTTCGGCAATCTGGGCCGGTCTCTGAAATCCGGGTGGTACGCCTTTATTGTGCCCGGCATCATCTTTTACGGCATCTTCTCAGGCCGCCTGACCCCTACCGAGGCCGGTGCCACCGCTGTGGTGGTCACAATCATCATGGGTTTCATTCTGGGCACGCTCCGGTTCTCGGATTTTCCTGCGATGCTGGTCAGCTCAGCCAAGGTCAACGGGGTCATTCTGCCGATCATCGCCTTTTCAGCGCCGCTCGCCGAAGCGCTTGCAATCATGGGTGTCCCGCAGGGATTTGTCACATCTGTCACCTCACTGACCGACGATCCGGCCATGCTCATCCTTCTGATGATCTGCATCCTGATTGCCGCGGGCTGCGTGATGGAGACGACACCAAACATTGTGATCCTTGCCCCGATCCTGAAGCCGCTGGCCGACAATATCGGCATGAATGAAATTCAGTTCTGCATAATGATGATCACGGCGCTGGGTGTCGGCTTTATTACACCTCCGCTGGGCCTGAACCTCTTTGTGGTCTCCGGCATCACCGGGGAATCGATCCTGAAGATTGCATACCGCGCGGTACCGTTTGTTCTCTTTATGCTGCTGGTGACGCTGCTGATCGCATATGTTCCGGCACTGTCGACAACGCTGTTGCCCGAGATCTATCAGTAGAGGGTTCATTTGATACGCATCAAAGACCCCCACTGGCGCACGGCTATGCTATACCGGTGTGACCGTGGCCATTTCCCGGCCCGGGACTGATATGCGCTGAACGCGCAGGACGGAGGAAAAATGTACAAAACGATCATCGTGCCTATGGCTCTGGACCACGGGGTTTCGCCGCAGTCGCTCGAAATTGCCCGCGCGCTTCTGGCCCCGGGCGGAGCGATTACCGCCCTGCACGTCTATGAAGCACCCGAAGGGTCGGTCAGCGCTTATGTAGACGAAGACACCATCAAGACCGCCTATCAGAAAGCCACGGACCGGCTGAACGAAAAGGTGCAGGACCTCGCAGATGTCACACCGGTCATCACCAAAGGGCACTCGGCGCGCACGATCATCGACTTTGCAAACTCCAGCAAGGCTGAGTGCATCGTCATGGGCTCGCACAAACCCGGTATCCGTGACTACTTTCTGGGTTCGACCGCGTCCCACGTCGTCCGGCACGCACAATGTGCTGTGCATGTTCACCGCGGCACCTGAAACCTGACATATCAAAGCCTGACGGCGCGCAGAGGGTCACCGAACCCGACGCGCCGCCTTCAGAACGCGGGGCAGGGAAAATGCCCCGGAAACACACCGTGAAGGTAGGCCCGGACCTGTTGACGCCCGCTGCGCCGGTCAAACTGGTCCGGCGCCATGAGGATGTTCAGCCACAGACCGTCATACAGGCCCTCCAGTGTCCGCGCGATCACGTCTGCAGGCACCCGGGGATAATCACCCTCAGCAATAATTTCCTCACAAAGACCGACTGACACTGCCAGCCGCTCGTTGTCGATTTCATCCACCAGCGCACGGTATTCTGAACGCCGACCGGCCGCCCCGAAGAACGCATACCACACCGCCAGCTTCCGGCGCTTGCAGATGCGGCGGTCAAAGTGAGCATCTGCCACCGCCAGCAAACGGTCTGCCGCACTCAGTCCCGCACGTCTGTGAGCGCTGCGCCAGTGTGCGTCATGCTCCCGTGCGAGATAGAGCAGCGTTTCGCGAAACAGCTTCTGCTTACTTTCAAAGTGAAAATTCACGAGGCCAACAGACAGCCCTGCGATATCTGTGATCGTGGACATGGTGGTATCACCAATACCGTGTCTGGCGATGGAACGGATCGTTGCATCGATCAGCTGTTCGCGCCTGGCCTCGCGCACCGTCGACTTGCGGAGCGGTCTGACAGACGCCTGCTTTTTACCCAACTGCGACACGACGAGAGGACGCTGTTCCGTTGTTTCCCTGATCCCACTCTGGCGTGCAGATGCCCGTATCACAAGTTTTTCCGCCCCCTTGGTCAAAGATTTTTCTGAATGAGCATTCAAAAAATTTGACAGACCCGGAAAGCACGCTATCGCTCTATACTGTCAGGAAAATTCCGGAGAGCGTACATGTCCGAAAATCTGCCCGCGCAGGCGCAAACGGTGATCATCGGCGGCGGCTCTATTGGCATGAATACGGCCTATCAACTGACCAGGCTGGGACACCGGGATGTGGTGGTTCTGGAGCAGAACCAGCTGACCTCCGGCACGACCTGGCATGCAGCGGGGCTGATTGTGGCGGGCCTGCTGAAAACCGAAGCGGAGTGCGCAATCTACACCTATGGGCGGGATCTTTACGCCACGCTGGAAAAGGAAACGGGGCTGCCGACAGGGTTCCGGGATGTGGGGTATCTGCAGATCGCCAGCAATGATGAGCGTGTGCACGAGATGCGGCGGATCGCACCCTTCATGCGGCGGTTTGGGATCAACTGCCACGAGATCAGCCCAAAGGAAGCGCAGGAGCTCTTCCCGATCGGTGATCTCTCGGATGTCAAAGGCGCGTTCTATATCCCCGAAGATGGCCGCGCCAATCCGGTGGACGTCACTATGTCTCTGGCCCGCGGCGCGAAAATGGGGGGAGCACGCGTTTTTGAAGGCATGCACGTCAGCGACCTGCTGGCGGCGGATGGCACGGTCACAGGCGTCCGCACCCGCGACGGCCAGACGATTGCCGCAGAGAACGTGGTCATCTGCGGCGGGATGTGGTCGCGCCAGCTGGGTGCCCGGGCCGGGATCAATCTGCCACTGCAGGCGGCTGAGCACTATTATCTGATCACCGACAATATTCCAGGCCTGCCCCGTGACCTGCCGGTGCTGGAAGATCCCTCAACCTACACCTACTACAGGGAAGAGGTGGGCGGCATGATGCTGGGCCTCTTCGAACCGGGTGCCACAGCCTGGAAACTGGACGGCATCCCCGACGATTTCAGTTTCGGAGAGATCGAACCGGACTGGCACCGGGTCGGACCGGATCTTGAAAAGGCCTATTCACGTGTTCCGGACACTCTGAATTATGGGGTCAGAAAACTGTTCTGCGGACCGGAGAGCTTCACACCGGATCTGGCGCCGCTGGTCGGACCAACACCGGAGCTGCGCAACTGCTGGGTCGCATGTGGCATGAACTCCCTGGGCATCCTGAACGGAGCAGGTACCGGAATGGTGCTGGCGCACTGGATCGTGGATGGCATTCCGCCGATTGACGTGACCGGGATAAATGTAAACAGGTTTTCCCGCTCGGAGGGCACCCGGGCCTTCCGGCGCGACCGGACGCCGGAACAGCTGGGCCGGCTGTTCGGTCAGCACTGGCATAACGAAGCCCCCAACACCGCGCGGGATGTAAAACGGTCTGTGCTTTATGACCGCCTCAGGGATGCGGGCGCGTATTTCACCGAGAGCAGCGGCTGGGAACAGCCGGACTGGTTTGCCCCGTCACCAGCAGAGGCGCGTATCGAAAAGCACAGCTGGTTCCGTCAGAACTGGTTCAGCTGGCATGCCGCTGAACACAGGGCCGCCCGCGAAGATGTTATACTGATGGACATGTCCAGCATGGCCTGCTTCCTGGTCCAGGGACGTAATGCCTGCGCGCTGCTGAACCGCCTGAGCTGTAACGAGATTGATGTGCAAAACGGGCGTGTTGTCTACACCGCCTGGACCAATGAACGCGGCGGTTTCGAAGCGGATCTGACAGTCACCCGGCTGGAGCAGGACAAATTCATGGTGGTGGTCGGCGAAAATGCGCACGGACATACCGAAATGCGCCTGCGCCGCCACATTGGCCGCGACGAGTTCGTCACCGTTACCGATGTCACCGCAGGCCGCACACAGATCAATGTGCACGGCCCGAAAGCACGCGAGTTGCTGTCGCGCGTCACTGAGGCGGACCTGTCAAACGAGGCATTTCCCTTCATGTCTGCCCGCGAAATCGATGTGGGATATGCGATCGTTCTGGCCTACCGGGTGACTTTTGTAGGCGAACTTGGCTGGGAGCTGCATGTGCCTGCCACACAGGCCGTTCAGACGTATGATCTGCTGATGAAAGCCGGGCAGGATCTGGGCGTGCGGAATGCCGGTATGCAGACGCTGAATTCGCTGCGGCTCGAAAAAGCCTACCGTGACTTTGGAATTGATCTCGACAATACCGACAATCCGATTGAGGCAGGTCTTGGGTTCGCTGTCAGGCTCGACAAACCCTCCGGGTTTATCGGGCGTGACGCTCTTGCAGAGATCAAAGCCGCTGGCACGCCGCGGACACGTATGCTTCAGTTTCTGCTGAAGGAGCCCGCCCCCCTGCTCTACGGAAACGAGCTGATTTACCTCGATGGTAAAGAAGTCGGGTACATACAGGTGGGCGGCTATGGCCATACGCTGGGCGGTGCTACAGGCATAGGCTTTGCCGAGCACGATGCGCCGCTGACGCCTGACGTCGTTGAGGAAGGCGTCTGGGAAATCGGCATTGCCGGGGAAAAAGTCCCGGCAACAGCATCACTCAAACCGCTCTACGACCCGACGCTGGCAAAGATGAAAGCCTGATCAGATCACCCGGACCCGTCGGCAAGGTAGCGGCGCAGAGCCGCTTCCGTACCCTCGGTCCAGATAAGCCGCAGCCAGTGGGAAAAACGCGCTACGAATTCCTGGTCATCCGCGAGCGCACCGTAGTACTGGCGCTGATCCAGCCAGACCTGAGGCGCCTCGCGTGCGGCCAGAGCAGCCTCGTTCAGTTCGTCCCAGAACGGGTCATTCGGTTCGATGGCGCTGCCGTCATCACGCGTCCCGGCACACATCCGCGCCCACAGGGCCTCGACAAGGCTCAGCCCGGCAAGTGAGCCCCCTGCGGAGACAGCGTCGCGCAGAACCGGCAGAACAAACCCCGGATGCCGGGACGATCCGTCAAAGGCCACACGGCGCGTCGTATCCCGGATTTCAGGGTTGGCAAAACGCGTCTCGATCAGCTCAGCGTAGGTTTGCGGGTCCATGTCCGGGACCCTCGACACATAGGGCGTGATTTCTTCACGCTGCACCTTGCGGAACATGCCCACGATCAGTGGATGCGCCATGCAGTCCGCAATCGTTTCGCATGACAGAAGCTCGCCAGCATTGGCAATAACCTGATGTCCACCGTTGAGAATCCGGATTTTCATCGCTTCGTAGTCATGCACGCGGTCCGAAAAAACGGCCCCCGCCTTGTCCCAGTCCGGTCGCCCGGCACAGAAATCATCCTCGATCACCCATTGCCGGAAGTTTTCGTGTGTCACCGGCGCGGCGTCGGCGATCCCGATACCGGCTGCCAGTGCAATTTCGGACGGACCAGTGGCCGGTACAATGCAGTCGACCATGGAATTCGGGAATGAAACATGATCGGAAATCCACAGCGCCAGTTCCGGATCAGACATACGCGCAAGCGACACCAGCGTCTGACGCAGGACGGCACCGTTACCCTGCAGATTGTCGCAGCTCTGTGCCGTGAACGGACCTGTTCCGGCATCCCGCCGGACCCGCAAAGCAGCAATCATCGCGCCGAAAGCTGTGCGTGGGTGATCCGGGTGCGCCGCGTCATGGCGCATGTCCTCGTGCCCGGCGTCGAAGCCACCCGTTGCCGGGTCGGTATAATACCCCCCTTCGGTCACAGTCAGTGCGACGATCCGGATACCAGGATCGGACATCGCGGCGATCAGGGGACCGTGGCCCTCCTCGACTGGCAGGTAATCGATCATCGAGCCGCTCACTTCTGCCGAAGTGCCGGCAGGATCCAGCTCGATCAGCGTGGTCAGGCAATCCTGCGCCAGAAGCTTTTCGCGCATCATTCTGTCATAAGGCCGGACCCCTGCCCCCAGGATCGCCCAGTCTGATGCCAGCCCTGCCTGCATCAGCCGGTGCAGATACCAGGCCTGATGCGCGCGGTGAAAATTGCCCAGGCCAATGTGAACGATACCCGGTGTCAGTTTGCTCCTGTCGTATTGTGGCCGCAGGATATCTGCAGGCAACTGACCCAGGGTCGCATTGCTCAGTTTCACAGAAGTTGCGGTTTTTTCTGCCGGGTCCGCCATCAGCTCATCCATTGTCCGCCATCTACGTTGTAACATTGTGCCACGATGTATTCCGCTTCATCGCTCGCCAGGAAAACAGCCATACCGGTCAGATCCTCGGGCTGCCCCATCCGCCCGAAAGGAACACCCGCCGCTACTTCTTTTTTTTTCTGCCCGGGTTTCTTGTTTTCATATTTCGCAAAAAATGCGTCCACACCATCCCAGTGCTCACCATCGACCACGCCTGGCGCTATTGCGTTCACATTGATGCCATGTCCGATCAGGTTCAGCCCTGCCGACTGCGTCAGGCTGATGACCGCTGCCTTTGTCGCGCAATAAACCGCGACCAGCGGTTCGCCACGACGCCCTGCCTGGCTGGCCATATTGATGATTTTGCCCTTCACCCCCCGGTCAATCATGTGTTTCGCAACCGCCTGAAGGGTGAAAAGGCTGCCTGCTACGTTAATGTCGAAGACCCGCTGATAGTCTTCGCGGGTGATCTCCGTCACCGGTGCGGCGGTAAAGAGCGCCGCGTTGTTAATCAGAATATCAATCTGACCAAACGCCTGTACTGTTGTCGCGACTGCGGCATCAATACTGCGCTGGTCGGTGACATCCATTTTCACGGCAACTGCGGACGCGCCGATTTCTGCAGCAGCCTGCTCCGCGCGTTCGATATTGATGTCAGCGATGGCCACGCGGGCGCCCTCGCGGACGTAGGCTTCAGCAAAGCTGCGCCCGATGCCGCGGGCGGCACCGGTGATCAGCGCAGACTTTCCCTCCAGCCGCATCATTCCAGCCGCAGCCCGTCAGCGCCAAAGCGATGCAGGACGTCTTCGCGGGGTGTGAGATAAACAGTGTCCCCGTGGCGGAAGCTGACTTCCCCGTCCGCCCGGACGGTCAGCGTCTCCGCAAGGCCGGTGTCGTGCACATGAAGGAAAGTATCTGAGCCCAGATGTTCGGACACACCCACCCGTCCTTTCCAGGCCCCGTCTTCCGCCGAAATGCCAATATGCTCCGGGCGGATACCGATGGTGTGCGCATCATATTTCGCGGCTTCCGATCCTTCGATAAAGTTCATTTTCGGGGAACCGATAAAGCCGGCCACAAACAGGTTACGGGGCGACCGGTAGAGCTCCAGCGGGCTGCCCACCTGTTCAATGTGCCCCGCACGCAGCACCACGATCTTGTCAGCCATGGTCATGGCTTCGACCTGGTCGTGCGTCACGTAGATCATCGTCGTTTTCAGGCGCTCGTGCAGTTCGCTGATCTCAAGCCGCATGCCCACACGCAGCGCCGCATCGAGGTTTGACAGCGGTTCATCGAACAGGAATGCCGCAGGTTCACGCACAATGGCACGGCCAATAGCGACCCGCTGCCGCTGACCACCGGAAAGCTGTCCCGGACGCCGGTCGATGTAGTCCGCAAGATTCAGAACAGAGGCTGCGTTGTCCACGCGGCGGTCAATCTCCGCCTGATCCATTTTCGCCATGCGCAGCGGGAAAGCGATATTCTTGCGCACCGACATATGCGGGTAAAGCGCATAAGACTGAAAGACCATGGCAAGACCGCGTTTTGCGGGCGGTACATGCGTTGCGTCCGAACCGTCGATATCGATGTGGCCCGTGGTGACATCCTCTAGGCCCGCAATCAGACGGAGCAGCGTGGATTTCCCGCAGCCCGACGGACCGACGAAAACAGTGAACTCGCCGTCCTCGATGGTCAGATCCAGAGGTGGAATGACCTGTGTGTCGCCAAAGCTCTTTGTGACTTGATTGAGTGTAATGCGTCCCATGATTTTTCCTTACTTCACAGCGCCAAAGGTCAGGCCGCGTACAAGTTGTTTCTGGCTGAACCAGCCAAGGATAAGAATTGGTGCAATTGCCATCGTGGAGGCCGCCGAAAGCTTGGCGTAAAACAGACCCTCAGGGCTGGAGTAGCTTGCGATAAAGGCCGTCAGCGGTGCAGCTTTCGCAGCCGTAAGGTTCAGCGTCCAGAAGGCTTCGTTCCAGGCCAGGATGAAATTCAGCAGAAGTGTTGATGCGATGCCCGGAATGGCCATTGGCGTCAGCACATAGAGAATTTCGTCCCGCAGTGAAGCACCGTCCATACGGGCCGCCTCAAGGATCTCACCGGGGATTTCCCGGAAATAGGTGTATAGCATCCAGACAATGATCGGCAGGTTGATCAGCATCAGCACCACCGTCAGACCCAGGCGGGTATCCAGCAGACCGAATTTGATGAACAGCAGATAGATCGGGTAGAGAACACCAACCGCCGGCAGCATTTTGGTAGACAGCATCCACAGCAGAATGTCTTTGGTCCGCTTTGATGGAACGAAAGCCATCGACCAGGCTGCGGGAACCGCGACAATCAGACCAAGAATGGTGGAGCCACCAGCAATAAACACCGAGTTCCAGAGAAAGCGCATATAGTCTGAGCGCTCCTGAACCACCGCATAGTTTTCGAGGGTCCAGTCAAAGAACAGAAAGATGGGCGGGTCATTGATTGCCTGAGCTTCGGTTTTGAAGCTGGTCAGAATGGTCCAGAGGATCGGGAAAAAGATCAGCAGACCGATCGCCCAGGCCACAGCCGTGTTCAGGGCTTTGCGATTTGTTGTTACAGAACGTGCCATATCCGTTCCCCCTATGCGTCCAGGTTCTTGCCGACGATGCGCATCAGGAAGATGGCAACGATGTTGGCAAGGATGATTGCGTAGACACCTCCGGCAGACCCCAGGCCAACGTTCTGGCTCTCCAGCACCCGCTGGAAGATCAGATAGGTCAGGGTCTTGGTGCCGAATGCGCCACCGGTGGTGACAAAGATCTCTGCAAAGATCGACAGCAGGAAAATCGTCTGGATCAGGATCACAATTGTGATTGCGCGCGAAAGATGCGGCAGCGTGATGAACCAGAAACGTTTGTAATTCGGTGCGCCGTCCATTTCTGCGGCCTCAAGCTGCTCGCGGTCGAGCGATTGTACGGCCGTCAGCAGGATCAGCGTGGCAAAGGGCAGCCACTGCCAGCTCACGATCATAATGATCGACTGCAGTGAAGCCTGGCTGAGCCATTCGACCGGTGTCGCGCCAAAGAATTTCCACAGATGCGCGAAAAGGCCGTTCACCGGGTCCATGAAGATGTTCTTCCAGACCAGTGCCGAAACGGTCGGCATCACAAAAAACGGTGCGATCACCAGAATGCGGACAATGCCCTGGCCCCACATTGGCTGATCCAGCAGGAGGGCCAGCGCGACACCCAGAACTATGGTGATCAGCAACACACCGCCCACGATAACAAGGGTCGTCTGTACGCTCGGCCAGAAAGAGCTGGAACTGATGAACCGGACATAGTTGTCAAAACCAACCCAGCCCAGGTCGCCACCGCGCAGTGGCAGGTATTTCTTGAATGAAAACAGCAGCGTCATCGTCAGCGGTACAAGCATCCAGCCAAGCAGCAGGATCACGGCAGGTGCCAGCATAATACGGGCGGCAGTGCGTGAGTGTTGGGTCGCCATCGGATACACCTCCTCTGTTGGCAGCATGCGGCTGCCCTGTAACGGAATGGTCGTATGATCGGGAAAAAGGGGCCGGAGGGCAAACGTGCCGCCCTCCGGTAGTGTCAGACTGCGGCTTAGCGGTAGCCGGCAGCTTCCATTGCGTCGTTGGTCAGAGCCTGCGCCTTGGCAAGGGCTTCCTCGACCGACTGCTGACCTGCATAGGCCGCAGAGAACTCCTGGCTGACTTCTGTCGCGATACCCGCAAACTCAGGGATCGCTACGAACTGGATGCCAACATAAGGTACCGGGTCAACCGTGGGGTTGGTCGGGTCAGCTGCCAGGATCGATTCCAGTGTCTTCTTCGCGAAGGGGATGTCCTTGTAGTTCGGGTTTTCGTACAGCGATGTACGTGCGCCCGGAGGAACATTCGCCCAGCCTTCGTTCTCAGCTACGAGCTCGATATAGCCTGTGGATGTGGCCCATTCGATGAATTCCTTGGCCGCAGCTTCTTTCTGCGTACCGGCAGGAATTGCCAGCGCCCATGCCCAGAGCCAGTTGGATTTTCTGGCGACACCTTCGCTGTTCGGCGCCAGCGCAAAGCTGACTTTGTCCGCCACAGTCGAGTCGTTGGGGTTTGTCACGAAGGACGCAGCAACCGTCGCGTCGATCCACATACCGCATTTACCCTGCTGGAACAGCGACAGGTTTTCGTTGAACCCGTTTGTCGCGTATCCCGGAGGGCCGGATTCTTCCATCATGCCAACGTAGAAGTTCAGAGCGTTCGCCCATTCCGGCTGATCGAACTGAGCGTTCCAGTCTTCGTCGAACCAGCGCGCACCGAACGAGTTTGCTGTCACGGTGATGAACGCGCCACCCTCGCCCCAGCCGGCTTTGCCACGCAGGCAGATGCCGTTGATCTCGTTGTCACGGTCGGTCATGGCCGCCGCTGCTTCGCGGATGAACTGCCATGTCGGAGCTTCAGGCATCTCGAGGCCGGCTTTTTCCATCAGATCTGTGCGGTACATGATCATTGAGCTTTCGCCATAAAACGGCGCCGCATAAAGCGTGCCTTCGTGGCTCAGGCCTGCGCGCATCGCCGGCAGAAGATCGTCGACGTCATATTCAGCAGACAGATCATCGAGCGGCACGAGCCAGCCGTTTGCGCCCCAGATCGGCGTCTCATACATGCCGATTGTCATAATGTCGAAAGCACCACCCTTGGTGGAGATGTCGGTTGTGACACGCTGACGAAGAACGTTCTCTTCGAGGGTAACCCATTCAACCTCATGGCCTGTTTTGGCTGTGAAGTCGTCGGTCAGGCCCTGCATACGGATCATGTCACCGTTGTTGACCGTCGCGATTGTCAGTGTTTCTGCCTGTGCGGCGCCAGCTGCTATGAGCGCAATGGCACTTGCCGCACGAAGTGCGTGAGAAAAGTACATCCGATCCTCCCTGTTTTGGATGCTGTGGCGTCACACTAATTCGTGAACAAGCCTTGCGTCAAATTAAAAGTTTACGCGAGTAAATTTATTTTGAAATTACTATATTTAACAATATGTTACGCAGATGTTCTTTTGACGAGACGACCCTCAAAAAGCAATTCCCGCCGTGGTGGAACCTCAGAATCGCCTGAGTTCAGGAGCGTCAGCAGGCTTTCAACCGCAGAGCTGGAGATCGCGGAGTAATTCTGTGCTACCGTCGTCAGCGGCGGGCATGTGAACCGCGCAAACGGGTGATCATCCATCCCGGCAACCCGTAACGCATTCTGCGGACCGCCACCGACCCGGTAGCCTTTTTCAAAACACGCGGCCAGAAATCCAATCGCAAGACGGTCATTGCTGCACAGGATCGTATTTGTTTCAAACCGGCGTTTTTCCAGGGCTGCCAGTCCCTGTCTGTATCCGATTTCCTCAAAGGCCCATCCTTCGCCTTCGACACTGATGACATGCGGCTGGTACCCGAGATGCTCCATCGTCTGAAGATAGCTTTGCCGACGTTTGTTTGCGTTCGGGTTGGCCGGGGTCTGCATCTCAAAGAAGCAGGGCGGCTCGCCGGACCGGCACAGGTACTCCACAATATCCCGCGCGTATTGCAGGTTGTCCGCACCCACGAATCCATGACCTAATCCACTGATATTACTGTCAAACAATACGGTCGGCACTTCTTCGCAGAACGCAGCAAGGGAAGATTTGTCAGACTGCCGGCCAAGCGGCGCGATCAATACACCGGCCGGCCGGAAGGAACGCAGGTTGTCGAGGTTCTCAACCTCCTGCTCGGGCCGGCCCTGCGAGTTCAGAAGTATTGGCCGGTACCCCGTTGCGATGATCAGGTTTTCAATGTTCCGTGCGATTTCTGCAAAGAATGGGTCGACCAGAAAGGGTACAACCAGTCCGATGCTCTTTGTCAGTTTTCTGTTCTGGTTGATTGCGTAGATGTTGGGCCGGTAGTTGTGTTGCTCCAACGCCTGCTCGATACGGACGCGCGTCGATTTGCGCACACTTCCGGGATCATTGAAGTACTTGGATACAGTTGGCCGCGAAATGCCACTGATGGCAGCGAACTCCTCCATGGTCCGTATTTTTGGCTCATTCATAAAGGGTCTGCTCCTCCGCGGCACCTGATCCGTTATCCGCGGTTCAGGCTCTTCACGTCAATATCGTAGCCCTAAAACTTTACACGCGGGAAGAATTTTATCGCTGCGTGTGCCCAACCATGTCACAAAGAATGCCCCTGCCCTGCGACAACGCTGCCATATTGCTCAGCGCGGAACATGAACATATAGTGAACAAATGGCACGGCAGACACTTTCACAAAAACTGGCCATCCTGTCGGATGCAGCTAAGTATGACGCCTCCTGCGCGTCCTCCGGCTCGACCAAACGCGATTCACGCGCGGGCAAAAGTCTGGGCTCGAACGAAGGCAGCGGGATCTGTCACGCCTATGCGCCGGACGGTCGTTGTATCAGCCTGCTGAAAATTCTGATGACCAATTTCTGCATCTATGACTGCAGTTACTGCATTAACCGGTCATCCTCAAACGTTGAACGCGCACGTTTTTCTGTCGACGAAGTCGTGAACCTGACCATCGAGTTCTATCGCCGCAACTATATTGAGGGACTTTTCCTGTCGTCCGGCATCATACGCTCCCCGGACGCGACTATGACCGACATGGTCCGCATCGCCCGCAAGCTGAGACACAAAGAGAACTTCCGTGGGTACATCCATCTGAAAACGATCCCGGATGCAGCTCCCGAACTGATAGAAGAAGCAGGCCTGCTCGCAGACAGGCTTTCCATTAATGTGGAACTGCCCTCGGATTCCTCCGTACGCCAGTACGCCCCGGAAAAAAGCCCCGAGCAGATCCGGCGGGCTATGGCGGATGTCAGGCTGCGCAAAGAGATCGCCGGCGACCGGTCACACACGGGCAAGCGTCCTGCCCGGTTTGCACCCGCGGGACAGTCGACCCAGATGATCATCGGAGCCGATGATGCAACAGACACAACCGTGTTGAGGCAATCCACACGTCTGTATTCAGGATACCGCCTCAAACGCGTTTATTATTCAGCTTTCTCGCCGATCCCGGATGCCTCTGCGCGCCTGCCTTTGATCAGCCCGCCGTTGCAGCGTGAACACAGGCTGTACCAGGCGGACTGGCTTCTGAGATTTTACGGCTTTGATCTGCAGGACATCACGGGCCACCGGCCGGATGGAAACCTTGATCTCGATATTGATCCGAAACTTGCCTGGGCGCTTGCGCACCGCGCCTTGTTTCCGGTGGATGTCAACCGGGCCTCAAAGGAACTTCTGCTGCGCGTACCCGGGTTCGGGACAAAGACCGTCGCTCGTATTCTTTCCACGCGCAGACACAGAAACATCCGGTATGACGACCTTTTGCGCATGGGCGCGCAGATGAAAAAAGCGCGGGCCTTTGTCGAAGCAACGGCCTGGACGCCCGGCCAACTGACAGACAGCGCGGATCTGCGCGCCCGTTTCGCACCGCCCCCGGAACAGCTGAGCCTGTTCTGATGATCCGTGCCGTCATGCCCCGTATCGGAACGGCTCTGGCCTGGCGCGAGACGGCCCGGGGGTTTCTTGCATCGGCGACGCCGCCCGAGGCCATAAGCTGGGATGACACGACCGTTCAGGGGGGGCTGTTCGACGAGCACCAGACGCGGCCGCCGGACCGGACCATAACCGTACCGCGCGCGTTTCTGTCGATGGCAAACACGGTGGTATGGCACAGCGATCCTGCCCGTTTTGCCCGGCTTTATGCTTTTTTGTGGCGGCTGCGGGACGCGCCCCATCTGATGACCGACAGAGGCGACCGCGACCTCGCGGTGCTCAGGGCGATGGAAAAGAACGTGCATCGCTGCCAGCACAAGATGAAGGCTTTTGTCCGGTTCCGCGAAACCGGTGACCGCGACGACGCGCGGCGGTCTTTTGCGGCGTGGTTCGAGCCCACCCATCACACCGTGGAACCAACCGCTCAGTTCTTTGTCAGGCGGTTTGCCGATATGAACTGGCAGATCCTGACGCCGGGCATATCCGCCTTCTTCGACGACGGCCAGCTGCGCTTTGAGCAGGACGTGCCACGACCAGATCTGCCTGCAGACGCCGGCGAAGAGCTCTGGATCACATACTTCAGGAACATCTTTAACCCTGCCCGCCTCAAGGTGCAGGCCATGCAGTCGGAAATGCCCAAAAAGTACTGGAAGAACATGCCGGAGGCCGCTGCAATCCCAGACCTGATTGCACAGGCACCGGAAAGGGCCCGCGAAATGGCGCGGGCCGCCCCAACGCTGCCCCCGGCCAGACTGGCGGCCATCAGGGCACAGCAGGCCGCCAACGTGTCTGAGTGGGACGGCACACACGAAGAGTTACCTGCCGCCATCAGAGCCTGCACCCGTTGCGCTTTGCACCGGTCGGCCACCCAGGCGGTCCCCGGCACCGGACCAAAGGATGCGGCACTTATGATCGTCGGCGAACAGCCCGGAGATCAGGAGGACCTGACCGGACGGCCCCTTGCCGGCCCGGCCGGACAGCTTTTTGACAGGGTGGCCGCCGAAGCCGGCCTGGTCCGTACCGATGCCTTTGTCACCAACGCGGTCAAACATTTTAAATTTGTCCCGCGCGGGCGACAGCGCATCCACCAGCGCCCGAACGCTTCAGAAACAGAGCACTGCCGGTGGTGGCTTATGGCAGAAGTGGCGCAGGTCCAGCCCAGGCTGATTCTGGCTCTTGGTGCGACGGCGGCGCTATCGCTGACGGGCGATGGCGCGGACATCCTGACCCGGCGCGGCAGAACGGAAACCGGCCCGCGGGGCCTGCCGGTGCTGATCACCGTGCATCCGTCCTGGATTCTGCGTCTGCGGGATGCCGCCCGGCGGTCGGAAGCGCTGAATTTCTTTCGGAAGGATCTGGAACTGGCTGTGCGCCTCTCGCAGATGTCCGGATGCGATTCTACGAGCACTGCAGACTGACAGGTGAAATTGTCGGCGCTGAAAGCATGCTGACCGGATCCATGAGCACAGTTCCGGCCCCGCCGACTGCGCGGCGGAAACAGATGAAAATGACATAGTGCTCCGTTCATGGCACAAAGCCCTTTGGGAGGAGCAGAACATGAACCTTGCAAGACTGGCGGCCGAAGCCGGCGCACGCGGAGAACCTGTCCGGGCAGGACTGATCGGAGCCGGAAAATTCGGATCCATGTTTCTCAGCCAGGTCCCGACGATCGGCGGCCTGGAGGTTTCGGCGATCGCCGATCTTGATCCTGACCGGGCTCGCACGGCCTGTGCTGCGGTTGGCTGGTCTGAGGAGCAAACAGACGCGACAGCTATCACCGATGACGGAACGCAACTGGCTGCCCGGAACGATGTTGACATTGTGATCGAAGCAACCGGGAATCCCCGTGCGGGCATTACCCATGCCCGTGCCGCCATTGCGGCGGGAAAACACGTTATTATGGTCAACGTTGAAGCCGACGTTCTCGCAGGGGTTGCGCTGGCGCGTGAGGCAAAAGCCGCAGGTGTCGTGTATTCGATGGCCTATGGCGATCAACCTGCATTGATTTCCGAAATGGTAGACTGGGCCCGGGCCACCGGCTTCAGGATTGCCGCAGCGGGCAAAGGCACACGGTATCTGCCGGCCTACCATACCGTCACCCCGGACGACGTCTGGCAGCACTATGGTCTGACGGCCGGGGAAGCTGCGCGCGCCGGTATGAACCCTCAAATGTTTAACTCGTTTCTCGACGGCACCAAAAGTGCAATTGAAATGGTGGCTGTTGCGAATGCCTGCGCCCTGAACGTCCCTGAATCCGGGCTGGCCTTTCCGCCCTGTGGCGTTGACGATCTGGCGCATGTTATGCGCCCGGCTGACGCAGGCGGTCAGCTGAATGGCATGGGCATGGTTGAAACGGTGTCGTCGCTGGAACGGGATGGCAGGCCGGTGTTCCGGGATCTGCGCTGGGGCGTCTATGTGGTCCTGGAAGCACCGAACGATTATGCCGCCGCCTGTTTTGGTCAGTATGGGCTTCCCACAGATGCTTCCGGCAGATTCGCCGCAATGTACAAACCCTTTCACCTGATCGGCCTCGAACTTTCCGTATCAGTTCTCAGCGCGGCCCTGCGCGGCGAAGCAACGGGCAGCACCGTCGACATGAGAGGCACTGTGGCTGCTGTGGCCAAACGGGGCCTCTCTGCCGGCGAGCTTCTGGATGGCGAGGGCGGATACATGGTCTGGGGCAAGGCGCTCCCTTGCGAAGGCGCCCGAAACGCGCTGCCTGTGGGGCTCGCACACGGTATCAGCCTGACACGGGATGTGGCACCGGGCGAAGTTCTTACGTTCGGGCATGTCAATCTGAAGGACGATCCGGTTGCCGGCATGTATCAGTCGCTTGTGGCAGAGGCCGCCGGCTGAAAAGACGCCACCTACTCTCCCGGCCGGCTCTTCGTTTACGCCTGACAACCACGACATCCTGCGGTCAAAAAAAACCGCTTTTTGCTGCCGTCACGCCTGAAACGAAACGGCGGAATCCGTGCGGCCTGCGCGATACGTTTTCAATTGTCGATAAGAATAATCAGAAAACCGGCAAACGGAGATGAAATCGAGGCATGAAAAAGGGGCCGTTAGCACAAATTTAAACTGCCGCCACTACTGCTCGGGCAACCAACAAAAGCTGGAGCGGTAGTTATGAATATACTTGGCAGAATTGGTGTCGGCGGACGGATGTGCCTGCTGGTACTGGTCGCGGTTCTGGGCATCTTTGCCATGCAGAAAGTGTCAATTGACACGTTCTACAGCGCTTCGCTGGATCAGAAAGAAGTTGAGCTGACTCATCTGACAGATCTGGCTCTGTCAATTGTCAAATCATATCACTCGCAGGCCGAAGCCGGCACACTCACTGTAGAGGAAGCTCAGGCCCGTGCTCTCAAGGTCCTCGAAGAGCTGCGCTATGAAGGTGACAATTACTTCTGGGTCAATGACCGCGGACCCGTCATGCTGATGCATGGTGTGAACCCATCGCTCGCGGGACGGGATTTTTCAGAATTCACAGACCCCAATGGCGTATATCTGTTTCGCGAAATGGTCGAAGGAACGCGGGACGGCTCTCCGGCGACTGTGGCCTATCAATGGGCAGCACCCGGAGCCGCCGAGGGAGATGCCCCTGTCGACAAACTCTCTGTGGTACAGCCCTTCGGACCATGGGGCTGGATCATCGGGACAGGCGCGTATCTGACCCGAATCGAAGCCGCCCACGCCGGTATCAATTCTGAACTGAACACAATGCTTGTTGTTCTGGGCCTCGTTATGGCGGGCGCAGCAGCACTGATCGCGTATACAGTGACCCGCCCTGTCAAGCTCCTGACAGCCAGAATGTCCGGGCTGACGGATGGGGACACGGAATCTGAAGTGCCATACGGAAACGATAAAACCGTCTTTGGCGAAATCTCACGCGCACTGGAATCTTTCCGCATCGGCACAATCGAACGCGCTGAGATGCAGGAACAGGAAAAGCGCCGGGCGGATGAAGAACACGAGCGTGAGCGCCGCGTTGAACAGGAAATGCGCGAGAAAGAAAATGCGCGTCTTGAAGCTGAGAAAAAAGCCGCAGAAGAAAAGCAGCGGGCAGAAGAAAGTCTCAGACTCGAACGCGAGGAAGCGCAACGGAAGGAGCTTGAGGAACGCGAAGCACGCACAGCAGAACTCAATCGGGTTGTCGACGCTCTGGGAATGGGTCTTCAGAATCTTGCAGACGGCAAACTGCTGAGCGACATTACCGAAAGCTTCCCCCCGGACTATGAAAAACTGCGTCAGGACTTCAATGCCGCCCTGGGCTCGCTTCGAAAAGCGATCGGCGCTGTTATGGAAAATGCTGAATCCATCAGTCTGGAAACAGGACAGATCGCATCTTCTGCCGATGATCTTTCGCGCCGGACAGAAAAGCAGGCAGCAACACTTGAGGAAACGGCGGCTGCACTCGACGAACTCACCAGCTCAGTAAAGTCTGCGGCTGAAGGCGCTGATGACGCTGCAAAGATGTCCACTGATGCAAGAACCCGTGCTGAAAAAGGCGGCGCTGTTGCGGATAAAGCCGTTGAAGCCATGGACAGTATCAAGAACTCGTCCATTGAGATCGCGAAGATCACCCAGGTCATTGATGATATTGCATTTCAGACTAACCTGCTCGCGCTCAATGCCGGCGTTGAGGCAGCGCGTGCGGGAGAGGCCGGTCGTGGATTTGCGGTCGTCGCAACAGAAGTTCGTGCCCTTGCCCAGCGTTCCTCGGAAGCAGCCCAGGAAATACGCACGCTGATTTCCAACTCAAGCGGACAGGTTGAACAGGGTGTCGAACTGGTCGGAGAAACAGGTTCGTCGCTCAATGCCATCCTGCAGTCGGTGACAGAGATTTCTGAACGCATAACAACCATTGCGGCATCGGCTCGTGAACAATCGGCTGGCATCGGCGAAATCAATTCGGCAGTGAATGATCTTGACCATGTGACACAGCAGAACGCAGCGATGTTTGAAGAAACAAATGCTGCCAGCCACGCGCTGACACAGGAAGCTGGTTCACTCGTACAGGCTGTCGAGAGATTCAGCCTCGGTCAGTCCGCCAAAAGCAAACCGGCGCCACGCACACCGTTGACAAACACGCCCACTGCGGACCACGCGGCACCAAAAGCGCGGGCAGTTGCCACAAGCACCAGTGCCGCACCTGAGCCAACCAGCTTCGCCGCGGATGACGGATGGGAAGACTTCTGAAGCGGCAGGTTCATCATCACTAATGAGAGCTCCTCCGTTCGATCACCGGAGGAGCTTTTCTTTCTTCGGCACGACTGATCAGCCCGCGTCGCCCGGGACAAAGCAGCAAAACCGTTTGTAAACGGCCCGGCCGCGCGGCAACGCTCTGGCAGAGCCCGGTTTTGAAATAAGTTCCTTCTTTCGAAGGTCGCCTGGAACATTGTACCCGCAACTCGATGGGAACAAAAAATAGGCTTAAATTCAGGCGGGGAACTACAGCCGGGTTTCCCTGATTTGCCGCCTGATACTCGGGCCTTGCGCGCTCCGTCAGACACACCGTAAACAAGCATCGCAAAGTGTACTGAAACACTCTACGGTTGTCAGAGTTGATTGCGGACGCTCTGACAAGAATGACATGACTGAACTGACAAAAGACGCAGAAAAAAGGGCGCTGGAGACCTGCGAAGCAGAGCCGATCCGCACACCCAATACGGTGCAGCCACACGGGTTGATGTGCGTTTTTGATGCCGATCTCACACAACTGCGCCACGTGTCTGCCAACGCATGCGAATACCTTGGCGTACCGCCCTCTGATCTCCTGGGAAAACCTGCAACCAGTATCCTCGACGACAATGGCATTCACGCATTGCGCAACGCGCTCATGCTGAGAACCAGCAAAACGCAGAGAGAGTACCTGGGCCCCCAGAATTTTTCGGGAGGTTGCTACCCCTGTGCGGTGCACCGCACCGGCGATCTCGTTGTTCTTGAAGCCTCGCCGGCGCCGGAAGGCACAGCCTCCCCGCACCCCAAAGGCCTCGAAAGTCTGAGATGGCTTATGGCGCGGCAACACGAACATATGCCGTTTTCGGAAGGCATCATAAAAACGGTCCGGGATCTGCGCAACATGATCAACTACGATCGCGTCATGCTTTACCGTTTCCGGCCAGACGGCTCGGGTGAAGTCATTGCCGAAGACAGGACACCGGATATCCAGAGTTTTCTTGGTCTCAGATTCCCGGCTCAGGACATACCCAGGATCGCGCGAAACATCTGCATGGAACAACCCGTGCGACTGATAGCGGATCTTTCCGCACCTGACTCAGAACTTGTTTCAATGCCCGGCGCAACAGAAAGACCTGATCTGACCCTTGCTGAGTTTCGTGGCACTTCGCCCGTCCACGTACAGTATCTGCGCAATATGGGCATTCGTTCATCGCTTGTGCTGCCTGTCATTCACGAGGGCTCCCTTTGGGGAATGTTTTCCTGCCACCACAGGAAGCCCCGGTTTCACGGCATAGAAGAGACGCTCAACCTCGAACTCGCGGGCCAGCTGCTGCAGCTATTCGTCGGCAACATGCTGAGCCAGGACCGCGCCATAAAACTTGCAGAATTCCAGAAGATCACTGCCGGTTTCGGCGAGCGCAAACAATCCGGGCTGGACGATCTGCTGGATGAGGCTGACTGGATGCAGCTTGCTGACCACGTCTGCAAGGAACTCAAAGTAGAAGGATTGTCCATCTGCTCCGGAACCCAGCGTCAGGAATACGGGCTTCAGCCCGCCCCGGGAACAGAAGCTGGCTTCGATGCCGAACTCATCCCCACACAGTCCGGCGGTATAGCCTGCAGCAGCAAACTGACGCCGCCGGGAACCGGGAAACCACAAAAACCGGTGACTGGCATGATGCGGATCCGTCTGCTGCCGGATCATAATCTGTTTCTGCGCCTCTACCGCACTGAAGAAAATGAAACCGTGAGATGGGCGGGTGCGCCTGAAAAAACGACTGAAACTGACGATGCCGGAACCCGGCTTTTGCCGCGCAGTTCGTTCGAAGAATACCGACAACAGTCAGCCGGCCACAGCCGCGCATGGGAGCCGGAGGACGTTGTGATCGCGGAAGCCCTGCAAACCTGTATTGGCAGGTCGGTCGATATCCGCAGAGAGCGTCTGGAGCGGGAAAACAACTTTCAGCTCGTCATTCATGAACTCAATCACCGTGTTCGCAACATTCTGTCGCTCATACAGTCTCTTATCCGTCAGACCTCTCGGGTTCCGTCCTCGTTGCCGCATTACGCGCAGGCACTGGAAAACCGTGTTCTGGCCCTTGCAAGAGCACATGATCTGCTGACGAAGACGGATAGCGGCATTCTGCCTGTGACCGATGTTGTTGAAACAGAATTTGCCCCACATCCGGCGCATCAGTATCAGCTGGATGGTCGCGACGTTTTTCTCGACAAGGACACTGCCACGGTATTCGTACTCGTGATGCACGAAATGGTCACGAACGCGGCGCGTCACGGTGCACTCAGCGTCCCTGAAGGACAGGTCAGCGTCTCGTGGTTCCAGCGGGGAACCAAGCTGCACCTGAACTGGACCGAAATCGGCGGCCCTCGGGTTGATGATGTGGCGACTACCGGGTTCGGTCAGTTCCTGATCCAGCAGGCAGTAAATGACAGGCTGGACGGACAGACCATTATTGAAAATCACCCCGGCGGGGTCACCATGAACCTCGTGTTGCCGGGCGCGATCCCGGAGCGGGACATCCGGAAAGAGACCATCATCCGTACGACGGTTCCGGAAAAACCCGCGACGTCACTCCCCAGAACGTTCGATCACGTCCTGATCGTCGAAGACAATCCGCTGATCGGCGCGGAAATCAGATTTGCGCTTGCGGAAGCCGGCGTCCCGATCGTGTCCTTTGCCCCGCGAATTGCCAAAGCTGTGGAAATTCTGGAAGGCGAACGTATTGATGCCGCAGTCCTCGACGTCAATCTGGGAACGGAAACAAGTCAGCAGGTCGCTGAGCGCCTGCGGGAAAAAGAGATACCCTTTGTTTTTCTGACCGGTTACGCGGAAAACTTTGAATGGCTGACTGATTTCTCCGATGTCCCCGTTCTGACCAAACCGGTGGAATTCGGCCAGCTGGCTGCTGTCCTTCATGAGGCCACGACAGAGCGCCGAAGTACACAGAAAGACAACCGGCGCATTCTGATCGTTGAGGACAACACCGCGCTGCGCCTCGAAATGCTGGACACACTGGAACAACAGGGGCACGAAGTGACCGTGGCTGCGAACGGTGAAGACGCGATAGCTCTGAGTTCAGAGGACCGATTTGACGGGATCATTCTGGACATGCTCCTGTCCCAGGAAAACTCGAAAAAATTCCGGGGCAGCCTGACACTGATTTCACGGGTGAAACGAACAACGTCGGACAAGCGCGACGCTCGCCCGCCTGTCCCCTTGCTGGCGATCTCAGGGGGCACCGAAATCGACGGCGGGTATTCACCGTTGCGCACCGCACGCGACCTCGGAGCGGATGAATGGTTGCGCAAACCTGTGCGCGAAGCAGACCTGCTTGCCTGGGTGAATGACCTGCCGCGGCGCAGGTGACCACATATGCCTGGTGTGTGCGGTTTCGGTCAGTAACCGCGACGCGGGTCAACGATATTGTGCAGCTTCTGTCCGTGTGTCCATCGGTTCAGGTTCTCCAGGAACATCGCAAAGGACGCCATTTCCCATCCGTCGTAAACCGATGAGCAGTGCGGCGATATGATCACGCCAGGCGCATTCCAAAGTGGATCATCTGCAGGCAACGGCTCCGTCTCAAACACGTCCAGTGCTGCGCCGGCAAGGCGTCCGTCCTGCAGGGCAGCAAACAGTGCCCGTTCGTCCACGACTCCACCGCGCGACACATTTGCAAGAAAAGCGCCGCGCCGGATCGCCCGGAACGCGCGCTCTCCCAGCAGCCCCCTGGTTTCTTCTGTGAGCGGGGTGCACACCGCTATGAAGTCTGCGCGGGGCAGCAGCGACAGAAGCCCATCCGGTGCGACAACCTCGTGGCAGTTGTGCATGGGTTGCGGGTGCGCGCGGGTGCCGCAGACAACCATTCCAAAAGCACCGGCACGGGCCGCAAGCGCCTGACCGGTCTGCCCCATGCCTACGATGACAAGCGTTTTGCCCCGCAGCGGTTTCACTGTTCTTTGCCGCCAGACCCTTTGTTCCTGATCCTGCATCAGGCCGGGCAAATCAAGATTATGGTGCAGAAAGGCACCCATGATGTATTCCGCCATCATATCAGCAGCCACTCCGGCCGCGTTGGTGACCGTCACCCGGTCCGGATCCCAATGACCGAAATGGTCTGTTCCGGCACCGCCGTTTGAAACCCAGGCAGGCCCGTTCGGGCCAAAGAGCGCCGCTCTGGGGTATCCGTCGGTTCCTGCAAAACGAACCGTGTAGACAATATCCGGTTTCGCGATTTCGAGCGCTTCGGGCAGTGCTGTGTAGCTGTGACACGTCGTGACCGACACATCCGGGAAAGCCCGCCGGAGGGCATCCTCAAGCGGGTCTGTATCACTGTTGTGCAGAAGAACGCGCAAGGTCATCAGTTCATCCTTTCACCTTGTCGGTGGCGCAGCCCCCCTGCCGCAATCCGTGCGCCAACAGCATGCCAAATCCGGAAATTGCATCGTGATGCCCAATAGCCTTCAGCACGCCGAACATCATCGCCTGGTTTGAAGTTATGACCGGAACACCCGTTTGTTTCTCCAGCGCGGCAATGATCTCGGTGCTCCGCATGTCAGTGCAGGAAAGAACAATCGCCTCTGCGTCCGGTCGGAATGCGCGCAGACCAAGATCAAACACGTCCTGCGGCAACATCGCACCCTGGCCTTCATTGCTGAGGTTTTCCCCAACCTCTGCCTGCCCCGAAATTTCGAAGCCACAGTCTACAAGGTACCGCATGGCCATCGCGTTGATTTCGGGCACATAGGGGGATGCAAAGGCCACCCGCCTCACGCCCAGCGCCCGCAACGCCTCAATAAGCGCACCAGCCGCCGTGACGGTATGAGCGCCACTTATCTCTTTGATAGTGCGCGACAGATTTCTGTCGAAATCCGGACCATGAGTCAGCGTCGCGGACGTGCAACCATAAACTACAACGTCGGGACGTACGCCCATCAACAGTTCCAGCGGCTCATGCGGTATGGCCGCGCCAAGACCCTGCATCTGTTCAACGCCCGGGATCTCATCTTCATCATATCCGCCCATGCGCGCCACATGCACTGTGAGCCCTGGCGGAGCCATCATCGCAAAATCGGGTTCAAGGTTCGTATTGGTAAAGGGCACCAGCAGCCCCACCCTTTTCCCACGCCGCACATCAGTCATGATCTCTGTTTCCTCTGCCAGTCCAGCAACGCGTCAAACCCGCGTTGCATCATGTCATCAGGTGCCAGCGTCCAGCGCAGCAGCTGTGGCAGTCCCGCACCCTGCTGCCGACGCAGAAAAACGCCTGCCGAACGCAGATACCGGTCCGCATCCTCCGCAGCATCCGGGGCCGGAAACCACAGGCCAATGAAATTGGTGCAGCCGGGCGTGACATTGAAACCGGCATCCATCAGCTGGCCGGACCAGGAAACACGTGCGCGCGCGGTCAGGTGGCAGGTTTCCTGAAGGTAAGCCTGATCGCGGACTGCCCCTGCCGCAGCACTTTGCGCCGCGGAGGACAGGTTGTTCGGGTTCAGCACTTTGCGGACCTGTTGGGCAATGTGGGTCGGGAACAGGCCCCATCCCACACGAAAACCGGCAAGCCCGTATGCCTTTGAGAATGTGCGCAACACGGCGCAGTTTCCTGTTTCCACGAAGTCCCAGCAGTCGGCGTTTTCCTGTTCCGAGAATTCGGCGTAGGCGCCATCAATGACGAGCAGCACATCGTCCGGCAGGCCCGCGCGCAACGCCTGCAGGTCTTTGACGGGAATCTCTGTGCCCGTAGGGTTGCCCGGGTTGGCGACAAAGACAACGGAAGTGTCCGGACGGACGCAGCGCAGGAGGGTCCCGACGCAGACACCTTCGCGCTTCTCCGGGGCCACATCGAAGCGGGCTCCGGCCATCCGGGCCGCTGTGGCAAAAAACGGGTATGCGTTCTGTGGCGCCAGTATTGCACGCCCCGGACCGGCATAGGCGCGGGCCAGCGCCGCGATCAGGTCCAGCGATCCATTGCCGCACAGGATATTCTGTGCCGGAATACCGTGCTGGCTGGCGAGCGCCGTCCGCAGCTCAGTCCAGTCAGGGTCGGGATACAGCGCGCCAGCGTGCAGCGCCTTTTTGGCCGCGTCAAGAGCGGCAGGACTGGGCGGTCGCAGGCTCTCATTCTGCGCCATATGCACCGGGTCCCGGACCGCAGCCTCACCTGTTTCGGCCAGCGCATAAGGTGACATGGCCGCGATATGGTCTAAAGGTTGTATCACAGCGACCTCCCATAGTCTTTGCGGGCCTGTTCCGCGCTCACAAACCCGGCACGTCCATCTTCGCGCAACGCATCCTCGCTGCGATCGCCGGGAGATCCGAACCCGCCACCGCCCGGCGTTTCAAAAATGAGTGTTTCGCCAGGATTGATCCGGAATGTACCCTTGCCGGGCAGGTTTTCTGCAGTACCACCGGGCTCCACCCGCCGGATGCGCCCGGGGGCGCCTTCAAGGCCCCCCTTCCGGCCTTTCGCCGCGTTGCGCATCCGTTCGACCGATAGAAAGACCAGAAATGCGTCCTTGCCCGCCGGGCTGAGTTCAATGCGCTGCCCAAGCCCGCCGCGTCTCTTACCCGCGCCACCGGAATCGCACCGCAGTTCCCGACGGTGAAACAGGACAGGTGCTGCTGCTTCTGTGGTTTCAATCTGGCTGCCCCAGACGCCGCTGGGGAACGCCGTTGCGGACAGACCATCAAGCGATGGCCGCGCGCCGGTGCCCCCGTTGAAAACCAGCTCCAGTGCAAAATGACGTTCAGGGTCAGCCGCAGCATCAGCAGTGTGGCGCAACGGCAGGTCGTACATGCAGGACGCGCCTTCGGCAGGGACCGCGTCAGGCATAACCTGCGAAAGGCAGCCATAGACAAGATCCGGGGTCATCTGTCCCAGCGTATGCCGCATGGCCACCGGAGCAGGCGGTCTGGCATTCAGGATGCACCCTTCCGGCGCACTGACCCGGAACGGCCCGAGCGAGCCCGCATTGTTGGGAATGTCGGGGCCTATCAGGCAGCGCAGCGCAAAAACGGTGTAGGCCGTTGCGTAGTTCAGCGGCACGTTGACCCCCTTGTCGATGCAACCATCTGTGCCCGAAAAATCGACGTGGATGCCCTCCCGAGAAACGGTGAGGCGCGCGCAGAGACGGATGTCGGACCGGTATCCATCACATGTCAGTTCACTCTGCCAGGTGCCTTCGGGCAGTTTACGGATAGCCTCCAGCGTGGCTTTTTCCGAAGTCTGCAGGATGTAATCCGACAGGCCCTCCAGATTCTCCAGCCCGAATTCCGTCATCATGCCTGCGAGACGATCCGCACCCGCCTCACAGCAGGCAATCAGCGCGTAGATGTCTCCTTCATTCGCAACCGGCTCTCGCGAGTTCGCCCGTATGATGTCCATCAGCAGCTCATTGATACTGCCTTCACTCACCAGCCTGCAGGGCGGGATCAGCAGCCCTTCGTCAAAGACATCTGATCCTTCCGGACCCATTCCAAGCCCGCCGAGGTCAACGAGATGGGACGTACAGGCCGTGAAGCCCACGATACACCCGCCGTGAAAGACGGGCATCATCAGCAGAAAATCATTCAGATGCCCGGACGCTATCCAGGGATCATTGGTCAGGAAAATGTCCCCGGGCTTCATCTGGGCGGTTCCGAAATGCGCGCGCAGGGTCTGCACAGCCGCTGCCATGGTATTGATATGCCCCGGCGTGCCGGTCACCGCCTGGGCGAGCATCCGGCCCTCCGCGTCGAAAATGCCCGCAGAAATATCCCCGCACTCCCGGACGATCGGGCTGAAGGCGGCACGGATGAGGGCCTGTCCCTGTTCTTCGACAATCGCGAGCAGACGGTTCCACATCACCTGATGGGTTGTCGCGGGGTGCGTCATGGGGACCTCTCTTCCTTTGCCGTCATCCAGATGTTGCCGAAAGTATCCGTGCAGGCACTGAAATCTGCACTCACGAACGTTGTGGTTTGCGCCTCCGTGATCAGCGCGGGGCCGTCAATTCTGCTGCCCGCCGGCAGCGCCACGCGGTCATAGACGCCCGCCTCTGCCCAGGCACGGGACACATTGCACCAGATCCGACGCTGCCCTTTTGGCGTGCACTGACTTTCGGGGGCGTCGTCAGCCCTTTCCGGCGGTGGAGCGTTGCCCGCAGAAACGGTCAGCCCCCAGTTCAGTATCTCTATGGTCATGCCCGGTACCGTCCGCCCGAACTGGCGGCGATACTCGTCATCAAAAGCCTGCCTGATACGGTCCAGATCGCTTGCCTGCAATGGCGACGTACCGAGCTCCACCTCAATTTCATGCCCCTGCCCCTGGTATCGCATGTACGCCACACGGCGCTGGACGATTTCCCCTTCCGGCGCACCCGCACGCACGATGCTGATCGCCTCGGTCAGCATGTCGTCGAACAAGGCGTTGACCGCAGCCAGGTCAATTGTGTCCAGCCGGGCGTACTGCGAGCGGATAATCTCGAATGAAACAGGTGCAAACAGGAAACCGACAGCGGACCCGACACCGGGGTCACGCGGGATCAGAATGCGCCTGACACCTGCCCTGCGGGCAACACGGCTGGCATGAAGCGGACCGTTGCCACCAAACGCAATCATCAGCCGCGAACTGAGGTCCTTGCCCGATTCAACGGCGTGCATACGTCCCGCGCCCGCCATTGCTTCATCGACGATTTCACTGACCGCTGTCGCGGCGCTTTCGGCCGGGCAGCCCAGGGGCTGGCCAACGTGCCTGTCAAGCGCATCGGATGACAGGTCAGGCTCAACCGTCAGCCGCCCTTCGGCAAATGTCACCGGATCAATATAGCCCTGCAGGATATCCGCATCCGTCACAGTCGGGTGCGAACCGCCCCGCCCGAAACCGGCCGGACCCGGGTCGGACCCCGCACTTTCCGGTCCCACCGTGACCCTGCCCAACCCGTCAACCGCTGCAACAGAACCACCGCCCGCTCCGATCTCGATCATTTCAATGACGGGGATGCGCACAGGCATCCCGGATCCGCGGATAAACCGTGCCGCCCGGGCGATCTCGAAGCGTCGCGCCATCTGTGGGCGGCCTCTGTCGATCAGACAGAGCTTTGCCGTTGTGCCGCCCATATCGAACGATAACACGTCCGTCTCCCCTGTTTCTGCGGCAATGCGGGCTGCCAGAATGGCACCCCCTGCAGGGCCGGATTCCACCAGACGGACAGGAAGACGGGAGGCCGTCTCAAGAGTTGTCATCCCACCACCCGCTGTCATCATCAGGATCGGGCACTGCAGGCCAAGAGCCGAAAACTCCGCTTCGAAAGCAGCCAGATACCCAGCCATCAGAGGGCGCACAGACGCATTCGCTACCGTTGTGCACAATCTGTCGAACTCCCGGGCTTCCGGACTGACCTCGTGACTGAGTGACACGGAAATGTCGGGCAGATGCTGTTCCAGAAGTTCAGCGAGGCGCTGTTCATGTTCAGGGTTCGCGTAGGCATGCAGCAAACAGACCGCAACGGCACCGGCGCCTGATGCCCTGATCTTGGCGGCCAGTTCGGGTACTGCTGCCTCGTCCAGCGGTTTCAGTTCTTCGCCCGACGCGGTCATCCTGCCGCCGATGGTAAACGCGCGGTGGCGCGCAACCAGCAGGTCTGGTTTTTCGATGTCGATGGCGTATTGGCTGTATCGGCGCTCGTACGCAATTTCGAGAATGTCTCTGAAACCAGCCGTCGTCACAGTTGCGACAACAGCGCCCCGCTTCTCGATCAGTGCATTAGTGGCAAGCGTGGTTCCATGGATGAATGCGGTGATGCCGGACCAGTCCGCACCTGACTGCTCAAGTGCCGCCAGCGCGCCTTGCACGGCCCCCTCTACCGGGTTTGCAGGCGTTGTGGGCACTTTGCAGGACGCGCACAGACGCATCGCTTCATCCATAAGAACCGTGTCTGTGAACGTCCCGCCAATATCGATTGCCATACGCAATCCGGGTCTGGAATTCATTGTGATGTACCGGAAAAGTCAAAGGAGAACCAAAGGCGCGCTGCGCGCGTCTGTTTCTCCCGTCAGACGACCAGGTCGCAGCCCGTATCGCGTCGGTTGGTTCCGGTGGACCCCGGACAGGAAATTTTCACCTGGATGTGCACAATATGCGCCCCCTCACCTGCTCTGAGTTAGCAGCGTGGGAAGCTTTCCTGTCAAGACAGAAAGAAAAAACGCTTTCTGCAGCAGTTGGAAATACTTCTGATCAACTGGTCAAAACGTTGAAAAATGTCCGGAAAATCTGCGGACCATTTAAAGGCCACGTTTACCGATTTGCGCGCATACCATCGCCCGGAATGGCACGCGGGGAAAGTCCTTGTACCGGGTAATCGAATGTCTGACGCATGAACACGACCACTGGCTGGTGGTCGCAGCAGCCTTTGTCTGTGTTATTGGCTCGTGCCTGTCCGTTCTGATTTCGCGGCGGATACTGGGATCAACCGGTCGCCGTAAACAGGTGCAGCTTGCGCTTGGCAGCCTGATTGCCGGTGCAACCATCTGGTCCACCCACTTTATTGCCATGCTCGCTTACGAGCCCGGATTTGAACACGGGTATGAACCCTTTCTGACCGCACTGTCGCTGGCGGTGGCTGTTGCCGGCATGATGATTTCAAACATCCCGCTTGCATATATGGCAGGTCCATTCAGATGGCTGCTGTCAGGCTGCCTTTTTGGCCTTACCGTTTCCACAATGCACTACATCGGCATGTCAGCCTACCTCTTACCCGGTGAACTGGTCTGGAACAGCAATACCGTTCTGGTCTCGGTCCTGCTTGGAACGGTACTGGGTGCTGCGGCCTATCACCGGATGGTATTCCCAGTGACCCGGTTCTGCTGGATTGGCGGGTCTGTGCTAATGGTTCTGTCGATCTGCTCGATGCATTTCACTGGCATGAGTGCTTTTTCGCTGGAACTCAGCCCGCTGATTGTGGTGCCTGAACAGGTTCTGCCCGACGGCGTACTGGCCCTGCTGATTTCCGCGGTGACCGCGATTATTCTGGTTGTCGGTTTTGCGGCCATCAGTATCGAGGTCAATCTTGAGCGCGAGTCACTGGAGCAAATGGAGCATACCGCCCATCACGATCACCTTACCGGGCTGCCCAACAGGCTGAACCTGAACCGCACATCCGAAAAAATTGCGCGGTCGCTCGAGCAGAACCCTGAACTGAACGCGGTGGTGATGACCATCGATCTTGATCTTTTCAAAGAGATCAATGATCTGCACGGCCACTCAACAGGCGACAAGGTCCTGCAAGAAGTGGCGATGCGGCTGCAGGCAGCATGTGGCGAGGATGAGTTTGTTGCCCGCACTGGAGGGGATGAGTTCGTTGCGCTTAAATCCGGCATAGGGTCGACAAACGACGTAGAAGCTTTCGCAGAACGTCTGAACAGTCAGATCATGAAACCGGTGGAACTCGAAACAGTCTCTGCCGTGGTCAGGGCATCCTTTGGCGCGGCAACAACGCTGGATGACGGTCGCGACTTTGGTGAACTGAAGCAGAAGTCAGACCTCGCCATGTACAGGGCAAAAGTTGAGGCGGACAGACTGCTGTGCTTTTACAACCCGGACATGGACGAACTGAGCCGCGACCGCCTTCAGATGATCAGCGATCTCCGGCAGGCCGCCTCTCGTGGTCAGTTCGAGCTGGTTTATCAGTTGCAGAATGACCTCTCTTCGCTGGCCCCGGTTGGTTTCGAGGTGCTGATCAGGTGGAACCATCCGGAGAAAGGGCGTATTTCTCCTGTAGAGTTCATTCCCATTGCCGAAGAGACCGGCCTGATCCGGGACATTGGTCTCTGGGTGCTGCGAACGGCCTGCCACGAAGCCGCTGGCTGGGCAAAACCTTTCAGCGTCGCAGTCAACGTGGCACCTCAGCAACTTGTACAACCCACTTTTCTGGAACATCTATCCGACATTCTGATGGAGAGCCGTCTTCCGCCGGAACGGCTTGAACTGGAAGTCACCGAAGCCAGCATCATCGAGGACCAGGAACTGACCATAGATGTGATGCACAAAATCAAGAAGATGGGTGTCCGCATCGCTATGGACGATTTCGGAACGGGATATTCTTCGCTGGCAACGCTGCAGGCCTTCCCGTTCGACAAAATCAAAATCGACCGGAGTTTCGTGCAGGATGTTCACACGGATCACCAGCGCGCGGCAATCGTCCGGTCGACCCTGCTGCTGGGCGATGCCCTGAAAATTCCGGTTCTTGCGGAAGGTGTTGAGCAGGCCAACGAACTCAGCTTTCTGAGGTCGGAGAACTGCACCTTTGTTCAGGGCTATTATTTCGGCAAGCCATTGAGCCTCGATGACATTCAGAAAATCGTCAGGCCAGACGACCTTGACGCGGCTTCCTGACCTCCGCGCCCTTTTGTGCCAGCACATCATCCAATGAAGCCATGGCACGTTGGGGTCTGGTGGTTCCCGCAATCGCAATTCTGGTCCCCAGACGGCCTTTTGGCTGGCAATGTCCACAGTTCCCTCAGCGCATCACTCGTGTTCGTCAGACACGGTTCCGCGACACCCCAATGCAGGGGGCCAGATAAAACGCCATCACTGCCAGCGCGGCCAGCAGCAAAAAAGACATCCGAAGCCCGGTCAGTTCGGCGACGAAGCCGATCAGCGGTGGGCCGAGCAGCATGCCTCCGTAGCCAAGTGTTGCTACTGAAGCGATCGCCGGTCCCGATGGCATTTCGGCATCCCGTGCCGCCCTGGAAAATACCAGAGGCATAACGACGGCATACCCAGCCCCAATCAGCCCATACCCCACCAGAACAATCTCCAGGGAGCCTCCGAAGACAGACAAAAGCAATCCGGTCAGCGCGGAAACAGCACTGGCACGCGTCGTCAGAACCGGGCCAAAACGTTCAGTCAGGTACCCGCCCGAAAGCCGTACAAGCACCATCATCACACTGAAAACAGCATATCCCAGCGCCGCCTGCGCTTCTGTCGCCTGAACGGCGATCCGCAGAAACACCGCCCCCCAGTCAGCGATCGCGCCCTCTCCCATGGATGCCGACAAGGCAATCAGGCCAACCAGCAACAGTGGCCCCCGCGGCAATGCGAGCAACGGTGCTGACGGCGCGTCGGAGGCAACAACCCGTTCTTGATCAGCGGCAGGGGCCATAAAGCACAGTGCCAGAATACCGAATGGCATTACGATTGCAGCAAAGTGAGGCAAAACACCAAAACCGGCACTGACTGCGGCATAACCGCTTGCAGCCCCCAGGCCTGCGCCGAGGCTGAATGCCGCATGGAATACGGACATCGTACTGCGTTGCAGGCGGTCCTCAACCCGTGCGCCCCAACCATTCATCGCCACGTCCATCGAGCCGTGGCTTGCACCGAACAAAAACAGCAGCAACGCCAGAGCGACGGGACCCGGCGCGAGGCCCAGCGCAATCAGCGCCGGCCCGTAAACCACCGCACAGCGTATTGTGAGCCGGTCGGCGCCCCACTTTTCGGATAGTGCGCCCGCCAGCGGAAAGGAAACAATCGCGCCGCCGGCAAGCGCCAGCAGCAGCAACCCGAGCGTACCCGGCTCAAGGTCAAACCCTTCCTTGAAGGCAGGCACCCGCGATGCCCAGACGCCGAACAACAACCCGTTAAAGGTGAATGCCGCGACGACCGCCCGCCACATTCCGTCCCGCCAGAGCGGAACCCGGTCCCGCCGATCCACAGACACAGTCTCAGTCATGAGAATTCCACCCTTTGGTGTCGGCACAGGAAACCCGAACACCTCTGAAGTCGCGTCTGATGGAAAACATTGCCGTACTATGCCTTTTGGGAGTTCTCCCCACACATTTCTTCAACTTGCACCGGGGACTTTGCATGGCGGCAAAATGACGGCATGCTGCGCGGCAATGCAAGCCAAAGGAACACAATGAACTCCGATACCGTGATCAAAAATGGCCGGATCGTTACCCCGAGCGGTGTCATCGGGGGGGATCTGGCCATCCGGGATGGCAAAATTGTTTCCGTCGGACCGGAAGTGACCGGGGCTGACACTGTCATCGACGCGACGGATCATCTGGTGCTGCCGGGCGGCGTTGATCCTCACGCGCACATCGAACAGATGTCCGGCATGGGGCAATGGAATGCCGACACGTTCGAAACGGCAACCCGTTCGGCCGCGATGGGCGGCACGACCAGCGTCATTTCCTTCGCAGCCCAGGGCAGCGGACAGACCATCCGTGAGACTGTTGCCGACTATGCCGCGCGGGCCCGGCGGGGTGCGATGATCGATCATGCGTTTCACATAACGGTCACTGACCCGGACGTACCTGAGTTCGAAAAGGACATCAGGCAGGCAGTGTCAGAAGGTCACCGGTCTCTCAAGGTTTTCACCACCTACAATATCCAGCTTGATGATGCGGCCCTTCTCCGGGTTTTCCGGCTGGCCCGGGATGCCGGCGCAGTGGTTTGCGTTCACGCTGAAAACGACGCCATCATATCGGATGCCCGCGAACGGCTGATAGCAGCGGGTCAGACGACACCCATGGATCACGCCAGGTCGCGCCCGCGGATTGCGGAGATCGAAGCGATCGAACGTATCTGCCGTTTCGCGGAATACCTGGATCAGCCGGTTATGATTTTTCACGTATCGACGGCTGAAGGCGCAGCCGAAATCCGGGCCGCGCAAAAACGCGGCGCGCCGGTAAGGTCCGAAACCTGTCCGCACTACCTGTTCATGACCTCTGATGTACTCGACAAGCCGGGCATTGAAGGCGCCAAATGGATGTGCTCGCCGCCTCAGCGGACAAAGGCGGATCAGACCGCCCTGTGGCAGGCGCTGCATGACGGCACCCTGTCGCTCATCTCGTCCGACCACGCGCCATACCGTTTTGATGCGACAGGAAAACTGTCGGCCGGAACAAACTGTGGGTTTCATCAGATTGCCAACGGCCTGCCGGGGTTGGAAACCCGCCTGCCACTGATTTTTGATGCGATGGTTTCCCGTGGGTCTGAGGGCGCTTTTGCTTTCGCGGAACTGACGGCAACGGCCCCTGCCCGGCTTTACGGCCTGAAAAGCAAGGGAGAGATCAGCACAGGCATGGATGCAGACATCGCGATATGGGATCCGACGCACAAAACGACATGGGGGCCTGATGACCTGCATGATAACGTCGGCTACAACCCCTGGGACGGATACAGCGTTACGGGCTGGCCGGTCAAAGTACTGTTGCGCGGCAACCTGCTGGTAGACGGCGGCACCTTTCTGGGCACGCCCGGCAGCGGCCGGTGGATTGCACGGCCTCAGGCTGTTTCCTTTGATGAGGCACAGACCGGATGACCATGAAAACACTTGTCGTGATCAACCCGAATTCTTCGGAAACGGTAACCCGGGGCATCGAGCAGGCGCTGCAACCGTTGCAAGGGGTCGGTGTCCCAATACGCTGCCTGACGCTTCCAGAAGGGCCACCCGGGATCGAAACCCAGCAGCAGGCGGACCTGACCGTTGCGCCCATGCTGGCCCTCGCGGACCGGCAGACAGACGCGGCTGGTTTTGTGATTGCCTGTTTTGGTGACCCGGGCCTGCATGCATTGCGCGTTCAGACCGCGCTGCCGGTTACCGGCATTCAGGAAGCTTCCGTCATGACCGCACTGACACTGGGTCACCGTTTCGGGGTCATCGCGATACTGCCTCAGTCCATTCCCCGTCACCTGCGCGCCTTTGGCGCCATGGGCGTGTCCGGCAGGCTGGCGGGCGACCGGGCTTTGGACCTTGGGGTAGCAGACCTTGCAGATCCGGACAGATGTCTTGCGGCAATGATCCGCACCGGGAAACAGCTGCGCGACGTGGATGGTGCAGAGGTTCTGATCATGGGCTGTGCCGGTATGGCGCAATATCGCAGCGTTCTGCAGGATGAAACCGGACTGCCTGTTGTTGAGCCGACACAGGCAGCGGTCAGTATGGCACTGGGACAGATTGCCCTTGGCCTGACACACAGACCGGAAGGGGCAATGAATGATTGACGAAACCACACGGGGCGTTTTCACCATAGCGGCGACCCCTTTTCTGCCGGATGGTCAGCTTGATTTCGACAGTCTCGACCGTCTGGTCGATGCCTATATCGCACGCGGTGCCAGCGGTCTGACAATCCTTGGCATGATGGGCGAGGCAGGAAAACTGTCGGCCGCAGAATCCGAACAGGTGGTGCGGCGCGTGCTCGCGCGGTCGCCGGTCCCCGTTATCGTCGGGGTCTCTGCACCCGGCCTCGCGACCATGTCTGCGCTTTCCGGAGCTTCGATGGATGCAGGTGCCGCAGGCGTCATGGTTGCGCCACCCTCCAGCCTGCGCACGGATGCGCAGATCCTTGGCTATTATCAGGAAACAGCTCACGCACTGGGCGACACACCTTTTGTGCTGCAGGATTTTCCTCTTGCCACGGGGGTTCAGATTTCGACGTCCGTTATTCTGCAGGTCGTGGAAACCTGTCCGACCTGCGTGATGCTCAAACACGAAGACTGGCCCGGGCTCGAAAAAATTTCTGCGCTGCGGGCAGCCTCTGACGCTAGTGCGCGGCGTATTTCGATCCTGTGTGGGAACGGCGGGATGTATCTGCTCGAAGAGATGCTGCGCGGGGCAGATGGTGCGATGACCGGCTTTGGCTATCCCGAAATGATGGCTCAGGTCATTGCGGCGCTCGAAACCGGCGACACCGAGCGGGCCCGCGACATTTTTGACGCTTACATGCCAATGATCCGCTACGAGGCACAGCCTGGCATGGGGCTGGCTGTTCGCAAATTTTCACTTTGGCGTCAGGGAGTTATCGCACATCCAGCCCTGCGCAGACCCGGTGCCGCCCTGCCCGAAGCGGCTGCGGCCGAAACAGATGCGCTCGCCCGGCGCCAGGAGATCAGACTGCGTGACCTGGGTATTGAGCCGCCGGTCTGACGCACAGACCATCAGCGGCGGCGATCATTGCCAGTCGGCCCCACTGGCCCGCCCACTGCCTGCATTTTGTAAGTTCAGCGTCTTGCGCAGGTGGTTTGTGAGTGCGCGAATGCGGGCGGTCAGGTGTCGCCCCGGCGGATGCTCTGCAAAAAGTCCGATCGGATCAGTTTCAGCCTCTTCAAACAGAACCGTGAGTGCGCCAGCTTCCAGGAATGGTCTGGCTGTGTAAAACGGAATGCGCCCGATCCCTAGGCCGCCAGCGAACTGCACTGTTTCAGTCTTCCCGTGCCGGTGAAATGCCCATTGGATACTGTCGGCACCCGTCGGCTGCAGCAGACAGTTGTGTGTCGCGAGCGCGGCCGGTTCGCACGGCCATTCCTGCTCATTCAGGTATCCCGGTGCTGCGACGCAAACGATGCGTATGTCCATTAATTTGCGCGCAACCAGGTTTGAATCCCGCAACTCACCAAGCCGGATCGCGATGTCAAAGCCCAGTTCAACGACGGATACATGGTGGTCCGACAGGCTCAGTTCGATCCGGACACGTGGATGCGCAATCTGAAAGGAATGCAGGGCTCCGGCCAGACAGGTGCTGCCGAATTCTGTAGGGGCCGCCAACCGGAGTTTGCCAGAAAGTTCGGACTGTTTGCCCCGCACAAGCCCTTCAAGTTCGTCAAACTGATCCAGCAGCGGCTGGCATCGGGTAAAATACGCCTGCCCTGTGTCTGTCAGCGTGACACTGCGCGGTGTTCTGTGAAGCAATTCGCCCCCAGCCGGTCTTCAAGCTGGCGCACATATTTGCTCGCAAGCTTGGTGCTGATCCCAAGCCGCCGCGCACCTTCTGTAAATGACCCCTCAGCCGCTACCGCCGCAAAGGTGCGCATACCATCTATCGTGTCCATACCGGGCCCTCTGCACCTACAAAACTGGCAAATTGTCATAAGGATGAGTGAATACTCACATCCCGAAGCCCTAGGCGATACGGAAGAGAAACGGCACCGGGAAAACGAGCGGAAAGTGTCCGGCACCTGGCAACAGACCGCCTGTGTGGTCATCACAGGGCGGCGGCGCCTTCTGCACGCCGGTCTGCATGGCAGGAAAAACGAAAATTTTCGGAAAATACGCTTGCTGTCAGGGGCCGGTTTTTACAGCCGCTTAACGGCACTTCGGTAGCCTGTCTGTTCTGTTGGACAACCGGAAAGACAGCCTGATGACAAAACTTTACGCATGCCCGGGGTCGGGCAATTGTTTTAAACCCTGGCTTGCGCTCAATCAGTTGGGCAAACCCTTTGAAATGGCAATGGTCGATGTACTGGCCGGCGAGCAGAAGTCCGAATGGTTCATGAAAATCAACCCGGATGGCGTTGTTCCCTACCTCGTCACAGGTTCCGGTGAGGGTCTCGGCGAAAGCAATGCGATGCTGTGGCATATTGCCGAAGACAGTTTTCTGATGCCCCAGAGCAGCTACGGGCGCGCACGGGCATTACAGTGGATGTTTTTTGAACAGTCAAAACTCGAACCTTTTATTTCGCCAGCGAGGTTTTTTACGACCATCCTGCCGGCAGAAAAAGAAAAGCGCCGCAAGGACATCGAGGGTTGGCAGAACGCAGCCAGGCCAGGACTGGACCGGCTGGAAACACATCTTGCCGCCCATCAGTTTATGCTGGGCGATGCCTATTCTGTCGCTGATATTGCCCTCTTTGGATATGTGCATGTGACTGACGAAGCGGGGATTTCCCTTGACAGCTATCCTTCGGTCCAACGCTGGATCGGGGACGTCAGCAACACACCCGGCTTCCGTCCATTGTCGGAACTCGGTCTCTCTGCAGACCGGGCCGCCTGATCCGGCACGTCGCCCGGGAACCATTGTATGTCCGCGCGTAAAAAGCGAAGACAGAACAACCAGTTGAACACGCAGCAGACTGATGCTGCGCGGGACCTCTTTGCTGTGGTGCGGCAGCTTGCAAGCCCGGTCTGGGTTTTTGACATCGATCACAGCAGGATCGTACTGGCCAATGGTGCTGCCTGCACCATGTGGCAGGCCGCAAGCGAAGCTGAGTTATGCGCGCGGGACATGTCCCTTGGCATGTCAACCACGGTCGCCCGACGGCTGCGCCAGTATCAGGACGACTTCATCACGCAACCGGAAACCACTTTCCGGGAAATGTGGACACTTTATCCAAACGGCCAGCCTGTCAGTTCCAGTGTCGCTTTTTGTGGCTATCGTTTGCCGGATGGACGTATGGCAATGCTGTGCGAGGTGCTGTCGGGCACAGGAGATGCGCCCGACAACCTCCGAAGTGCAGAAGCTTTGCTGCACACGGATGTGATGATCGCACTTTTCGACCCTGACGGCGCCGCTCTTTACATGAACCCGGCGGCCCGGAACGTGATCGGAGGCACCTCAGGAAACCTTGCCTCACTCTTTGCCGACCGGACTGATTATCACGCAATGATGTTCGACCTCGACGGCCGGGGAGAGCACAGAATGGTCGCAAAGGTGGCCGTTTCAACCGATGCTACCTGGTTTGACCTGTCGGCAAAACTGTGCAGCGACGCTGTCACGGGAAAGCCCGCTGTACTGGTGACGGCCATCGATGTCAGTGAACTGAAAACGGCACGGGATACCGCGAGGTTCCTCGCGGACAGGGATCAGCTGACGGGATGCTATAACCGGTTTTTCCTGCAAAGGCATTTTGACGCGCTGCCGGAAGACAGCGGTCTGGATCATGTCATGCTCTATTTCGACGTCGACCGCTTCAAACACGTAAATGACACCTTTGGGCACGAGGCCGGTGACACCGTGCTCCGTAACCTCGCCGACCGGGCGCAGAATGCGGTGCGCGAAGGCGACATTGTTGTCCGCCTGGGAGGTGACGAGTTTGTCATCCTGCTGCAATGCCCCCCGCACAACGACATGGCGCAGGAGCGGGCAAATCAGGTGTTTGAAGTGCTTTCTGGTCCTGTGGTGCAGGGGTCCGCAAGCATACCGGTGAACGTCAGCATGGGGTGCGCGCGTTTTGCGCCGGGCGAGGACGACTTCGAGGCAGTTCTGCGCCAGGCGGATATAGCGCTTTACCATTCCAAAAGAGAGGGGCGAAACAGGCTTACTTTCTTTGACCGCGATATGGGACGGGCTGCTCTGGCCAAAATTCGTCTGGAGACAGAGATAGAAAAAGCATTGCAGAACAAAGAGTTCGTGCTGCACTACCAGCCACGCATCGATCTGAAATCCGGAGATGTCGTTTCCGTTGAAGGTCTGGTGCGCTGGAACCATCCGACACGTGGGCTGGTCCCGCCGAACGATTTCATATCTGTCTGCGAAGAAACCGGACTGATCGAAACGCTGGGCCAGCATGTGCTGGAAATCGGTTTCCAACAGGCACATGACTGGCATCTCGACGGGCGCAGCATAGACATGTCCCTCAACATTTCACCGCGCCAGTTTTCTGACAAAAACCTCATGAAAACCCTGTCGCGCTTTGCAGCAATCGCTGATTTCCCGACACACCGGATCGAGCTTGAGATCACGGAGAACATTCTGATCGGGGATGTCGGGGCGATTGCATCCAAACTCCGTGCAATCTCCGGCATGGGGTACCGGATTGCCATCGATGACTTTGGCACCGGGTATTCAAATCTTGCGTATATCTCTCAGTTCCCGCTGAGCTGTCTGAAAATCGATCAATCCTTCATCCGTCAGCTCCCGGAGACCGGACCGATTGTCAGTCTGATCCTTGCTCTGGGACGGCAGATCGACGCGACTGTGGTCGCCGAAGGCGTTGAGACACGCGCGCAGTATGACTGGCTTGCTCATAATGACTGCGATCAGATTCAGGGGTTTTATTTCAGCCGTCCGGTTCCGCTTGAAAACCTGGATGACCACTGGCTGGACGACTGCGGCGGGCCGGATCAATCAGAATAGGAATTGTTTGCTGAAAGCCAGCCAGGGACCGCAGGCTGTCAGTCAGTTGTCCTTTTCGCCCCAGAGATCATCGTCGCCCGGCAAAAACCGATCTGCACCGGCAGAAGACCAGTCTAGAGGCAGAATATCGCGGACACACCGGGTATTCGGTGGCATCGAAGGCGCATCAAGGAACGCTGCATAAATCAGAAGTGCACAATCCCGCCCTGTGGCCATCGGCGTGCCGCCGGTCACGCCATGGGCGCCCTCGGGAAAAAGGACAAAGTGGACGGGCCTGGTGCTCAGCCGGGCGGCAGTCGCCCGCGCCACATCAGATGGCGCGGCGATGTCCAGCCCGCCCTGCAGAACAAGGACGGGAACGTTCCGCGAGACCTCACGCCGGATGACAGCGTCCGGCTTCGGGTATCGAGGCCAGGTCGGGAAAAGTGCGGCGTAGCCGGCTTCTGCCCCCGTGGACAACACCGCCGCATCATACTGTTTCATCAGTTCCGGGGCAGATACGCCAGGGCGGTACATCTCGGACAGGACGATGTGATTGTGAAGAACCGCTGAGTAATTCTGACTGCCGGATGCTGTCGCCAGTTGCCGGAACAGGCGCGCCACAAACCGGACGTCAGACCAGGTACACCGACGGATCCTGTGCACCAATGGCGGCACAAACACACGGGTTTCCGCATAGAGCGCCATTACCGCAAGAACGCTGCGTGCCGTTGTGGGATTGAGGTTGAGAGAGCGGCAGTGACCTGTTTCAAGCTCCGCGTACATCTGCCTGATTTCAGTTTCCAGCGGCGCATCAAAGTGACCGTTGCAGGCAGGCGCGGCATCACAGGTGGCAAGAAAATCGCGCGCAACGGCGCCCATCCGGGCATCATAGCCGCGCATGCCACCATCAGCGGCCACGAGGCCTTCGAGGATCACCCCTGCGGGCGGCTCATCGGTAAGATCAAGGTACCGTTGCACAAGAAATGTGCCGTAAGAGCCCCCATAGACGTAAACCGGAGTGTCATTTTTCCGGAACTGATGGATCAGCATATCAAGATCCCGCGCCGCCTCCACTGTCGAAAAGTGTCTGAGGCGGTCACCTGTTTCCGTCGTCACTTCCGCAAGGCACGCTTCCCATTCACCGGGCAGAATTGCAGCACCTCCGGGGCCTGGAGCCGCCTCGCCTGTGGCGCATCCGAGTCGTTCCGAGCCTCCCGTGCCACGATGATCGACAGCATAGAATGCAATGTCCGGTCGCGCTTCTTCCAGTCCCGCTGTCAGCGTGGCCATATCCGCTGTGGACGACGCACCGGGGCCGCCATGCACAAGCCAGACCTGACGCGAGACCGGCCCCGTCGGGACAATCCGTTTTACGAGCAGGGAGATCTGATCCGGACGCGCGCCCCCGTGATCCAGCGGAACAAGAAAACGGGCACACTGCGCGCGGCTGTCCGCTGCGACCGGATCCCAGGAGCAGGTCCGCCATTGTGCGGGACTGCCGATGGGCGTTTCAGGCAGATCTGCCGGATAGTACTCCGGCACAGACCCCGGACGCAGGGAAAATCCCAAAACAGCCAGACCTGCAACGAGACCCAGTCCATGGAGAATACGTTTGAAAAAAGAACGGGAACGCTGGGTCATGCCGGTCGAAATTTACCACGCGGATCGGGAAGCTTGGACAACAGCAAAACTCAGTAAGTAGATATTTCAAGGGCAGGCTTGGCCGCACCACCCGAACGCATCGCGTGGCAAAGGTCACGGATCAGATGGCCGGCAATACCTTCGTGCACGGGGGTCAGGGTCATCTGCAGCCCGACCGGATCCGCAATCCGGCTGGTGTACCATCCCAGCGCGCCAAGCCTGTCTTCGCGGATGCAGGTGCCGCCATCGGTCACGGTAAATGAAAGAACACCAAGGTGCTGCGGACCCAGCAGGGCTGTGCCACCCATCCGCCGCAGACCAGTTTCGATTTCTGCCCGCGTTCGCATGATTACCGCAGCCCGCCTGCTGTATCCTTCGGCACCGAGATAGCGCATCACCGCCCAGGCCGCCGCGAGCGTTCCACCCGACCGGGTACCCGTCAGCGTTGCGGTTTCGTATCCGCCCTTGGGCCATGCCCCGAAATAAAACCGGTTGCGGGCCAGATCATTTCCGTCCCGGTATGCAAGCAGCGAATTTCCTTTTGGCGCATATCCGTATTTGTGCAGATCCGCAGACAGGGACCGTACGCCGGGAACGGAAAAATCGTATTCCGGTACAGGCAGACCCAGATCGCGGACGAAGGGCGCAAGATATCCACCAAGACAGGCATCCACGTGCAGCCAGAGATCATGGCGCAGGGCCAGCTGCCCGATCTCGCGCACAGGGTCTGTTGTGCCGAAGGGCAGACTGGGCGCGGACGCAAGGAGCCCGACAACATCGCTGGTTATTGCGTCGGCCATCGCGCCCGGATCGGCACGCCAGGTCGCGTCGAGCGCCACCCGTATGACCCGCATGCCCAGCAGTCCGGCGGCCTTTTCCCAGGCCGGGTGAGCGCTGCGGGCTGCCAGTACCACGGGATGGCGCAGTCCCGGCCGCATTTCGGCCGCCAGGTGGCGCATCGCCTGCATCGCGAGAATGATGCTTTCCGTTCCGCCTGTCGTGATAACTCCGGACGCACCTGGCGGCGCACGCCAGAGCGGCAGGGACATGTTCAGTATGTCCTCTTTCATGCGCGCAAGGCTCGGGAACGCGCGTGGCGCGAGCGCATTGGTTTGCTGAAACATTGCAAAAGCGCGTGCTGAAACGTCCTGAACATCCTCTCCTGCCCAATAGACATGCAGTGCGGACCGTCCATTGCGCCAGTCAGCATCTGCGGCGCGCAGGTCCTCCATTTCCCGAAACAACTCATCCTGCGGCACGCCGGCACCGCTGAGAGCTGCACGGGTCATGCCGTACCCTGCCCTGCCAGAGGCCCGGTGCACAGGCGCACCTGCGGCACCGACGCATTCTCGGTCGTAGCAAGAGCGCCCACTGCACCGCCGGGCAATGTCAGGTCATACAGGAAAAAATGATGACCGGAGAGAGACGTGCGCGCGCCGAACTCCGTTGGGTGCCCGACCACGCTGAAGCTGTCCAGAGCACGCAAAAGCCCGGTGCCTGTTGCCTTGAGAACCGCTTCCTTGCGCGTCCAGATCCGGTAGAACCAATGCAACCGTTCTGCCGGTTTCATACCATTCAGAAAAGCGCGCTCCCGGGGATGAAACATGTCGGTGATGCCATTCTGCTCATCAACAGGTTTGCAAAACTCAACATCAACACCGATCGCAGCAGCGTCACTGATGCCGATCAGCGTTACTCCGTTGCTGCGGGACAGGCTGAACGCAGTGCCCGCTCCCGCGAGGGCTGGCTTTCCGTGGGCGCCTTTTGCGAAAACCAGGTCCGCTGGTGTGCAGCCATTGCGGCGGGCCAGGAGTTGTCTCAGCAATTGGTGTGAAATGGCGCGGTCCCGCTTCGGGTCCCGGCGGCCAAAGCTGCCACTGAGATTCCCTTCCGGGATATGTACGGACAAATCATCAAGTTGTGCAAACCACAGCTCAACCGATTGTGCAGCGCATGCTGCGCCTGACCGCTCTGCGAGGATTGCATCATCCATGAGGCACCGTGCCAGAAGGTGCCGTCACAGCATAAGCCCCGGGCAGCATTATAGACGCAATCCGGCGTGTCAGTGCCTCTTCCTGATTCTCCAGGAAAAAATGCCCACCCGGCAATTGTTCCCAGGTGCCACCGACAAGTGTGAGCTGCAGCCACGCCGCAAGATCTGCCGCCGTGACCTTTTCGTCGGATTTGCCCCCAAAGGCGTAGAGCGGAACAGGCAACTGGCGCATCTGACCAAAACGGTAAGTCTCGCACAGTTCGAAATCAGCCCGCAGACGCGGCAGGACAAGATCCATCAACTCAGCATCATCAAGCAGTTCCTGCGCCGTGCCCTGAAACCGCGCCAGTTCTTCCAGCAGGTCCGCATCATCCATCAGATGCAGCGGCGCTTCTCGGGGCGGCACATGTGGGGCACGTGTAGCCGCCACAAAGAGTACGGCTGGCAGCCCTGCCCCCAGACGGGCCAGTTCGCATATCAGCTCGAATGCAACAAGCGCACCCATGCTGTAGCCAAAGAGTGCATAGCTGCGGTCAGGTCGTGTCAGCAGATCCGGCAGGAGGCTGGCAACGGCCGTTTCCATGCGCAACAACGGCTTCTGATCATAGGTTGACCCTCTGCCCGGCAGTTCCGGTGTCACAACATTCGCAAGGCCCTTCAGGCGGTCAGCGATCCCGGCGAACATGGCACCGGTTGCGCCGGCCGCGTGCAGACAGACGAGGTCAGGCGGTGCAGATGAAACCGAATAGCCAGTCATGGCTCCTCACCCGTCTGCGGCGCACGTACCCCTGCGCCAGTGCGACCGCGATCCAGCTTTTTTATTTCTGTTCGCGCACCATCTTTTGCCGCGGCTTCGGCACTGCGCGCGAGGCCGACGGCGGAAGGGTCGATAAAGAAATCCCGGATGCCTAGGTCCAGCGAGAGCCTGTCATTCAGACGCGACAGAGCCCGTGCCGCGAGCAGCGAATGCCCCCCCGCAGCAAAGAAGTTCTCGTGTGTTCCAACGTCGCGGCCCAGCACTTCGGAAAAAACGCCTGCGATCAGAACTGCCGTTTCGCTGGCGTCGTCGTGCCGGTGCTCTTCGGCTGATGCGGGATCAGCATGGCTGGCGGATGACGCAACCAGTGCGGAGCGGTCAATTTTGCCGGATGGTGTCTGCGGCATCTCATCAACAAAGAAAATGCGCTCGGGGATCATATGCGCCGGCAGCAGGCCCCCCAGACCAGCGCGCAGCTTTTCGGGGGCGCGTGCAACAGCGGTTTCCCCGGCAACCCAGGCGAACAGCCGCACCGTGCCGCTCTCATCCGGCACACCCGCAACCGCAGCCGCCGATACGCCATCCAGTCCTGACAGAGCGGCTTCGATTTCGGCCGGGTGCACGCGCATACCGCTGATTTTCAGCTCATCGTCCATCCGCCCGAGTACGTCGATGCGCCCGTCCCAACGTCTGCGCGCCTTGTCGCCGGTGCGCAGCATCCTCAGGCTCCCGGAGTCGGCTTCGATGTTCAGAAAACGGTCTGCATCCCGGCTGCCGTTGCTTACAAAGCCCAGACAGGGCGCAACACCACCGGCGCAAAGCTCGCCCGGCACCCCGTCCGGCACGGGCCGGCCAGAAGTGTCCACAACAGCGACCGGCACATTGTCCAGCGGTTCACCCACCGGCAACGGGTCACTCATATCGCCCGGATCAGGCGCAGTGTCACAGCACATATCCCAGGCCTCGGACGTGCCATAAATGTTGTAAAGGCGGGCATCCGGGAACGCGTCACGGAACCGCCGGGCCAGTTCTGCGGGCAGTTTCTCGCCCGTGATAAACCATGAGGTCAGCTGAGGCATGATCTGCCCGGCCTCCGGCACACTTTCGAGCAGAAGGCGCAGATAGGATGGCGTGACCCACATCCGGGTGACGCCGTCTCGTGCCAGCTGATCACACAGCTCAGACGGCTCCAGAAGTGTTTCGGCGTCGATGATCAGCGAGGGCCGGCCCGCGATCACGGGCCCGGTCAGTTCCCAAAGGGAATCTATGAAACTGGTGGCCGTCTTCATCGCTTCCACTTCGTGCGCGGCATGAGGGAAATGATGCCACATCCAGTGCAGCCGGTTGAGGACCTGCCGGTGCGGAGAGATTGCACCACGGGGTTTGCCGGTGGAGCCTGACGTATAAATTATATGACTTGGGTCTTCGGGTGAAAGGACGGCGTCGGAAAAGGGTTCTGTTGGTTCGGACAGATCACCGATCGCCGCATTCACATTCACCCGCATCAGATCGTCGGGCAATCCGGCTCCGGTATCATGCCGGATCAAAAGCACCTTTGCACCGCTGTCCCCGGCCATAAAAGCGAGGCGCGCCGCAGGGTAGGCAGGATCCAGCGGCAGATAGACAGCACCCAGACGCCAGACAGCCAGAAGCGAGGCAGAGAGTTCAACAGAGCGCGGCAGACACACGCCGACCACGTCCCCTTTCCCGACACCGGCATCGGCGAGGGATGCGGCGATGCGGTGGCTGCAATCCGCGACCTGACCAATCGTTGCACAGGCCTCTCCCGCAAAGAATGCAGGCGCATCCGGCATCGCTTCTGCCGTCGCATCGAAAAGCTCTGTTACGCTGCCATCGGGCCATGCAACCGGAGTACCGTTCCCGCGTTTCTCCAACCGCTCGTCCGGCAACAGGATGTCAAAATCACCCAGATGCCTGTCAGGCGAACCGAGCGCGTCCCGCAACAGGATTTCCAGGCGCTGGCTGAAACGGTCGATGGTTTCATGCTCAAAAAGATCCGTGGCATATTCATAGGTAAAATGCAGTTCGCCCTTCTGCACATACGCGGTGACGGTCAGATCGAACGCCGCAGCAGAGCGTTGGTAGTCGATCATCGCGGCACCGTCACCGGACTTGTCTTCCGTGGCGTTCTGCAGCTGAAACACAATCTGCACCAGCGGATTGCGGCTGAGATCGCGCGCGGGTTTCAGTTCTTCGACCAGTTTCTCAAAAGGAACGGACTGGTTGGCATAAGAGCCGAGTGCCGTTTCCCGTACCCGTTCGAGTGCTGCAGCGAAGGACAGATCGCCGCTCAGCTCTGTGCGCAGCACCAGGGTGTTCAGGAAAAACCCGATTAGGCCTTCAATCTCGGTGCGTTCACGGTTGGCAATATAAGTCCCTACCGGGATATCACCGGCATCTGACAAACGCATCAGAAGCGTTTTGAACCCCGTCAGCAATGTCATGAACAACGTAACGCCGCGATCGCGGGAAAATGCCTCCAGGTCCCGGGTCAGACTGGCCGAAAAGCTGCAGTTGTGAAACGCACCGGTAAAACTCTGCGCTGCGGGGCGGGGGAAATCTGTGGGCAGGTCCAGCGTGGCCATGCCATCAAGCCGGTCCGTCCACCAGTCCAGCTCGCCGGAGAACCCACCTCCGTCCCCTTCCCTGCGCTGCCAGGCTGAAAAATCCCCGTACTGCAGCGGCAAGGGTTCAAGCGGCGAAGGTTCACCGCGTGAAAAGGCGTCGTAAAGAGCGGTGAGTTCCCGGCTGAAAATACCCATGGACCATCCATCCGCCAGGATGTGATGCAGATTGAGCAAAAGCAGGTGTCTGCCCATCGGCAACCGGACAAGTCTGGTACGCACCAAGGGGCCCCGTGCAAGATCAAAGGCTTCGGTCGCGCAGTGTTTGCGGATTTCGGCCAGCCGCGCGTCGCGCAGAGCCGCCGGCAGCGCTGTCAGATCAATCTGTTCCAGCGGCACATGCAGTTCAGGGGCCACTTTCTGTACCGGTTCACCGTCGATTTCCGCAAATGTGGTACGCAAAGCGCCGTGCCGGGCAACAACCCCGTTAATCGCCTGTTCCAGAACACCGGTATCAACTGCACCAAGCGGCAGCGCTGCCTCGACGTTGTAGGCCGGGCTGTCAGGCGCCATCCGATGCATGAACCACAGCCGCCTCTGCGAGTAAGATGCCGGATAGGTGCGGGGCAGTCGCCGGCCGCCTGCCAGGCGTTTGCGCAAAAGCTCTCTTTTCTGCTCCTTTGACAGATCTGTGGCGCTGTCACTCATCGGTGCCATCCGTTTCGGGATCGTCCAGCAGGGCCAGCGCCCTTTCCAGCTCCTCCTCGTCCATCAGATCGATATCCTGTTCCGTATCCGACGCCGTGATCTCTGAAGGCTGCTCTCGCAGACGCGCCCTTTCCACCTCGGAACACATGCCTTCCACCGTGCCGTTCTCGAAAATGGCCCGCAGCGGCACAGTCACGCCAAGCTCTGTCGCGATGCGCGAAATCACCTGCGTGGCTTTGAGCGAATGCCCTCCCAACCGGAAGAAATCATCTTCCAGACCGACCTTCGGCACCTGCAGCACGGCACAGAAAATTGCCGCAAGGTGTTTCTCAATCTCAGTGCGTGGGGGACGCGCGGGGCCGCTGGCAACCGTCACGAGGCTTGCGGCCAGCGCTTTCCGGTCAACCTTGCCGTTTGCATTCAGGGGCATTGCCTCGAGCCGCACATAGCTCTGAGGCAGCATGTAGTCAGGCAACAGCTTTTCCAGATAAGCGCCCAGTTCCGCTTCCAGCCTGCGCAGATCGCGGCCCGCCGCCGGAGAACTGGCAAGTGGTGCATCCGGACCGTCAGGTGCGGGCATCATCGCGCCGAAACCGGCGGCGACAGGTTCCGCGCTGATCAGGATGTCAAAACAGGCGGGATCGCTGTTCCACGTGGCTTCCGCGTAAAAACCCTCTGCCTCGCACCCACGCAGTAACTCTTCGGGTGAAAGTGCCGCGTCGCTGACGGCCGGGATCGTCAAAGCACCAAGCGTCTGCCCTTCGCCAGCCTCGCTGATGGTCCGCAGCTGCTGACACGCCTGCGCTGTACGTGCATTGGGCAACCCGCGCACCACCAGCGGTTTATGATCCTCCTGCCCCGCTTCGGCGAGCAGTTGCTGCATCGAACGGATATCCTGGCCCCACATCAACTCGCGGAGACCCGGTGCTTTTCGCGGCGTTCCGGGGCGCAGCACGACATCATATCTGAAACGCGCGAGCTCGTTTCGGCCGTATCCCCGCTTCAGGCGAACCGAAATGTCGCCGAGCCCGGACAGCCGTTTGCGCAGGTCCTTAAACCAATGGGGATCGAGCAGCAGTTCCTGCTCTTCGCTCACCCGGCGTGACACCGCCCCCATCAGTGCCCGCGCCGTCGTACTCTGGTCCGCACGGCTGAACTCGATCTCCGTCTGAAAAGCGGGCAGCAGTCCCAGGTGACGGATATCGCCAAGGAAAATGGACCCGTCGGGGCGGGTGATGCGCAACAGCTCGGTGATGAGCGTTTCGAGATAATCCGCCGATGGGAAATACTGCACCGTCGAATTCAGTACGACAGTATCGAAACTGTTGTCCTCAAGGCCCGCCAGAATCTCTGTACTCCCCTGTTTCACAGAGATGTTCCCGATGCCGGCCTCATCCGCCGTCCGTCGCACGTGATCCAGAGCCCGTTCCGAGAGATCCACGCCCAGAACGGATCTCACGTGTTCCGCCAACGGGAACATGATCAGCCCGGTGCCACAGCCGAACTCAAGAATGTCCTGGCCGCCCAGTGCCAGGATCCGCTCACAGGTCTGGCGCACCTGCTCGGCCATGTCGTCTTGGGACAGAAGGTCACCGGTGGCAGTATCCGTCCAGCCGGTAATATCAAACTGCGCGTCCGCATCCGCCGCAGCGCCGACATCCTGGTACACCACATCGTCATAAATGCGCTGCCAGTAGGCGACGGCCTCATCTTCGGTTTCCCGGCTGACCCGCTCTTCGTCCGCGGGATCACCCGGCACGTAAAAGGCCAGAATACGGTTTTCAGCGCTGCCATCGGCACTTTCAGCAGAGGATATCAGCGCCTGCGCTTCTCCGACCCGCGGATGAGACTGCAGCGCAGCAGCAATTTCATCCGGTTCGACCCGGAAGCCTCGGATTTTCTTCTGATCGTCAAAGCGCCCCAGAAAATCGAGTGTGCCGTCATGGCGCATGCGCACTCTGTCGCCGGTAGCATACAGCCTTTCATCTTCGCGAAACGGGCTCGGGCCAAACCGGCGCGCGGTCTGACCGGGATCACCGAGATAACCAAGCGCTACACCCGGCCCGCCAAGATAGAGCTCCCCCGGCACCCCACGGGGGACTAATGCGCCCTGTGGGTCCAGCACATAGGCAGTACTGTTCATGATGGGAGACCCGATGGGGACACTGGCCAGCGGTTTGTCAAACGCATCAATACGCCAGGCCGTGCCGAGGGTCGTTGCCTCGGTCGGGCCATACCCGTTCACGAAGGCATCCGGCGCACCTGCGGCAATGACACGCCGCACGCACTCCGGTTCGAGGCGCGAACCGCCCGTGACCACAGACGACAGAGAGGAAAACATGTCCGGCGCCTCATCCACCAGACGGTGGAACAGAGCCGTCGTGATAAAGATATGGTCAAAGTCGCCCGCTTCTATGCGCGCACCCAGCCGTTCCGGCGAGAGCATCTCATCGCGCTCAACACCAACAAGGCAGCAGCCGCCCAGCAATGCGGTCCAGACTTCCAGTGTCGCGGCATCAAAGGCACAGTTGGACCCCTGCGCAATGCCATCGCCTGCACATGGCGACCAGAACTCCTGGCACGTCGCGAGCCGGATGATACCGCAGTGCGGGACGAGCACAGCCTTTGGTTTGCCGGTGGACCCTGATGTGAACATGATATTCGCCACATCATGCGGCTCACGCGTCACCGGCATACCGGGCGCGGCACTGCACCAGACGTCTGTCTGCGCCATGATAACGGGGCACTCTGTCACCGGCAGAAGACCCGCACTGGCGTCATCGCTGATCACAGCCGCCGCATCTATGGTTTCCAGCAGCCCCTGCACGCGCGCGGCGGGTGTGTCAGTATCAAGCGGAACATAGGCGGCCCCTGCCTTCAGAATACCAAGCCATGAAATGATCATTTCGGACGAACGCGGCAGGAAAACGGCCACATGATCGCCAGGCTCCACCCCGTGGCCCACCAGGGCTTCGGCCGCACCATCGGAGGCCCGGTCCAGTTCGGCATAGGTCAGCATCTGCTCCCCCCACCGTATGGCCGGATCATCCGCAAAGGACGGCAGTATTTCGTGGAAGCACTGCACAAGATCCATATCGCCGGGCCAGTGACGGTCGGTCTGATTGGTGTGCGCCGTCAGCCAGTCAAACTCACGCTGCGACATAAGGCTTGCGTCCGCAACCGGTGCGTCAGGCGCGGCAAGAAGTCCGAACAGCAGGATCTGAAACTGTTCTGCCATCAGCTCGGCGGTGACATGTTCAAAGAGGTCCGTCGAATACTCGAGCTCGCCCGAATAGCCCGCGTCCGTGTCCCAGAGATCAAGCCGCAGGTCGAACTTTGACGTCCCGCGCTGGCGTTCTTCGGGCGTTGCCTGACCCACTGTCCTGTCGGGTGCTGAGAACAGCTGGAACACCACCTGCGCCAGCGGATTTCTGTCGCCCCGGCGCTGAGGTGCCAGCTCTTCAATCAGGCGGTCAAACGGGAACTCATCGTGTGAAAAGGCCTCAAGGCAGGTGTTCTTCATACGGGTGACAAATTCGCGGAATGTCGGCGCGCCCGACAGATCACCCCGCAGCACAAGCGTGTTCACGAAGAAACCGATCATGCCTTCCAGCTCGCGGCGTTCCCGCCCGGCAGAGGGTGCGGCCACGAGGATGTCATCCATATCCGCATACCGCCCCAGAAGAACCATCCAGGCCGACATCAGGACCATGAAAGGTGTGAACCCTTCCTCTGCACAAAGCTCTCTGATCGCGGCGGCACAGTCCTGGTCGAGAGTAAATGGCACGAACGCACCGCCGTAGGTCGGAATTGCAGGACGCTGGAAGTCCACCGGCAGAGCCAGCTCAGGTGCGCCGGCCAGTTGCGTGCGCCAGTAGTCGAGATGGCCTGCCATACGCGATCCTTCAAAGAGGCTATGCTGCCAGACCGCAAAATCACGGTACTGCACATCCGGGTCCGGAAGATCGTGCGGCTGACCCGCCACCCGCGCCCGGTAGATCGCGGTCAGTTCACGCCCGAGCACCTTGAGCGACCAGCCGTCACAGACAATATGGTGCAGCGTGAGCAGCAAAAGATGCCGTGACGCTGACACCCGGATCAGCCGCGCCACCGCAAGTGGCCCTTCGGTCAGATCAAAACTGCGGTTCTTTTCCTCTTCGTTCAGTGCCCTGAGCCGTTCGGTAACAGCCTGCGGGGACAGTCCTGACAGGTCGATGCGTTCCAGCGGAAAACGTGGCGCGTCATGCAGTATCTGCACAGGCTGCCCATCCTCTTCGGCAAAGGTTGTGCGCAGTGCTTCGTGGCGGGTGGCGATTTCCAGCAAAGACTGTTCCAGATGATCCGGCCAGACGACGCCATCAAGCGGCAGTTCAAGACTGACTGTGTAGAAGGGATTGCCCGGTGCGAGGCGGTCCAGAAACCAAAGACGCCGCTGCGCAAAGGAGGCCGGGACCGGTCCGTCGTGCTGCAGACGCGGAATGCCTGCGTCAACAGGAACCGATGCCGTGCTCTCACCCCGCTGACGCCGCAGCAATGCAAGCCGTTTCTGCTCTTTTGTCATGGGAGACTGCAGGTTCTTATTCATCTTTCGGACCCTCCGGTTGTGCCAGAAGGGCATCCAGCGCCGCTTCATCCAGGTCTTTGGTTGCCTGGTAGGCTTCGGCAATATCCCGTGCACCAGGCATCTGTGCATCGATCCGGCTGGCCAGATCAGCAGGCTTTGGGAACTCAAAAAGCAGTCGCAGGGGCAGATCGTCGCCGAGGATCTCCCGCAGACGCGCGACAGCCTGCGTTGCGAGCAGCGAATGCCCCCCCAGGGCCGCGAAAAAGTCATCCGAAGCACCGACCTGCGTCAGACCAAGTACCGATGCGAACACATCCGCAATCACCTGTTCCAGCGCGTCTCCAGGCGCTTCAAAACGTGTTTCGCGCACCGGTTCGTGCGGCACGTTCCGTGTCAGCGAGACATAGTCTGTTTTGCCGCTGGACAGCGTCGGCATTCTGTCGAGCACAGTAATATGCGCGGGGCACATCACGGCAGGCAGGCTTTCACTGAGCCATTCACGCAGAACAGGCGAGAGCCGTGCCGTGAGAGCCCGCAGGGTCGGTTCAGATGACAACACGGGGTGTCCTGCGCGGTTTCCCGGTTGCGCGGCGTCCAGGCTGTAGCCGTTGATCTCGCCCCTGTGCAGTACGACGTCAAAATGATCCGGGGACTCACGATTGGGCAATAGTTCGGCCTGCAGGCCATACCCCCTCGCCATCTCCGCGATTTGCCCCGGATCCATGGCACCATCAGCGGCTTGATCTGCTGCCTGTATCATGTCCTGCAGGGGTGTTTCGTCCGCCGCTTCACGCAGGATATGGGACAGCGCCACGTCGCGGGCGACCCTGGCATTCGGGATGCCGCAGACAGCCACCGGGCCCTGGTATGCGGCGGCGCGGTCGTTCAAGCCTTCGGCGCTGATCTCACCACGGCGCCAGTGAAGCCAGCCGAGCGGCGCCGGCTCCTGCGCGAGGCCGCAGCGCATGGAAACATCATAGCGGTAGTCAAAGAGCTCATTGTTTTCTGCAACATTTTTGAGCCGCACGGCAACATCGCAAGCCGGTCCGCCCTCACCCAGCTGCCGGAAGAACGCAGGGTCAAAGAGCAGCTCTTTTTCCTGTGCCACAGCAGCCTCAACGCGTTTGCGCAGGTCCGCCGCGGTTGCCTCACCCGCCCGGGCCAGCTCTGCGCCCGTATGAAAGGCGCGCAGTAACCCGAGCGGGCGTATGTCACCGATGAAAACCCGAGCGTCCTCTGGCATGCGGTCAATGGTTTCCCGGATAACGTCTTTGAGGTGCCCCGCCCCCGGCAGGTACTGAACGACTGAATTCGTCACCAGCGTGTTGCAGCCGCTGATATCAATGGCCGCCACCTGATCTGCTGCTGCCGTATGCAACGCAATGTCACCCTGTCCATGTTGCTGCACCCAGGCGCTGAGGCGGCGGACAACCGGTTCGGACAGGTCGCACCCAACATAGCGGCCGCATTCCGGCATCAGGCGCGACAGGATCAGGCCCGACCCGCACCCGATCTCGAATACGCCATCAGGGTCCAGCGATCTGATACGCGCGGCGGTTTCATCCGCCCAGTGCTGCATCTGAGCGACCGGGATCGGCTCTCCGTCAAAGCTGCTGGTCCAGCCTGTGAAATCATTGACGGCATCCTCCGGCACATGATCGCCCGGCGCATAAACCACCTGGTAGAGGCTTTCCCAGTCTGCGACTGCTGCGTCTTCCGTTTCCTGCCGCAACTCTTTGCCGGCATCGTCGTCACAGAGCGTGACAAAGGCCGCAAGCGCGAACTGTTCCTTTTCCGCATGCAGAACGACAGCCGCCGCGGCCACCTGATCATGCGCACGCAGGGCGGCTTCGATCTCGCCCAGTTCGATACGGTTGCCCCGCAGTTTTACCTGCCGGTCCCGGCGCCCGGCGCAGTGTAGCAGCCCGTCACAGGTGTACCAGCCCAGATCCCCGGTCAGAAAAGCCAGCTCACCCGTTTCGGGCAGTGTCACAAACGCGGCATCCGTCAGGTCAGCCCGGTTCAGATACCCCTCTGCCAAAGGCGCACCGGTCACGGCAATCTCACCGCGCATGCCCGGCGGGCAGAGCAAGTGGTTGGCGTCAACGACAAGCACACCGCAGTTTTCCACCGGCCTGCCGATGGGCAGCGGATCGCGGTCATCGGGGCCAACGACATGCGCGGTGACATCAATGGTTGCTTCGGTCGGGCCGTAAAGATTGAAAATGCGTGCTCCGGCAAACGCTTCAGCCAGCCTGCGTGTCAGATCCGTGGTCAGGGGTTCCCCTCCGCAACACAGAATGCGGACATCGGCGACCGCTGCGGAAAGATCACCTTCGCTCAGCAACTGCGACAGCAAGGAGGGCACACACTGCACGATACTGGGGTGCAGCTCTGCCATAGCAGCGATCAGAGCCTGGCTGTCAGCCGCATGAAAGTCAGGCGGAAGGCACAATGCAGCACCGGTTGTAAGCGGCAGCCAGAACTCCCAGACCGAGGCGTCAAACTGTGCAGGCGTCCGCTGCAGGATACGATCCTCTGGTCCGGCATCAAAAGCGTCACGCATCCACGCCATATGGTTGGCAAGTGCGCCATGGGACACTTCAACGGCTTTTGGCTGCCCGGTGGAGCCCGAGGTAAAGAGAACGTAGCAGGGGTCTCCGGGATCAATGTCCGGAAACTCCGACAACGGCAGGCAGTCTTCTGCAAACGCCAGCAAAGCGCCCACCCGGCCGCTGGGCCCGTGCGCATAGTCAGGACCATCATCCCCGGTAATGACAATGCGGGGGGCCGCGGTATCGGCCATGGTTTTAAGCCGACCAGGTGGCACACCGGGGTCAACCGGCAGCCAGGCCGCACCAAGGCGGACAGCCGCCAGCATGCAGATAACGAAACTGCGGCCCCGTGGCAGGGCAAGCCCCACAATATCACCCTTTGATATCCCGGCCTCAAGAAACGCGCGTGCGACCCGGGCCGACAGCTCTTCAAGCTCTTCAAATGTAAGGTCGCCCTGCGCGTCGGTCAGCGCAGTTGCATCCGGATACCGGCGCCACGTGCGCTCAAACATCGCGCACATATCATGCAGCGGTCGCGCGACGCTCTTTCCACGCAGCAACCTGTCAAATTTTCTGTGCGCTGCCCGGTCCAGCAGAGGAAGCTCTGACATCCTCGTACCCGGATCCGCCGTTGCCGCCCGCACGACATTGCGGACGGCGTCTGCAATGCACTGAACGGTTTCGGGGCGGAAAACATCGGTGGCATATTCAATGCCACCAACCAGGCCGTCGGATGTTTCCCACAGGGAAAAGGCCAGATCGAGAATGGATGAGCTGCGCTCAACACGCCGGAAATCATGCCCGCCCGACGCAGGCCGGTCCGAAACACCCGGCGCGTTCTGAATCTGAAAAGACACCTGGAAAAGAGGATTGCGGCTGATATCGCGGTCGGGTCGCAGTTCTTCAACCAGACGCTCAAACGGCAGGTCCTGGTGCGCGTAGGCGCCCAGCGTTGTATCGCGCACACGTGCCAGAATATCTGTGAACGTGGGATCACCGGACAAATCGGTTCGCAGCGCCAGCGAGTTCACGAAAAAACCGATCAGTGGCTCCAGATCGGAATGCGACCTGTTTGCGACGGGCGCACCCACAACAACATCTGATGTGCCGGAATACCGCGCCAGCACAATTTTGAACGCGGCCAGCATTGCCTGGAATAACGTACAGTCATGAGCGCGGGCAAGATCGCGCAATGCCTGCGTGGTTGCGCGGTCAAATTCGACATCCTGAAACCCACCTTCGAAAGAGGCACTGGCCGGCCTCGGGTGGTCGGTGATCAACGGCAGATCTGTGGCGCCATCGAGTTTTTCGCGCCAGTACGCCAGCAGATCCTCCAGCGCACGGCCGCTCAGACGGTCCCGTTGCCACTGGGCAAAATCGGCGTACTGAACACCCAGTTCCGGCACCTGTGCCGGGCGGCCTTCCTGCTGTGCTGCATAAAGCTCGGTCAGTTCGCGGAACAGCACGCCCATAGACCAGCCATCTGCTGCAACGTGATGTACCGTCAGCAAAAGCACGTGGCGCTGCGCGGAAAGCCGCACCAGCCGGAACCGCATCAGCGGACCGGTTGCCAGATCAAACGGCAGAGCCGCTTCTGCCGCGGACAGGCCATCCAGCTCCCGCTCCGCAGCAGCCAGCCCCTGGCCCGAAATGTCCACCAGCTCAAGCGTGCGATGCACGTGGGGTTTAGCCAGCTGGCACGGCTGCCCGTCGACCCGCAGGTAAACAGTGCGCAGGCTTTCGTGGCGTAGCACGATGGTGTTGAGGGCATACTCCAGGGCTTCTGTGTCGACCGCACCGTGCAACGGCACAGCGGCCGGAATGTTGTAGAACGGGTTGCCCGGGGCGAGTTCCTGCAGGAACCAGATACGCTGCTGGGCAAAAGACATCGGCACCGGACCGTCATGCGCCGTACGCATGATGCCGGGCACGTGGTTTCGCTGACCGCGCGACTCAGCCAGACGCTTCTTCAGGAAGGCGCGCTGGTCTTCACTGCGCGGAGTTGCGGCGTGCGTTGCCTGTCCGGAGGTATTCTTTGTGTCGTACATTAACGCGCTTCCCCGGGATCATTTTCAAGTTCCGACAGCAGGATGTCTTCCAGCCTGCCGGCCAGACCGCGCACACTCGGGGCCTCAAAAATGGCCTGCAGCGGCAGATCGACGTCCAGCGTTTCGCGCAACCGTGTGACAACCCGCGTGGCATGGAGCGAATGCCCGCCCAGATCAAAGAATACCGCGTCTGCAGGAACCGACGGCAGGCCGAGCACATCGGCAATGGTTTCGGCCACCAGTTCCTCGACCTCCGTCAATGCGCCGGACGCGGTCGTCTCCCCGACGTCATCAGGCGGCAGCGCGAGCAATGCGGCAACATCTACTTTGCCATTGCTGCCAAGCGGCATTTCCGAAACCACCGTGATCCCGGACGGCATCGACTGGGCAGGCAGCCGTCGTGACAGTGTCTGCCGTAACGCCACAACGTCGGGATCACCTGCTTCGGGCAGCACAAAAGCCACAAGCGCCTTGTCGTCAGCCGCGCCCCCCTGCACTGCAACGACGCAGTCGCGTACAGCAGGATCGGACATTATTTCCCGTTCGATGGCACCGGGTTCAACGCGAAAACCGCGGATCTTGACCTGCCGGTCGGCGCGACCCAGAAATTCCAGCTCGCCCTGGCTTGTCCAGCGGACGAGATCGCCAGTGCGATAGCCCGGTTCACCTCCGGCGCTCCAGGGCAGCGGGGAAAACCTGTCATTGTCCGGATGATTGCCAAGATAGCCCGGTGAAACCCCGGCGCCGCCGGCGACGAGTTCTCCAGGCACTCCCACCGGAACAGCATGTCCATCCGGATCCAGCACGCGGATGATCGTGCCCGGAACTGGACGACCGATACGGATACCGTCGCGGATATCTTCAGGTGACGCCATCACCGAACAGCATGTAAAGACGGTGTTCTCCGTCGGGCCATAGCCGTTGATCACAGTGCCACCCGCATCAAGGACCCGGCCAACCGCCGTTTCCGACAACACATCGCCGCCCGCGAAAACCATCTGCAATCCGGCAAGCATGTCTGGTCGCGCGGCGCTCATCTGACTGAAAAATCCTGCTGTCAGCCAGCACTTCGTGACGCCCGCTTGCTCCATCCACCCCGCCAGTTCATGTGGTGAAAGATGCGCCGCAGCGGCCACCGCGATACAGGCACCTGTCAGCAACGGCCCCCAGATCTCGAAAGTTGAGGCATCAAATCCCAGCGGTGCGAAGCCCAGCATCACGTCCCCGGGTGCGAATTGCAGCGGGGCACCGCCGCGCATAAGCCGGACAACTGCACGGTGAGTTGTCGGCACCCCTTTAGGCACACCGGTGGATCCAGAGGTAAAGGCAGCATATGCGAGCGATCCTGCATCTGTCCGCTCCTTCAGATCGACGGGCGGCGCACCGGGGCCGTCTGTCGCCATCAGCCCGATGTCCGGCATCGCGGCGATATTCGGTGCGTGATCCGAAACCACGACCCGCAGGCCCGTAACACCGGCGATAGTCCTGAGCCGTTCGGCGGGCCAGTCGTCCTCCAGCGCAACATAGGCCGCGCCCGCCCGGACAATCGCGAGCAGCGCAATGATCTGTTTCCTGCCACGGGGCAGGCAATGACCGACAAAGTCCCCCTGCCCGACGCCTGATGCGATCAGCCTGTGCGCAAGCTCTGCTGACAACCTGTCCAGTTCAGAATAGGACAAATCACCTTCGGCATCCCGTACAGCCGGGAGATCCGGGTGGGTCGCTGCGATTTCTTCGAAAAGCGCCGGCAGGCTGACATCGTTCGGAAAAGCGAACGAGCCTTCCGACCATTTCGCAATCTGGTTCTGCTCATCCGGTGTCAGCATCCCGATCGCCCTCAGGGGCAGATCAGGCTGCTGAAGGGCCCCCTCAAGCAAAGTGGTCAGGTGCCCGATAAGACGCGTGATTGTCTGCGGCTCATACAGATCGCGGTCATATTCGAGCCGGCCTGTCAGAACACCGTTCTCTTCCCAGAAGTCGAGCGTCAGGTCAAAATTGGCATAGCCCCGGTGCAGGTCGACAACATCGATGGACCCTGCCTTTGCCCGTTCGAGCGGGTTGCCGAGGTACTGGCATGTGACGCGAAAGAGAGGATTCACCGACAGATCACGCTCCGGGTCCGCCATTTCAACAACGCGCTCGAACGGCAGATCCTGCAGCGTCAGAGCCCGCGCCACCGAAGCGCTCACCCGCTTGGCAAGACCGCGCAGTCCAGGTTCCCCCGTCAGATCGACCCGCAGCACAAGCGTACGCACAAAAAAGCCGATCAGATCCTCCAGATCAGACCGGGGCCGGCCCGCGGTGGGCATCCCGATCATGAAATCCTCGCCACCGCCGTAACGCCGCAGCACTTCGGAAAAACACCCGGTGATCAGCGCATAGGGCGTAACAGCGAATTCACGGGCCCGGTCGAGACAGGCTTTTGACGTCTGCGGAGACAGCCGGAAACGGATATGGTCGCCATGATGTGCCCGCTCAGGTCTGCGCGGATGATCAGACGGCAGATCCAGCTCGCCCGCACCGGCCAGATAGGCCCGCCAGCCCTCAACAAGCTCATCGTTCCGGTCTTCCCCGATCAGGTCGCGCTGCCACGCCGCAAAATCGATGTACTGGACCGGCAGATCGGGCAGTTGTGGTTCCCGACCGGAAACGCCCGCGACATAGAGTTCCAGCAGATCGCGGATCAGAATGTTCATCGACCAGGCGTCTGCGATGATATGATGGATCGTCAGAAGCAGCACAGAAGCACCACCGGGCATCTGCACCAGCCCGACGCGCAGCAGCGGTGCCTGCGTCAGATCAAATGGTGTCGCCGCGTCCTCCCGCGACAGACGGGCAAGTTCCGCGTCGGCGTCAGATGGGCTCATGCCTTTCAGGTCAGCCATCCGCAGGAAGGACGTTGGATCATCCGTCAGACGCTGCACCGGTTCAGCACCGTCCCAGTCAAACCACGTCCGCAATGTCTCGTGCCGGTCGGCCAGCGCGGCACAGGCCGCAGACAGGGGCGCAGGTGAAAGCGCAAAAGGGGTCCGCAAAGCCGCATGCAGGTTGTACGCCGGGCTGCCAGGTTCCAGCTGATCAATGAGCCACAGGCTCTGCTGGCCAAACGAACAGCGGAACGTGTCCGGTTCCGGCTGCTGGGAATGCGCACTGGTCATACTGCTTTGTGGTCCTTTCCTTGTGGTCAGCTGCTCCCGCTGTCCGGATCCCCGGCGTCAGACATGCGGTGGGCGCTGCCATCCGGCGCGATGACAAAAGCTTCGCTGCTCTCGCCGCCCCGGCGGTCACGCTGCACAAATGTCTTGATCATCGGACGCCCGTCCGGCTCCGCATCGGCCGGCGCCGTTTCAGCACTTGCAGGTTTCTCACAGACGGCATTGTCCAGCGCCTCGGCCACCTCCTCCGCTACCAGGGCCTGTGCCCCGATGCTGGTCACCGTCACAACAAGGTTGCCACGCAGATATACAAAGGTTCCCGCAGCCGGTGCGGCCTCGGCCTCACCAAAGCGCGGCGGCACTCTCAGAATTGACGACGGATCGCGCTGAAAACGGGCCAGAGTTTCCAAGAACAGCGCGCGTCCTTCTCCGGCGTCTGCGGTTTCCAGAATTTCGATCCGTGCCATGCCCTGGCCATCGGCTGCCTGTGCATTGGCCTGAATCAGCCTGACCCCACGCCCGGTATCGATCTCGCGGGCACGCGAGAAGGTCCAGCCCGGCAGCATGTCCGCCCGAAAACCGAAATTCCGGATGTAGATGGCGCGATCCTGCGCGGCCGTGTAGGCATCGTCTGTCATGGCCTGACCGACGGCATCCATCTGTTCTTTGGAAGTGGCCTGAAAATCGCTGTCATTCATATCAGCGCGCGCCTCCTGCGCTCAAAAGGCCGCGGATGACAAACCAGCAGGGATTCCGGGGCCGCCAGCATGCGGCGGTACTGCGTCTGCCAGACACTGCCGAACGGGATCCCTGCAGGCAGCAGTGCGAATGGCAGATGCGCAAAGGGTGACAGATTGCCGTCAACCACCACAGAGGCATCATAGATCTCGTCGTTCTCACGACATTCTCCGCTCCAGCCAACCTCGTGGAACATGAAGCCAAGCCCAAGATTGCAGGGGCTGCCCCATGAACTGTGCCCGATCGTCTGGCTGTCGCGCAGCATAAAGGCCGGCACATACTGACCCATCCGGCCCTGCCAGAGTTCCGCCCCCAGAAGGTTGGCAAAAGTGGAAACCGCGCAGGCACAATCAGTACAGTTCACGTAAGGGCCGTTCCCAAGCCCCCCTTCTGCCCGTTCGATAAAGGCGGTGAGGTCAAAAATGCCCACGGGCGTATTGGTATACATCTCACGCGCACCGACGGGGCATCCGTATTCGACCTGCGTCTCGCCCATACCGTAGACGCCTGCACAGATCAGCGCCGAGATATCCCGGCGCAACCGGGCACCCGCAGCCCAAGTGCAGGCAAGTTCCAGCGCTTTTGACCATGGCAGCGCGCTGTTCCAGATTTCCGCCGGTTCCTGCAGCCAGGGTGCCACGGGCAGGTCCAGTGTTGTGAATATCCGGTGAAACGACGTGTCAAAGTCCTGCCAGCGCGGTGCAGAGGCCGTTCGGTACTGCCACCGCCAGGCGATTTCATGAATGCCGACAGCACTTGCGCGCAGCACATCTCCACTGATTTTCAGGAAAACCGCGCCGCTCTCTCCGTCCGGGCCGATGCTGACAGGCGTTGGCGCAATACGTCCCAGGATGGGGGAGGTTTCCTCGGCCGCATCCGCAACTGAGGCATAAAACTGAGACAGCTGGGGAGAGATGGACGCCCAGCTCTCGGCCAGCGCACGCAGAAACGCGGTACGCGGATCGGCAGGCGACCGTCTCGGACGCGCAGGTATTGCCTGAACCTCAAGACGTTCAGGCGGCAGACCGTTCCACGAGAAGTTTGCAAAGACACCGAGTGATTGCGGATCAATGGCCCGCGCCGCATAGGCGATCGGCAGTTCGACCGGCGGACGCCCCGGCTGGCGCGACCACTCCGGCCCCGCAAGCGCCTCATCATAGTCAACCCGAAGCGTCAGCGCACTGCCGCGTTTGTCCAGAGCATTGTGGTTGAAGAGGATCTGTTCCAGCGACGCCGACACGCAATTACTCCCACACTACCGGGCCTCCGGCCCTGTTACCCGTCCTTCTTGGTGTCCGTCTTCTTTCCGCGCGATGACGCACCAGAGCGCGTGCTTTTCGCCCGCGTTCCGCTTTTCGGCGCAGCGGCCTTGCGCGTGCCCGTGCGTTTCGCACCGGATCCGCGTTTTCCCTTCTCAGGCTTTTTGCCAGCGTCATCGGCTGCTGGTTCAGGCACATTGACCCAGCTGGCACGCGGCATCGAGGCGGTCCTGGCTGCCATGGTCTTGTTCGCTGCTGCCGCATCGGGTGCAGCACGGGGCGGCGGTGGCGTGGCAGCCACCGGCCTGGGTGCCGGCGCAGGGCTGGTCGTTGCCTCCCGTGCCACCGTTGCTGAGGAGCGGAATTCTGTCGGGGCCGCAGCAGCCATCGGCGCCGGTGCTGACATCGGAAACCCATCCTGCAGAACTGACGTCGCTTTCTCGGCAGCGTCCCTGTAGGCACCGGCCATCTCCTCGCCGATCGCACCAACCTCAGTGCTGAAATCAGCAACAGCAGCGTTGAGGTCGAAAGCCGCAGATGTCTCTTCTGTCGCCCGCGCAATACCGTCGCTCAGCGTGCTTACGGCCTGTTGCCAGCCCTGGCTGATCTGGTCCTGCAACGCACCAGCGAGTTCTGCATATTTCGCCTGAGCATCCGTCAGATCGGCCGAAAGCGTGTCAGAGGCCAAAACGTCGTTGATTTCGGCGTAGAAGGTCTCCACCGCGGCCTGCATCGCGGCAGCAGGATCAGCCTCTGATGAAGCAGCGGTCACTGCGGCACCCAGCTTTTCCTGAGCCGGTGCAATCACCGCCGCCCAGCGGGCGGGATCAGCAAACTGACCGTACAGCATGGCAAAGGAATTGTAGGCCTCCGCGGCTGGCTCCAGCGCTGGGCTGCCCGCATATATCGAAGAAACACTGTCAGCGTAGCCCTGGTAGGCTGCATTGATCCGCGCTCCGAGCTCGGCCATGTAGTTCTGCTGCACTTCGGTCAGCCGGGTAAGGGCATCCCGGTACCTGCCATCAAGCGGCGCCAGTGCGGCAGCCAGTGCTTCGGTGTAGGCCGCGAGTGCCTGTTGCTGAATATCGGGCTGCATTGCGGCCATCGCGGCTGCATCTGAGTTTTCTGCGGAAGTCACCACCCTACTCCCTGATCCAAACGACAAAATATATCCGGCACGGGCAAAAACCTGCCCGCTTTCTGTGTCAGGCCACGCCAGAAAAAAGTCTGCCGCCGCCCTGCAATTCAACTATCACGATAATGTGAAGCTAGCACCGTGACCCGCGATTCCGCAACAGAGAAAGTTAACAAACGTAACCCCTGCGTGTATTCACAGTCTCAGCAGCACGCATTCAATAATTTTTTCCCATTAATTTCAGAACACTATGCAGAACTCGGTGTGCCGCGCTCCCGCAAAACGGGCTGAAGCGTGCAAACCACTGCATTTCCCGCCCGCAACATGCGGTGAAAAACCTCCCGAATTCAGGATGTTGCGACTCTCCTTTAAGGTGCATTTAACCAGCAACAAAATGCGCCAGATCCGCAGGACCGACCCGCCCCCGGAAACACGCGTTGCGCCTACCTGCGGCGTGCTGAAACTCAGAAAACCACGCTCATGACAAACAGCGAGACGACCAGAAACAGGATCGTCATAATGCCACCGCTTTTGATGAAATCGGTCACACGATACCCGGCGGGTCCCATGATCAGGGCGTTCACCTGGTGGGTCGGGATCAGAAAGGAGTTCGAGGTCGATATCGCCACGGTCAGCGCGAAAATCGCAGGATCCCCACCGGCTGCGGCGGCGATGGACACCGCGAGCGGAACAAGCAGTACCGTGGCCCCGACGTTGGACATGATCAGCGTGAAGATGGTTGCAAGCACAGCGACCCCTGCCTGCAGTGACCAGATCGGCCAGCCATCCAGCAGCATGAGAATCTGTTGCGCAATCCAGGCTGCTGTGCCGGTCGTCTGTACTGCCTGCCCCAGTGGTATGAGGCTGGCCAGCAGGAAAACCGTGCTCCAGCTCACAGCCTCATAGGCGTCGTCGATGTCCAGCACGCCTGTCAGGATCATCCCGACCGCCCCGGTCAGCAGGCAAAGCGACAGACGAAGGTCTGTAAAAAGGATCAGCGTCAGGGAAATGGCGAAGAACAGCAGGGCCCAGCCAACCTTTTTGGGGCGCAGCTCTTCCTGCGGGAAATCGGTTGTGACAACCACAAAGTCGCGGTCCCGGGTCAGACGGGTCAGCGCTTCCCAGGTGCTGTGAATGACCAGTGTGTCGCCTGCGTGGAATGGCTCCTCGCCCACCAGGGTCGGCGCGTGATCCTCGGTTTCGACATAGCTCATGGTCTCTTCGTCACGGTGGATCGCCAGCAGGCTCGCACCATAGGTTTTGCGGAAAACGAGATCATGGGCGCATTTGCCAATGACGGATGATCCCGGTGGCACGACCATTTCGGCCACGCCCGACTTGGTGGCTGCATAGTCTTCGGCGAAGACCTCAAGATCATTGTGCAGAATATAACCACCTTCATTGACCATCTGTTCGATCACTTTGCGGCGCCCGAGGACAGCAACCCGGCAGGGCGCTGTGATCTGGGTCTGGATGACCGGTGCAAACCAGCGTTTGCCCTGATATGCGCTGCCGATGATGTAGACGTGATACCGTTGCATCACATCGTCGAACGTCTCCCCCTCGCAGGGATGACCGGCAGGGATTGTGATCTCGAAAATATCTGTTTTGAGACCATAAATGTTCTTCAGGTAATCCTTGAGGGACTGACCACTGGTCCCGTCTCCGGCCTTTTTGCCCGCGGGCAGCACCCACCGGCCCAGCAGCGTGAAATAGAGGATGCCCGTCAGCACCAGGCAGATACCGACAGGGGTGACAGAGAACAGGCCAAAGGGCTGCATCTGCTGATCCGCAGGCAGCGTCTGGTTGGCGCTGATCAGCAGGTCATTCAGCAGAATGAGCGGCGACGACCCCACCATCGTGAGCGTGCCCCCCAGAATGGCGCAAAAACCCATAGGCATCAGCAGCCGGCTGAGCGGCAGCTCGGTGCGGACAGAAATCCGGCTGACCACCGGCAGAAAAAGCGCCGCCGCGCCAACATTCTGCATAAAGGAGGAAATCACACCAACCGTGCCTGACACAATCGGGATAATCCGGGTCTCGGTCTTGCCGCCATGTTTCAGAATAAGGGAGGCAACCCGGCTCATCAGACCGGTTTTGTCGAGACCCGCACCAATGATCATCACCGCAATGATCGAGACCACCGCATTGGATGCCAGGCCATCAAATAGCTGGCTCACATCGGCCAGCGTGCCAAGCCCTGGCAGCTGACTGAGAAGCCCCAGCAGAACCATGACCAGAATCGCGGCGAAATCTATGCGGACGATTTCGGAAACAAAGAGAAAAACGGTGAAAGCCAGAAGGCCGAGCACAACGGCCATTTCTGTCGTAAGGCTGATGACGTCCAAATCTGCTCCCCCCGAAACTATTGTTAATACCTGCCGGGGCGTCTGCGCAATAAACGTTCTGCGGGAACTGTTGCGCCATGGTCAGGAAGCCACAGCCATGTGCCGGACAGGCTAGGCTGTACGGGGGGCAAACAGCAGTTTCAGGTAGGTCCGGAAAAGCATGATCTGTTCCGACGCATTGTTGTTTTCACGCAGGGCACGCTGGAGCACCAGCCCGCCTTCGACGACGCCGGACACCATATCGCCCAGCGCATCCATGTTCACGGCCTCTCGGGGTTCATAGAGCTCGGCGATATCCTCAAACATCCCGCGGAAGCGGCGTCGCCAGCCAAGGATGGCCTGGCGGTTCAGCTCACGCACGCCTTCGTCAAAGAGACGGTCCTGATAGGCCGTTGACGCGATGACACACCCCGGATGGCCGGTTGGCATTTCTTCAAGCATTTCCGCAAGAAGCCGCAGGCCGATCAGCATGCAGTGCAGCGGATCGTCGTTCAGTTCGCGCGCCCTGGCAAAGAGGTCATCATAAAGTTGGTTTTCAGTATCGATATACCTTTCGAGCATCGCGCGGGCGAGCGCATTCTTGTCAGGAAAATGATAGAAAAAACCGCCCCGTGAAATCTCGGCTCCTGCCACGATTTCTTCAATCGATGTTGCCTCGAAGCCTTTTTCGAGCACCGCAGCCTCGGCAATATCAAGGATTCGCGATCTTGTATCCGGCTTCTCCGCCATCTCACCCTCCGCTACTGGACCATGAGTACAGTTGACACCCCACCGTGCCATTTCACCCGCGCGACCCTACCCCGCAAGCCGTTAAACTCAAAACAGAATTCGCATCAGGCAAGCTGCACCACCGGACAACTTTCGCAGTGCATCCGCCCGCTGTAGTCATCGGTCATTCTTCGTAAAGGAACGAGTTATGCGAATTCAACATTTTATCGGCTCTGACCGCTTCTACCTTTCTGACGGCGGGCTGGAGACTTACATGATTTTTGACAAAGGATACGATCTGCCGTGCTTTTCTGCAGCCGTGCTGCTCGACAGCGAGGCCGGCCGGCGTGATCTTGCCTCCTATTTTGAAAAGTACATCCGTATCGCTGCACGCAGTCACCGTGGTTTCATTCTGGATGCGCCGACATGGCGGGCGGGCACAGCATGGGCCGGCCCGCTGGGCCAGACCACGGAGGAAATACTTGAAACCAACCGGCGCGCTGTCAGTTTTGTCATGGCCATAAGAGCCCGTCATGAAACCCTGCGTCTGCCAATTCTGATCAACGGTCTGGTTGGCCCCGCCGGTGATGCTTACGCGCCCGATACGGTACTTTCTGCAGATGAAGCATTTGAAATCCACGCCCCTCAGATCTCTGTTCTTGGCGAGGCCGGGGCGGACCTGATCAGCGCGATGACGCTGACACACGCCGAAGAAGCCACCGGCATCGCGCGCGCTGCCCAAAAACACAATGTCCCGGCCGTTGTTGCCTTCACGCTGGAAACCGACGGGCATCTGCCATCCGGTCAGGCATTGTCCGACGCCATTGATCAGGTGGATCGCGAAACAGGCGCAGCGCCGCTTTATTACATGATTAACTGCGCCCACCCGGACCATTTCCGCAGAGTGCTCGCAGCGGGCGGTGACTGGCTCGGGCGGATCGGCGGCATCCGCTCCAATGCATCGCGCATGAGCCATGCAGAACTGGACGAAGCCGAAACGCTGGACGACGGCAATCCGGTGGAACTCGGGCAACTCAACGGCGATCTCATGGGGATGCTGCCAGCCCTGAGGGTCATTGGCGGGTGCTGTGGCACCGATCATCGTCATGTCGGCTGTATCGCCGACCAGGAACGCAGCATGACGTTCGCCTGATTTCCGGACAACAGAAAGAGTAAAATATGTTCAGATACATTCCCGCTGGTCTTGCAGTAGCAACCGTGGCGCTGTCACTGGCTGCTGCAGGCGCAGAGCATGAAACCACATTACAGGTTACGTCAGAAACACAGACGCCGGCATTGGTTGCCACGGAAGAGTGGGATTCCGGAGGACCCGTCGGCACTGCTTCCGGGTATTGATGCAGCACCTTTTAGACCGGCTCTATCCTGCAGGGCCGGTCACACAGACTGATTGAATGAATGAGATACGAAAATGACTGAAGAAGATTTCCGGCTCCGGCCAGCCACTGTTGACGACGCGCCTCAGCTGGCCAGGCTGATCGATATTGCGGGCGAAGGTATTCCTTCCTGGCTCTGGCAGAAATCGGCGGAAGGCAACCAGACCCCTCTGGATATCGGCACAGAACGGGCAAAACGGCCCAGCGGCGGATTTTCCTACAGGAATGCAGTTGTCGCCACCCTGTCCGGTCAGACCATCGGTATGGTCCTGAGTTACCCGATTGACGCAGCACCGGAGGATGACCCGGATGATCTGCCCGATCCGATCGCTCCCTTTGTCGCGCTTGAAAAAGGATCGGTCGGCACATGGTACGTTAATGCCCTGGCTGTTCTGCCCGGGTATCGCGGTACCGGCGCGGGAACACTGCTGATGCGTCATGCAGAGGAGCTGGCACGCGGCGCAGGATACGACCGCATGAGCATTCAGGTGTATGGCCAGAATACCGGTGCCACACGGCTTTATGGGCGTCTGGGATATGCGCAGGTTGACGCAGCCCCGGTCCGGCAACACCCCTGCCAGCCGTACTACACCGGAGATGTGCTCCTTCTGACGCGGGATATCTGATACCCATACTACACTGCGGGACCGTTGGCCGGCCCCGCAGGACGGCCAGCAGAGCCCCTGCCCGCACTTTCCGTTCAGAATCTTCGACAGTTGCTATAGGCTGATGCTGACTGAAGGGGGTGGGAAAATGACTGACTATTTTGACCTGGGAAACTATTCACGTCCCGCAAGCGGAGATCCGGAAGCCCAGCGCTGGTCAGACAGAGGGTTGATCTGGCTCTACGCATACAACCACGAAGAGGCTGTGGTTTGCTTTGAAAAGGCGCTTGCCGCTGACCCTGCCTGCGCGCTGGCCTGCTGGGGCATCGCCTACGGGATCGGCCCCAACTACAACAAGCCCTGGGAAGTTTTTTCGCCTGAAGAAAAAGCGCCTGCTCTGGCGCGGGCCCATGATGTCCTGCGAAAAGGCCGCAGCATTGCCAGCGCCACGCCTCAGGAAAAAGCGTTGCTGGACGCGCTCGCTCTGCGATATCCGACCGATCCGGAGATCGAGGATTTTCAGCCTTTTAATGACGGTTTTGCCGCCGCCATGAAGCCTGTGTATGACGCGTCTCCGGACGATCCGGATGTGGCGTGTATCTATGCGGAAGCGCTGATGAACCGCACGCCATGGAAACTCTGGGACTACTGGAAGGGCATCCCGAACCCGGAGGCATCTACCGAAGAAGCAAAGGCTGTACTGGAGCGCGCTTTTGCGCAGACCCCCGGCGCATGGGATCATCCGGGCCTGCTGCACATGTATATTCACCTGATGGAAATGTCGCCCTTCCCGGAACGCGCGCTGCGGCACGGCGACCGGCTCAACGGTCTGGTGCCGGATGCCGGTCACCTTGTGCACATGGGATCACATATCGACGTTCTGTGCGGTGATTATCAGAATGTTCTGTCCAGAAATCTGGCGGCGTCTGACGTCGACGAAAAGTTCCGCACCTATGCCGGACCCGCTAATTTCTATGCGCTCTACAGAATTCACAATCTTCACTTTGCCCTCTATGGCGCTATGTTCCTTGGACAGAAAGCGGCGGCGCTGGATGTCGCAGCACGGCTGGTTGCGGAAGTACCGGACGAAGTTGTCCGCGTCTATCCTGATCTGTTTGAGACCTTTGTCGCGGCCAAACCGCATGTCTACATCCGGTTCGGCATGTGGGAAGAGGCGCTGACCCTCGAACAGCCCACGGACAAAGAGCTGTATACGACAACGAACGCTCTGATCCTTTATGCGCGCGCTGTAGCGCTTGCCAATCTGGGCCGTCACAATGAGGCCGCACAGGCCGCAGACGCTTTTCACGCCGCCTATGCCGACGTTCCCGAGGAACGGATGCTGTTCAACAACAGCGCGCGGGATGTCCTGGCTGTGGCTGAGCAGATGATGCTGGGTGAAGTGGCCTTCAAATCCGGTCAGCGTGACGCGGGCCTCGAACACCTGCGGGCGGCTGTCCGGCTGGATGACGGGCTGATGTACGAAGAGCCCTGGGCCTGGCCGCAGCCCACCCGGCATGCACTTGGTGCGCTGCTGATGGAGGCGGGGCAGTTTGACGAGGCAGAGGCCGTCTATCGTGCCGACCTCGGGCTTGATAACAAACTGCCGCGCCCGAGCCAGAACCCCCGGAACGTCTGGGCGCTGCATGGTTTGCACGAATGCCTCTCGAGGCGCGGTGAAACCTCTGAGATTTTGCATATCGGTCAGCAACTGGATCAGGCCCTTGCGCGCGCGGATGTCCCGATCCGGGCAAGCTGCCTTTGTCGTGCGGGTGCCGCCTGACACAGCTGTCGATGCTGCGGTCTCATGACAGGTGGTTCGCTGTCAGGCGAACCTTTCCGGGCTGATCTGGGGGAAATTCGCGTTTGGCATGCGTCCGGTCACCAGATCAGAGACCAGTTCACCGGAACGGGGCGCCATCATCAGCCCGTAATGGGAATGACCAAAGTTCAGATACAGGCCCTGACGCCCCTTGACCCCGCCCAGCGCCGGCAGGCTGTCGGGGAAGGAAGGGCGCCGCCCCATCCAGAAACGCGGCGCTGACAGGTCAATATCCGGAAATGTTTGCCGTGCCTGCCGAACGAGCTGGTCTTTCCTGCGGGGGGCTGGTGGCGCATCCACCGGCCCGAATTCGGCCTGTCCCGCGACACGCAGCCCGTCTTCCATTGAGCTGGCCACGAACTTGGCGTCCACATCCATCACCGAGTTATTGAGGGTGATGCCCGGCTGTGGAAACTCTACATGGTATCCCCGTTCGGCCATCAGCGGCATCTTCAGGCCCAGCGGGTCCAGCAACGCCGCACTCCAGGCCCCCATCGCAACCACCACATCCGGACATTCGAAGGTCTGGCCGTCGCAGACCACCTGCCAGCCGCCATCCTTTGCCTCAAGCCGTTGAATGCTATCGCGGACGAAGGTCACCCCAAGGCGCCGGGCCTTGTCTGCGAGCACCGTCCCGATGTGCCCGGGAGACAGCGCCCGGGCCTGCCCTTTGACAAGGACAGCCGCCTGAAATTCCGGGTGCAGTGCAGGTTCTGTGCGGCGCAGTTCGTCCTGGCCGATCAGCTCAAGCTCCGCCCCCTTTTCGGACCGGATGGCATAGTCCAGCGAGCGCAGACTGGCCCGGCTGCCATCGCGGAATGCATGCACATACATACTGTCGGCCACAAGGTTCTCGCCCCCTGTTCCCTCAAGATGTCGACGGTAGAGTTCAATGCCGGGCCCGCACAGATGCTCCATCGCATCTGCCGCTTCTCTCACCTTCTGCTCCGTTCCCCGTCGCAGGAACCGCAGACCCCAGGGGATCATAGCAGGCCAGGTCTGAAGCCGGACCGACAGCGGCCGGTAACGGCCCCACATGAGCTGAGGGATCTGCCGCCACGTCCCGGGCAGTGACTGCGGAATGATAGACCACGGCGAAATAACGCCTGCGTTGCCAAAGGATGTCTCCTGCCCCGGATCAGACCGGTCAATCACCCGGACCCGCACCCCGCGCTCGGCCAGCGACAGGGCCGTGCAGATCCCGACGATCCCTGCCCCAAGGACTGTTACGCTGCGTTCCATCTTCAGGCGACGGCCTGCGCGCTGCGTCTGGCCACAATCTGCGACAGGATCGCGGGGGCTGCTATCATCAGGGCCGCAAGGTCGGCCTGAAGCGACGGGGCAATAAAGACGAGACCGGCAATCGCCATAAGCCAGCGATACACAGCGCCCATCGGTGCCAGCCAGTATCCTACGACCGCCGAGGACAGGGCGATAACACCGGCAATGCAACTGGATGCGGTGTAGGTGAATTCCCACAGATCGAATCCGGTCGATGAGACGAAGAGCAGAACCGGCGCATAGACAAACGCCATGGGTGCCACGACTTTGCCAAGTCCGAGCGTAAAGGCAGAGATGCCGGTCCGGAACGGATTGGAATTGGCGATGGCGGCGGCCGCATAAGCAGACGTGCAGACCGGCGGCGTGATTTCGGCCACCACACCATAGTAGAGCACGAACATATGGCTCGCGATAGGAGGGATACCCAGTTGCGCCAGTGCCGGCTGCGCCACAGACACCAGCATGATATAAAGTGCAGTCGTCGGCACGCCCGCGCCCATCAGAATACAGGCCAGCGCGATGAACACCAGGCTGATGAAGAGGGTCAGATCCTCAACCGTGAAGAGCGTCCAGTCCCCGAAGGTAAAGAGCCACGCGAGGTCACTGCCCAGATTTGAGGCCGCCTGCGTCACCATAAACCCGATGCGGAAACCGACACCCGTGGTGTTGATCACCCCGATCACGATGCCCACCGCCGCCGAGGCCGCACCGACCGCAAGCGCATATTTGACACCTGTTTCGAAAGTATCGCCCATCTCCGGAATACTGATCCGTTTCTGCGGGTTGAGCGTCGCGACAACTGCTCCGGCGATCAGGATGCACGACATGCTCAGATCAAATCCTCCGCCAGTGTATTTCCAGACGACAAAGCCAATGAAAGCGGCGGCATAAACGAGTGTGACCGGCTCTTTCATGCGGCTCATACCAGCAATAATCGCGAGTGAGATCCCGCAGAAAGCGGACATGTAGGGCGTGTAGCCCGAGAACAGGACGACCAGCAGGCCGATCAGAGGCACGATATTCGCCCAGCCGTCACGCCAGACGGCACCAAGCTGTGGCAGCGCTTCCTTTGCCAGCCCCTTGAGACCAAGTTTACGCGCCATCAGGTGTACAACGGCAAAGACGCCAACGTAATGCAGCAGCGCCGGGAAGATCGCAGCGATCACAATCGTGGTGTAGGGCAGCTCCAGGAATTCGGCCATGATGAACGCCGCAGCACCCATAATGGGCGGTGTGATCTGACCACCGGCAGAGGCTGCAGCCTCAACACCGCCTGCGAAGTGGCCCGGATATCCCAGGCGCTTCATGTTTGGAATAGTCAGAGCGCCGGTGGACACAGTATTTGCAACCGAAGACCCGGAAATCGTCCCGAAGAAGGCTGACGAAACCACGGACACCTTGGCCGGGCCGCCCGTGTAGCGGCCTGCCAGAATGGTGGCATTGTCGATAAAGAGCTGTCCAAGCCCGGTGCGCTGGGCGATGACACCGAAAAGCACAAAGTGGAAAACGATCGTAGAGACCACCCAGAGGGTAACACCAAAGATACCTTCCTGAGGGAAATACATCGACGACACAAAGGTGTTGAACTTAACGCCCGGATGCTGAAGCAGGCCCGGGAAATATGGGCCGAACAGCGCGTAAGAAATAAAGACACAGATGATCAGGGGCAGGATCCAGCCCAGCGTCCGCCTTGCGATATCCAGAACCAGGACAATGAGCACACAGCCGAAAAACAGGTCCCAGGGGCTCGGGTTCCCCATGCGGAAGGTCATTTCCTCGACCCCGAGGACCGGCAACCCGCGCCAGGCAAGGCCGAGATAGAGTGCAGATGCGACGCCCAGCACCATCAGAAGAACGTCAAAGTATGGCACACCGCCCAGACGCATCGCCCCGGTTCTGAGGTCAAAGGACGTTTTGGTCTTGATGAGCGGGTAGAACGAATAGGTAAGAATAAACAGGCCGGACAGGTGCCAGCCCATATGCCAGTAGTCCGGCGGAAGGGCGAAGCCTGCGGTCAGATAGTGATAAACAGCAAAGGTCAGCGCTACATAGCGCAGAAACCGGCCAAACCAGGGTGAGACAGAGCGCGTCGCTGCACCTTCGTCATACTTTTCCTCAATCGCGGCGAGTTCCGCTTCGGTCAGTTCGCGGACTTCGGTCTCAGGGGTTACTGGATTGGTCATGCGAAATGCCCTTCAGGATTTTCAGTGAATAAAGCCGGAAAACGGTCTGCGACCGACGGCGCTGTCCACCATTGTTGCGAGTGTGATAATGTCGAAGACCGGACGGCCCAGCCGGGCCTGAAGTGAATGCGCGTAGGGGGGCAGATCGGTACATTCCAGAAGGATGGCACCTGTCTGCGGCGCGCGCGCCAGCAGACGTTCGCCGGCCTCAAGAAGCTCTGTTTCTATTTTCGCCAGATCCATGTCGTCGCGGTCATTGCGCAGAATGACTTCTGAAAACTCGGGGCCTGCATCCATGCCTTCGATGACGATTGGCACGTCGCCCGCCCCGACGGCCCGGAGGTGGTCGTCGGTGAGCAGATCGGCCGAGGCGGTCAGAACGCCCACCGGCCGGCCAGTCATACGGTGGATCATATCGGCCTGCACCAGCGAGGACACAAAGACCGGCACATTCACGGCAGCGGCAATCTCTTTCTGGAAGAGCGCGAGGAACCCGCAGGATCCGGTGATCGCTCTGACCCCATTCTTCTCCAGCCGTTGTGCCGCAGCGATCAGCGGCTCGATCATCTCCGGCGACGGATTGTTCAGCAAAAGCGGAACTGTCAGTCCCTCAATGATCTCATAGCTTGTGGTAAACGGCAGGCTCGACGGGTTTTTGATGTGCCCCGGCGGTTTCGGGAAATGGCTTTCGAGTGCCAGAACACCAATCGACACGCCGCAGATATTCGTTCCGCCTGGAATAACAGTCACGTTCTGGCTCCGGAAAAGGGGGGGAATATGGGGCGGTCAGGCAGGGCTGTGAGCGCTGCCTGACCTGTTTGCGGGGTTACTCGAGCAACCCGGCTTCTTTGTAGAACTTCTCGGCACCCGCGTGGAGCGGCACACCCAGCGCTGCGATACCGTCAAGTGCCGTGTCCGGCGTGATCTGCTTGCCTTTCGCATGACCATTGTCCAGCAGCTTGCGGGTATTGTCATTCCAGAGTGCTTTGGTGATGCCATAGACCAGCTCTTCCGAGAGATCAGATGACACGACCAGAAGCGCGGAAACCGCGGGTGTTTTCACTTCATAGTCTACACCTTCGTAGACACCCGCCGGGATGCTGGAGGGAATGTAGGCCGGGATAATATCGTTGATCTTTGCCAGATCCTCATCAGAGAAGCTGTGCAGTTCCATCCCTTTTGTCGTGGACAACTGCACCATCGCGGAGACCGGCCAGCCTGCGGCATAAAAATATGCATCGAGCTGTCCGTCTGCGAGACGCTCGGCAGACTGGCTGTTGTTCAGCTCGGCCTCGTCCATGTTGTCGCGCGTCACGCCCCATTCGGCGAGCATCTGCTCAACCGCCACCTGCGTGCCGGAGCCCGCCTGAGCAATGCCGACACGCTGTTCAGCGAGGTCAGCGAGGCTGTCGATGGATTTGCCCTTTGGCATCACGAGATGCAGATCTTCGGGATAGAGATTCGCCACAATCCGCAGCTTCGCGCTTGGCTTGCCCTCAAACTTGCCTTCGCCCAGATACATCGACCGGGTGACGTCGGCTGCTGCCAGACCCGCTTCCAGCTCACCATTCTGCACGGCGGTATTGTTGAAAACGGACGCGGTGGTTGACTGAGCGATCGCGATCAGCCCCGGTACACCGCACTGACCGCCCTTGTCGCAGGGGCGCGATCCGGGTGGTGCCGAAATACCGTTGGCGATGGTGCCACCGATCGGAAAATAGGTGCCGCCCGCACTGCCGGTGCCGATGCGGAAAAAGGTGGGATCCTGCGCATATGCAGTGCCCGCCGCCAGCGTTGCGGCAAGTGCAACACCTGTAAACTTGGAAAACAGCGTCATTTATTTCTCCCTTTGGAAAGGCTTCTCTGTCGAGCCATGCGAGTGACGTTAACGAAACGGAAAATAAAAACAAATTTGAATATCTTTTATTTCCATAAATTGCATTTATGGTTCTGGTATGAATATTTCGCAGATTGCCGCCTTTCAGGCCGTTATGACATCCGCCTCTCTTTCCGATGCTGCCCGTAAGCTGGGCCGTACGCAGCCCGCCGTCAGCGCCTCCATCCGCACGCTGGAAGATCAGCTTGGGCTCAAACTGTTTGAACGCAAAGGCCGCAAGCTGGAACCTGTACCCGAAGCGCAGTACCTGCTGACTGAAACCGATGCGATCCTAAGCCGCCTGACCCGCGTGCGTCAGACCATGCGCAGTCTGGTGGATGGTCAGGCCGGAACGCTCAAGGTTGCCGCAATGCTGGGGCCGGTTACCCGGTTGTTCCCGAAATTCATCGCGCACGAAATTGACAGCAGTTCGGACATCACGGTCACGCTGCTGGCGCGGACATCCGCACAGATCGCGGAACTTGTGCGCGCCCAGAGCATTGATTTCGGGTTTGCCGACGCCCCGCAGGACCGCGAACCGGAGAACCTCTACACAACGGACATCGTTTCGGCTGACTGCTTTCTGGCACTGCCGAAAGATCATCCGCTGGCCGCGAAAACAGCCGTTTCAGTCGCGGACCTGCATGGCCAGCCGATGGGATCACTGCAATCCGGCCATGCTCTGCAATCGGACATCCGCGAACTGTTCCGGGCCGCGGACGCTGACCTGCGCACGGTTCTGGAATGCCAGACTTTTCTGCCGATCCTGCAGTTTGTGCAGGCGGGTCAGTGCTGTGCCATTATTGACCCGCTCACCGTCGCCCACGTCACCCAGACTGTGGGAGCCGCGGATGGCATCGTGCTGCGGCCGATCAAAGAGCACCTGAGGTACGAATATGCCATTTTCGCCCCGCGTTATCGCCAGGTTTCCATGCTGGCCGACAAACTGCGCGAGAGCTGGTACACTGAAGTTTACAGTCTTCTGAACGGCGTCGGAGCCGCCCCTGCTGAAGAGCCTCCGGACAACGCGGGCGAGCGCCGGCGCTCAGGCGCGCCAGACTGAGTTGCGTCCTTTTTCGCTGATCTGCAACGCAAGGTCCGAGAATTCGTCCTCGATGTAACGCTGAAAGCGGCGTACGGCCGGGCGCGCCTGTCGGTCGCCGCGCCACAACAGGCCCAGTTCACGGTCCGGGTGGTCAATCCGGATCGGCAGCGAGGTGACCGCGCGGGTGTGCTGCTGCATGAAAACGACTGAATACGGCAGCACCGTCAAGGCCTCGGACCCTGCCATCACACTGATAATGGAGGCCAGCGAACCACCCGTGAAACTGACGCGGAAATCCGTGATGCCGATGCTCCTGAGCGCGTTCCGCAGATCTTCATAGAGCGGGCTACCGGCAGGCGGTGCAATCCACGAGTAGGGCGCGATGTCCTGCAGCGTCAGCGTAGGTTTGCGCGCCAGCGGATGTGAGGGCGCGCAGGCAATCACGTTCCGGCCCTGCAGAATCGGTTTGAACGACAGCCCTTCGGGAACGCTGTCCGGCCTGACCGGACAAATCGCAATGTCCACGTTCCCGACATTGAGCTGTTCCGTCAAAAGATCGAGATAGCCATAAGTCTGGTGCACAGACACTTCGGGATGGGCCGTCTGAAAGGACGCAATCATGCTGGATATGACTCCGTCCATAAAAATAGGCGTCCCCGCGAGACGCGCTGTCCCGGATTTTCCGGCGTTGTATAGTTCTGCCGCCTGTTCTGCGGCGAGGCTTGCCTGCGCAATGATACGGCCCTGCTCTGCCAGGGACCGGCAGAGTTCGGTCGGCCGCAGTGGTTTTTTTCCCTTTTCGAAAAGACGCGAACCCAGACGGGCCTCGAGCATTGCAATTGTCCGTGACAGACTTGGCTGAGACTTCCCGATCACCCGCGCGCCTTCGCTCAGCCCCCCCGCATCCGAAATGGCTGCGAGGATTATCAGGTGATTTGGATCAATCTTCATAACATTGCGTTATATTCTTTGTTCCAAATTCGATCAACTATCACATTCCTGGCGGATATCACCGGTTTCACAAAGGTTAACGGGGCCGGAATGACAGTCGATCACAGGACAACAGAAACCCAAGGGCGCGTCCGTTTCGGCGCAGGTCTGCGGCACGACATCGCCGATGAAGTTGCCCGGCTGGGTGCCGGGCAGGCGCTGGTTCTGTCGACCCCACACCAAAGCGAAAGCGCTCTCGAGATCGCGGAACGGCTGGGACCGGCGGCTGTCGGGGTCTTCTGCCGTGCGGCCATGCACACCCCTGTAGAGATCACTGAAGAGGCCGTCAGCCACACGCGTGAGACGGGGGCGGATTGCCTCGTGTCCGTTGGTGGCGGCTCAACAACCGGGCTTGGGAAGGCTATCGCGCTGCGCACCGACCTGCCCCACATTGTGATCCCCACGACCTACGCCGGCAGCGAGGCAACACCTATTCTGGGACAGACCGAAAACGGGGTCAAAACCACGCTGACCGACGCCCGCGTGCTGCCACAGGTCATTCTCTATGACCCGGAGCTTGTCACCAGCCTGCCCGTAAAGATGACCGTGACGTCAGCGCTCAATGCAATGGCCCACGCGGCTGAAGCGCTTTATGCAACAGACAGGACTGCGGCGACAGACAGTCTCGCAACAGATGGGCTGCGCGCCTTTGCTGATGGCCTGCCCCGCGTGCTGCAGTCGCCGGAGGACACCGGCGCCCGCGAGGAAACGCTGCGCGGGGCCTGGGCCTGTGGCACGGTTCTCGGGCAGGTCGGTATGGCGCTGCATCACAAGCTCTGCCACACGCTTGGCGGCGCTTTCGACCTGCCGCACGCAGACACCCATGCGGTGATCCTGCCCCACGCGATCAGCTACAACGCGGAAGCGGCCGCAGAGGCCCTGCGTCCCATCTGCGAAATATTCGGCGGATCGGCGCCCGGGGCAGCATTGCACCGCTTTGCTGCCGGAATGAACGCGCCAGTTGCGCTGCGTGATCTGGGCCTGCGCGAGGCAGATCTGGACCATGCCGCAGACCTTGCCACACGCCGCCCCTACCCCAACCCACGATCCATGACCCGTTCGGACATCCGCGCGCTGTTGCAGGCAGCCTGGGCCGGCGGCGCACCAGACCAATAAAAAGCCGATGACGTCAGGGAGACCAGCATCATGATCACACGCCGTACACTTCTCAAGAACACCGCAGCCACCAGCCTGAGCCTTGCCGCGGCACCGCTGGCCGCGCCAGCACTGGCACAGGGGGCCCGGATCCGCCTTGGCTATGTCAGCCCACAGTCCGGCCCCCTCGCGGCTTTTTCCGAAGCTGATCAGTTCATCATTGATGGCTTTTTGGGGTCAGAGGCCGCTGCCGAATTCGAAGTGGTCGTCAAAGACAGTCAGTCCAACCCGAACCGCGCCGCAGAAGTCGCAAAAGAACTGATTATTGACGACGAGATCGACATGATGCTCGTGGCCTCAACGCCGGAGACCACGAACCCGGTTGCGACCACCTGCGAGGCCGAGCAGATACCGGTCATTTCGACCGTCGCACCCTGGCAGCCATGGTTCATCGGCCAGCAGGGCAATCCCGGCGACCCCGGTTCATGGCGCCCGTTTGACTACAGCTTTCATTTCTTCTGGGGGCTCGAGGACGTGATCAGCGTTTTCACAGCGATGTGGAACCAGCTGGACACCAACAAACAGGTTGGCGGCCTTTTCCCTAACGATGGCGACGGCAACGCCTGGGGAGACCCGAATGTGGGTTTCCCGCAACCCCTGGCAGCCCAGGGATATGGCCTGACGGATCCGGGTCGGTACCAGAACCTGACGGACGACTTCAGCGCCCAGATCAACGCCTTCAAGCAGGCAGACTGCGATATCATCACCGGGGTCCCGATCCCGCCCGATTTCACCACGTTCTGGACCCAGGCCAAACAGCAGGGCTTCACACCCAAGGCTGCAAGCATCGGCAAGGCCATCCTGTTTCCGCAGGCCGTTGAGGCACTTGGGGATCAGGGGCACAATCTCAGCTCCGAAGTCTGGTGGTCCCCGACGCACCCGTTCACCTCTACGCTGACCGGTCAGTCTGCCGGTGATCTGGCTGCGGGTTACACCGCTGCAACCGGAAAACAGTGGACACAGCCCATCGGGTTTGCACATGCGCTGTTTGAAATGGCCGCTGATGTGATGGGCCGCGTTGAGGATACACGCGACCCGGATGAAGTTGCCGCCGCGATCGCTGCCACAGAACTGAATTCGATGGTTGGACGCCTCGCGTTCGATGGCGCCGGGCTGCCGCCTTTTGCCGCTGCAAATATCGCCAAAACACCGCTGGTGGGCGGCCAGTGGCGGCTGGGGAGTGATGGTGGCTATGACCTCGTGATCGTCGACAACAGTGATCATCCGGACATCCCCGTTGGCGGCGCAATGCAGGCCATCAGCTGACATCAGAGCCGGGAGCAGATCATGTCCATCCTGTCATTGCAGAACGTCAGCAAGAGCTTCGGGGCGCTGAAGGTGACCGATGATGCCAGCTTCGATGTGCCCGAGGGCCAGGCCCTCGGGATCATCGGGCCCAATGGTGCGGGAAAGTCTACGCTGTTCAACCTGATCACCGGCAACCTGCGCGCCGATGCGGGCAGCATCCGGTTCGGCGGCTGGGATGTGACGCGGGTCTCAGCGATGGAACGCTGCCTGACCGGCATCGGCCGCTCGTTTCAGATCCCCCAGCCCTTTGAAAAGCTGACGGTTTACGAGAACCTCGTGGTTGCCGCGACGCATGGGCGCAATCTGAGCGAAGCAGCAGTTCTGGATGATTGTGCTGACGTTCTGGAACGCACGGGCATGATCCACCGCGCCAATATGGCCGCCGGACAACTGTCTTTGCTGGAGCGCAAACGTCTCGAACTGGCGCGTGCGATGGCGACAAAACCAAAGCTGCTGTTACTCGATGAGATTGCAGGCGGCCTGACCGAAGGAGAATGCCAGGCGCTGATCGGGACGATCCGGGACATTCACGCGCAGGGCGTGACCATCATCTGGATTGAACACGTACTGCACGCGCTGACGTCTGTGGTTGAACGCCTGCTGGTGCTGGATTTCGGTCGTGTTGTAGGCATCGGCGAGCCGGACGACATCATGGCCAGCCGCGAAGTACGCGAAATCTATCTGGGGATCGACGTCTGATGGGGCTGCTGCGGACAACCGGCCTGACGGCCGGATACGGTGATTTTCAGGCACTGTTCGGCGTCGACATCGAGCTGAGGGAGGCGGAAACCGTTGCCATCATCGGGGCCAATGGTGCCGGAAAAACCACACTGATGCGCTCCGTTGCCGGCATTCTGCGCAACGATGCAGCGTCGGTGCAGTTCGATGGCGCGGACATCGGTGCCCTGCCCGCGGATGAAATCGTCACGCGCGGCGTGGCCATGGTGCCTGAAGGGCGCCGCCTTTTCCCGTCCCTCACGGTCGAGGAAAACCTGCTGATCGGCGCGTATGGCCGCCGCACGAGGGGGCACTGGACGCTGGATACGGTCTATGAGCTGTTCCCCGTACTGAAAGAGCGCCGGAACACGCCGGGCACCGCCCTGTCAGGCGGTCAGCAACAGATGGTAGCCATCGGGCGCGCCCTGATGAGCAACCCGCGTGTGCTTTTGTGCGATGAAATCAGTCTTGGACTCGCACCAGTCGTGATCCGCGACATCTACAAAGCCATCCCGGCCATTAAAGCCGCAGGTGCCAGTCTGATTGTGGTGGAGCAGGACATATCGCAGGCGCTGGCCGTCGCCGACCGCGTCTATTGCATGATGGAAGGGCGCATCACCCTTTCTGGCACACCGGACAGTCTGAGCCGCGACGCAATCCACGATGCCTATTTCGGAGCAAACCAATGATCTGGATTGATACGATCCTGCAGGGCATCCTGCTGGGTGGTCTTTACGCACTCTTCGCGGCAGGTCTGAGCCTCGTCTTCGGGATCATGCGTCTGGTGAACCTCGCGCACGGCGATCTGATCGTCATGGGCGCCTATCTGATCCTGGTTCTGGTGACTCTGCTGGGCCTGCCGCCCTTTGCCGCACTGCTGATCGCCATGCCGCTGATGTTCTGCATGGGCTGGGGGCTGCAGAAATTCCTGCTGAACCGGACCCTGGGCGACGACATTCTGCCCCCCCTGCTGGTCACTTTCGGACTGTCGGTTGTGCTGCAGAATGCGTTGCTTGAGACATTCTCTGCGGACAGCCAGCGTCTGCCGACGGATGCTCTGACGACCGCATCTGTTCAGCTGGGCCCGGTCGCTCTGGGTGTGATGCCCCTGCTGACTTTTGCCTCCGCAGTACTGGTGATCGTCGGCCTGAACCAGCTCTTTTACCGCACCAGCCTCGGGCGCGCTTTCCGGGCCACATCGGATGATGCCGTAACAGCAAGCCTGATGGGTATTCGGCCTGCCAGTATTTTCGCCACGGCCACAGGTATCGCACTGGTCATCGTCACCATCGCAGCACTCTACCTCGGCCTGCGGGCAAACTTTGACCCGAACATCGGGCCGGCACGCCTGATCTATGCCTTTGAGGCCGTGATCATCGGTGGGCTCGGATCGCTCTGGGGCACGCTGGTGGGCGGGATCATCATTGGCGTGGCGCAGACCGTCGGCGCTGCGGTCAATCCCGAATGGCAGATTCTCTCAGGCCACATCGCATTTCTGATCGTGCTGCTGATCCGGCCACGCGGTCTTTTTCCAAGGGCACATGACTGATGAGCTATTCCGTTTCCGTTCAGACACCCGCTTCGCGCATCACGACAGCCGCTGCCGGTCTTCTCGTGCTGGTGCTCGTTGCTCTGCCGTTCTTTGCCGGGCGCGGCACCATCCGCGATATGTTCTTTATTCTGACCATGCTTGTGCTGGCCCAGTTCTGGAACCTGCTGGCCGGATATGGCGGGCTGGTCAGCATTGGCCAGCAGGCCTTTGTCGGTGCCGGGGCGTATGCGCTTTTTGGCGCGGTCATTCTCTGGGGCATGGATCCGGTGCCTGCCATTCTGCTGTCAGGCATCGCTGCACTGGCAATTGCCGTGCCAACCGGCTTTTTCGCGTTCCGCCTGAATGGCGCCTACTTTGCGATCGGCACATGGGTCATCGCCGAGGTCGTACGCCTGCTGATGGCCCAGTGGAAAACGCTCGGCGGCGGCACCGGCACCTCGCTGCCACGCGACGCAACGCGTGATATGTGGTTCGTCGGGCTGATCGAGGAGACACTGGGTGTCAGGTCGGCCGCAGCCCGCGATATTCTGGCCTACTGGCTGGCGCTCGCGCTGGCACTGGCAACCATCGGCGGCATCTACTGGCTGTTGCGCACCCGGCGCGGTCTGGCCCTTGCCGCTGTGCGCGACAACATAGAAGCCGCAAAATCCGTAGGCGTTGATGCGGCGCGCATGAAATGGATCGTTTTCCTGACCTCTGCTTTCGGCACCGGCCTCGCGGGCGGACTGATCTATATGCAGAAAGCCCGGATCAGCCCGGACGCTGCCTTCAGCGTCACAGACTGGACCGCCTATGTGATCTTTATCGTCGTCATCGGCGGGATCGGCACCATCGAGGGCCCGATCATCGGTGTGCTCGTGTTCTTTGCCCTGCAGTCACTGCTGGCCGATTTTGGCAGCTGGTACCTGATGAGCCTTGGTGTGCTGGCCATTGTGATCATGCTGATCGCACCGCGCGGCCTCTGGGGCCTGATTTCGGAACGCACCGAGCTCGACCTTTTCCCAATCCGCCGCCGGCTCACGGGCGGCAAACTGACCCAAGCGGAGGATTAAACATGGCAGATATCACAACAGATGTGCTGGTCATTGGAACCGGACCGGCCGGCTCGGCAACTGCCGCGCTGCTGTCGACCTATGGCATCGAAAACATGGTGATCAACCGGTATCGCTGGCTGGCCAACACCCCGCGCGCACATATCACCAACCAGCGCACGATGGAGGTCCTGCGCGATCTGGGGCGCGAGGTGGAGAATGAGGCCTATCTCTTTGCCGCCGAGCAGGAGATCATGGGCGAGAATGTTTTCTGCGAAAGCCTCGCTGGCGAAGAAATCGGCCGCATGAAAAGCTGGGGCACGCACCCGTTGTCCAAGGCTGAACACCTGTTGTCGTCACCCACCTTTATGAATGACCTGCCCCAGACGTTCATGGAACCGCTCCTTTTCAAGACGGCTTGTGCGCGCGGCACGCAGGCCCGTATGAGCACGGAATACCTGCGCCACGAACAGAACGGGGATGGTGTAACGACGACATGCCTCGACCGGCTGACCGGAAAAGAGATCACCATCCGTTCAAAATATCTGGTCGGTGCTGATGGGGGAAACTCACTGGTGGCTGACCACATTGACCTGCCATTTGAGGGTCAGATGGGCGTGGGCGGCTCGATGAACATTCTCTTTAAAGCGGATCTTTCGCGCTTTGTCGCCCATCGCCCCTCCGTTCTCTACTGGGTGGTGCAGCCGGGTGCCGATGTGGGCGGTATCGGCATGGGGCTGGTGCGTATGGTCAGGCCCTGGAACGAATGGCTGATCGTCTGGGGCTATGACATCAACCAGCCCGCACCGGAGGTCGACACGGCCTTCGCAGAAAAGGTCGTGCGTGACCTTGTAGGCGACCCTGATCTTGAGGTCGACATCACAAGCTGGTCCACCTGGACGGTCAATAATTACTATGCGACGCACCTGCAGAAAGACCGGGTGTTCTGCATGGGTGATGCGATCCACCGCCATCCACCGTCGAACGGACTGGGGTCCAACACTTCGATCCAGGACGCTTTCAACCTTGCCTGGAAACTGGCAGCTGTTCTGCGCGGCGAGGCGGGCCCCGCCCTGCTGGACACTTATTCGACCGAACGGGCACCGGTGGCCAAACAGATCGTCACGCGGGCCAACCAGTCCATCGGCGAATTCGGACCCATCTTTGAGGCTCTTGGCCTTACTGAAAGCAATGATCCCGAAACCATGCAGAAAAACCTCGAAGGCCGCTGTGACCCGACGCCGGATGCCGAACGGCAGCGCGCAGCCATCCGCGAGGCGATCGCCTTCAAAAAGTATGAGTTTGACGCACATGGCGTCGAAATGAACCAGCGTTACAGCTCGGAGGCTACAGTCACCGACGGGCAGGTTGAACCGGACTTCCGCCAGGATGCCGACCTGCATTACCAGCCCACGACCTGGCCCGGCGCGCGGATCCCGCATGCCTGGCTCTTTAACCAGAAAGGCGGCCGCCATTCGACGCTGGACCTTGCGGGGGGTGGTGCATTTACGCTCTTTACCGGTCTGGGTGGAGCGCCCTGGGCAGAGGCTGCGAAAACGGCGGCAGCAGAGATGGGCATAACACTGCACACGCATATTATCGGGCCACGGCAAGAATATGTGGACCATACCGGAGACTGGGCACGGGCGCGCGAAGTCGGAGACGCGGGATGTATCCTGACGCGGCCGGATCAGCACGTCTGCTGGCGCCATGACGGCCTGCCCGAGGACCCCACAGCCGAGCTGACGCGCGTCCTGTCAGCCGTACTCGCCAGATAGGAGGCACGCCATGAGCACCGAAAAGCCGGGTTATTTTACCGAAGAGAACTCCGCTGACGTCGTGATCAGCCGCAACGCGGATGCCAGCGACAAACGCTTTGCTGAGGTTATGGCCGTCATCACAAAGCACATGCATGCTGCGGTAAAGGAAATCGAGCCCACCCAGGAAGAATGGTTTGAGGCAATCAAATTCCTGACCAGTGTCGGGCATACCTGCAACGACTGGCGGCAGGAATTCATCCTGCTGTCGGACAGTCTCGGCGTTTCGATGCTGGTGGATGCAATCAATAACCGCAAACCCTCCGGCGCCTCAGAGTCGACGGTCCTGGGTCCCTTCCATGTCCCGGACGCGCCCGAACTGCCGATGGGCGCCGACATATGTCTGGACCAGAAAGGGGAACCAATGCTCGTGCGCGGGCGCATTATGGGCACAGACGGGCAGCCACTGGATGGCGCCAAAATCGATGTCTGGCAGGCGAACGACGAGGGCTTCTACGATGTCCAGCAAAAGGGTCTGCAGCCGGATTTCAATCTGCGGGGCGTTTTCCGGACAGGCCCTGACGGAACCTACCACTTCAAAGGCGTGAAGCCGAAATTTTATCCCATTCCTGACGATGGTCCGGTGGGTCAGATGCTGCAGAAACTCGGTCGCCATCCTTACCGTCCGGCACATCTGCACTACATCCTCGAAGCACCGGGGTTCGAGACCCTGATCACGCATATCTTTGATCCCGACGATCCTTATATCCATTCGGACGCCGTTTTCGGCGTAAAGGAAAGCCTGCTGGCAAAATTCGACCTGATTTCAGATCCGGAACAGATCGCCCGGGCCGGATTTGATCGTCCCTACTACGAAGTCGTGCACGACTTTGTTCTGGCACCCGCCAAATGAGTACGCCCTGCATGATCTGCGTGGCGATCACAGGGTCGCTGCCACGCAAGGAAAACAATCCTGCCGTCCCGATCACTGTGAGCGAGCAGATTGAGAGCACACATGAAGCGTTCGAGGCCGGTGCGAGCATTGTCCACGCGCATGTCCGCAATGAAGATCAGAGCCCCAGCAGCGATCCCGACAAATTTGCAGCCCTGAAGGAAGGCATCGAAAAACACTGCCCGGGCATGATCATCCAGTTCTCAACGGGCGGGCGCTCCGGAGCGGGCCGGTCGCGCGGTGGCATGCTGCCGCTTGCGCCCGATATGGCGTCCCTTTCTGTGGGATCAAATAACTTCCCCACGAGGGTCTATGAAAACCCGCCTGAACTGGTGGATTGGCTTGCCGGTCAGATGGCCGCCCACGGGGTCCGGCCCGAAATCGAAGCCTTCGACCTGTCGCATATCCTGAAGGCTGCGCAGATGCATGAGGCCGGTCAGCTGACCGAGGCGCCTTACGTACAGTTTGTCATGGGCGTCAGGAACGCGATGCCCGCAGACCGGGAGGTTTTTGAATTCTATGTCAGAACCGTCCGGCGGCTGTTCGGTCCGGATGCCCCCTGGTGTGCCGCCGGGATTGGCGCAAACCAGCGGGTTCTCAATGAATGGTCAGTTGGTGCCGGTGGCCATGCCCGCACGGGCCTCGAAGACAACGTCCGCCTCGACCGGAACAGGCTTGCCCCGTCGAACGCGGCCCTGGTACGCCTTGTCACCGACATCTGCGAACAGCACGAACGGCCGGTCGCCACATGGCAGCAGGCCCGCAGTATCCTTGGGCTGCGGGAGCCGGTTTCGCCCTGATCCCGAAACCGGCATGCGGGCCGCCCCCGGTTGCAAGTCAGCTGTCTTTAGAGCCCTAACCAATAATCAGCGTTACCCGGTCCCCGGCGAAAACAGTCCGGCCAAATTCGACAGGCTGCCCGTCATCTGTCGCGTTGACCCCGGTTGACCGCAGGAGCGGATCGCCCTCGCGCAGATGCAGGTGCAGTGCCTGGGTGGCATCTGCCAGCACAGCGGTGAGCCGGGTTGAAATGCGCGCGTAATCAGTCACGCCCAAAAGATCCAGCGCCTGGGTTACCCCGCGTGTATGCTGCAGTGCCTGTGCAATGCCAGGCAGTCTGGTTTCCGGAAAGATGCTCTCGAAAAGGGCTATGGGCTGCCCGTCGGCGAAAGACAGACCGTGATAGGAGCAGACCGGTTCGCCCGCCTCCAGACCGAGCGCCCGCGCCTCGCCGGCCGCTGCAGCACGCGTCTCGATCTGCAGTATACGTTTTTCCGGCGATCGCCCCGCCGCCAGCAGATTTTTGTGAAACCGCACGCGGCCACCGATCGGGTAATCCGTCGGCGTATCTGCCACAAAAGTGCCCGCGCCGCGCCGTGTACGCACCAGCCCCTCTTCTGTCAGATGCGCCAGCGCGTGGCGGACCGTATGCCTGTTGACCCCGAACCTTGCCGACAGCGCGGCTTCGGTCGGCATTCTGTCTCCAGGCCGGTACCGCCCTTCGGCAATGTCGCCCCGGATCTGCCCTGCAATGGCCAGCCAGACAGGTGTCTTGCGGCGTTTGTTGGTCATGTTGGCCGCTCCTCCGGAAATCATTGCTTCGCGTTCAGCGGATTCATAGTATGATATGTCTAGTTGTATAGAATGAAGCAAAGTTGTCGAGATGAAAGACTTTCCGGATCAGGATACTGACCGCAAGGCGTTGATAGGCCTGCTGGCCCGCGCACAGGCAGGTCCGATTTCCGGCCTTCTTGATACGCATGATATGCGCCGTGACTTTGACTGGTTGCGCGAGCCGGAGATTGACAGTGTCATGGTGCGTGGCCGCGCCGTGGGCACGGGAACACTTTTCAAACTTGGCGCAATGACTGTCACACGCTGCACGCTGCGCCTGACGTCCGGCGGGGTCGGACATGCATGGATCAGGGGGCGGCGCAAAGCCTGCGCAGAGGCGGCACTTGTGGATGCGCTGATGCAGACCGATCACGCCTACAACTTCGCCTGCCTGGATGAGCAGACCAAACGCATGATCCGCCGCGCCATCCTCAAGGGCCTTGCGATTCCCGGCTATCAGGTGCCCTTTGCCAGCCGCGAGATGCCCATGCCCTATGGCTGGGGAACAGGCGGCGTGCACGTGTCGGTTGCCGTGATGACGCCGGATGACTGTCTGAAAGTGATCGATCAGTGTTTTGTTGACACGACAAACGCGGCCTCCATCCACAGATTTTTCGAACGGACCGCTGGTGTGCGGACCACAACACACACAGAAAAGGCGACGGTCATTCAGACCCGACACCGCATCCCTGAGACACTGCTGAAGGAAAGTCAGATATTGGTCTATCAGGTCCCGATCCCGGAGCCCCTGCGTTTTCTGGAACCACGAGAGCAGGAAACCCGCAGGATGCACAGCCCGGAGGAATACGGTCTGATGCATGTCAAGCTCTACGACTACATCAGCCGTCACGGACACATCGCCGCGTCCTGTGCCTATCCGGTCCGTGTGGAGGGCCGGTATGTCATGGACCCTTCGCCCATACCAAAATTCGACAACCCCAAACTCGGGGATATGGCCGCGATCCAGCTGTTTGTGACCGGGCGGGAACAGCGCATCTGTGCGCTGCCGCCACGGACAAGTGTCGTCAGTCTCGATTTTGAGGATCATCCGTTTGATCCCTCCGGAGCTGACCAGGCCTGCCGTCTCTGCGGCGCCGTCCAAAGCTGTCTGGACGAAGTCATCACGGACGATGCCGGCAACCGGATGCTTGTCTGCTCTGACACAGATTTCTGCACACGCACGAAGGCAGAAAGCGGAACGGGCGGGACCACGCCATGACAGAGACGGCGCAGCTTTCAGCACGCGATGTCGGAAAGAGTTACGACCGGCACATTGGCTGCGCTGGTGTGTCGTTTGACCTCTACCCCGGCGAGGTTATTGGCATCGTGGGGGAATCCGGGTCCGGCAAATCCACACTGCTGAATTGCCAGGCCGGGCATTTGGTGGCGGACACAGGATCAGTGATCTTTGACACGCGCGCCGACGGACCGCGCGATACAGTCGCCATGTCAGAACCGGAACGCGGGATGCTCGCGCGCACGGACTGGGCGTTCGTGCACCAGCACGCGCAGGATGGCCTGCGCATGGGTGTCACAGCCGGTGGCAATGTGGGCGAGCACCTGAAGGCCGTGGGTGCCCGGCGCTATGGCGACATCCGTACTGAGGCAAAGGAGTGGCTGGTACGCGTTGAAATTGATCAGGACCGTATTGACGAGCGCCCCGGCACCCTTTCCGGCGGCATGCAGCAAAGGCTGCAGATCGCCCGGAACCTCGTATCTGGTCCCAGACTGGTGTTTATGGACGAACCCACCGGCGGGCTGGATGTCAGTGTGCAGGCCCTTTTGCTGGATCTGTTGCGCGGGCTGGTGCGGGACATGGGGCTGTCGGCCGTTATCGTGACCCACGACCTTGCTGTTGTGCGCCTGCTGGCGGACAGGCTGATGGTCATGAAGTCCGGACGGGTTGTCGAAAACGGGCTCACGGATCGCTTTCCGGATGATCCGCAGCACCCCTATAGCCAGCTGCTGGTCAGCTCTGTACTGCAGGTGTGAGGCGGGCCATGATCGAACTGCAAAACGTTTCAAAGACACTTGTTCTGCACACCCAGGGAGCGGCGGAAATTCCCGTTCTCAAGGGCGTTTCGCTGCGCGTTTCACCCGGCGAGTGTGTCGCCCTGACCGGAGAGTCGGGCACCGGCAAATCGACGCTGATGCGCATGATTTACGGAAACTGCATAGCCGGGTCAGGTCAGATCATTGTCGGGGACACTGACATAACCGCCGCACAGCCGCGGGACATTTTCCGGACGCGGCGCAAGGTTCTTGGCTGTTTCAGCCAGTTTCTGCGGGTTGTTCCGCGCGTTGCGGCCCATGATGTGGTCGCGGTACCCCTTTTGATGACAGGCATTGACCCCGCCGAAGTACGCGACAGGGCTACAAAACTTCTGGAACGCCTGAATATACCAACAGCCCTGATGGATCTGTCCCCCACTACGTTTTCGGGCGGCGAACAAAAAAGGGTCAACATTGCGCGGGGTTTTGTCCGGGCATATCCCGCGATGCTTCTCGACAAACCGACGGCCAGTCTTGACCCTGTAAACCGGGACATCGTTCTGAGCCTCATAGAGGACGCAATGGAGCGTAGCGCTGCCATCATCGGCATTTTCTATGACAAAACCGCGCGCAACCGTGTCTCTACCCGCGCCATCGATGTCACCGAATTTACGCTTGGGGGCTCGCAATGAATGAGGGATATCTGATCGCAGTTGTCGGCCCGTCCGGCGTGGGCAAAGACAGCGTCATTGCGGGTATCGCTGCGGCACGGCCCGACCTGCAGGTGGTCACGCGCACCATCACGCGGCCAGCCAATGCACCTGGCGAGAATTTTCACGCCGTCAGTTCCGCGGAATTTGACGGTATAGTCGCGCAGGGTGGGTTTTGTCTGCACTGGAATGCCCATGGCCTTCGGTACGGCATCCCCGCACAGGTTGCATCAGACGTTCAGGCCGGACGCCATTGCATCGCGAACCTGTCACGCGGGGTTCTGACGGATGCCGCTGCTCTGTTTCCCGCTTTGCTGGTTCTGAACATCACCGCAAGACCGGAAACCCTTGCCCACCGGCTGGGCACCCGAGGCCGTGAAACCGCCGCTGAAATTGCGCACCGGCTTGCGCGGAACCCGGGGCCATTGCCCGACAATGCGAACGCCGTAACCATCCCGAACGACGGCCCGCTCAAAGAAACCGTAAGCGCAGCACTTGTGGCGCTCGACCAGAGAGGTGCCGTTGCATGAAAAATCACCACCACCCGCCGCACACCCATCCAAAGACACGCAAAACTGAAAGCCGGACACCATGAATTCACCTGATCTTTCAGCAAACACTCCGAATAATGAGGAAAGTGACGCGCTCTGTCTCGCCAACGCACGGCTTGTTCTGAACGACAGCCTGCTGACCGGCAGCGTGCACCTGCAGAACGGGCAGATCTGTGACATCCGGGAAGGCACCACGGTACCGCCCGGAGCCGTAGACTGTGGGGGCGATTACGTGCTGCCGGGCCTCGTGGAACTGCACACAGACAATCTGGAACGGCATATTGAGCCCAGACCCGGAGTGGACTGGCCCCACATGCCTGCGCTTTTTGCGCATGATGCTGAACTCGCGTCGACCGGCATCACAACTGTGTTCGATGCTTTGCGGGTTGGCTCTATACACAACAGCACGACACGCTACGGTGCCTATGCACGCCAGATGGCCGGTGAAATCCTGGCAGCCCGGCAGGCCGGTCACCTGAGGATCAGCCATTACCTGCATCTGAGGGCAGAGATCTGTTCTGAAACCCTGCTGCAGGAAATGGCGGAGTTCGGCCCGGAAGACCGCATCGGCATTGTCAGCCTGATGGATCATACGCCCGGTCAGCGGCAGTTCAGCGATCTGGATGTCATGAAAGCCTATGTGGCCAAAAAACGCGGACTGACGGATGCGGAATTCACGCGCCATGTCGTACATCTGCGCGAACTGCAGACGGTTTACGGCGCTAAACACGAAGCAGGTGCAGTGGCTGAGGCGCGGCGCTATGGCGCTGTTCTGGCCAGTCACGATGATACGACAGCGGATCAGGTCAGACAATCGGCCGCCAATGGTGTAAATTTTGCGGAGTTCCCGACAACCCAGGAGGCCGCACAGGCCTGTGCGGAGGCCGGCATTGCGGTGATGATGGGAGCGCCCAATATCATCCGCGGCGCGTCACATTCCGGCAACGTCTCGGCCCGGGAACTTGCCGGGGCCGGTCTGCTGGACATCGTTTCTTCGGACTACATTCCCTCCGCCCTGCTTTTGTCGGCCTTCCATCTGGCGGACATCTGGCAGGATCTTCCCCGTGCTGTCCGGTGTGTTACCGACAACCCCGCAAAGGCCGCGGGCCTGACAGACCGGGGACAAATAGAGGCCGGGCTGCGCGGTGATCTCGTGCGGGTCAGCGACAGCGGCCCCACGCCACGCATCCGCGGAGTCTGGAGCCGGGGGCACAGAGCGGCATGATTTCGCCCCGGAATGCCTTGCCCGCAACACTATGTGCGCCAGGTTGAAACAGGGAATGACAGTTCAGCTGACACAAAAATGACCGCGGCCATGCAGAAACACATCATGGCCTTGGTATTGTGCGGCCTGAGCGCCCCGGCAGCAGGAGACCCGGCTTTGGAATTTACCCCCTCATGGGAATATGTCGCGGACAGTGTCATGGGCGGGGTTTCTGCCGGACGTGCCGAGGAAACCACAGTGGACGGACGTCCTGCCATCCGGCTGACAGGCAAGGTTTCAACCGAAAACAACGGCGGGTTCATCCAGATCGCTTTTGACACGGAAACAGGCTCCGGACCCTTTGACGCCTCCGCCTGGCAGGGCATTGAGATTGACGTGCAGGGCAATTCAGAAACCTATGACATCCGGCTCAGAACCGATCAGCTGCGCAAGCCCTGGCATTCCTATCGCGCATCGTTCCGGGCTGACCCTGACTGGTCCAGTATCCGGGTGCCGTTTTCAGATTTTGAACCTCACAGAACAGATATCACCTTTGACCCTTCACGGTTGCGGCGCGTCGGCATCCTTGCAATCGGGCGTGAGTTTCAGGCCGACATCGCAGTTTCAGGCATAAGGCTTTACCGATGAGCAGGCAGTCAGATCCCCGGCAAAAAAGACAGGTCGCGATTATTGGGTATGGTGCCATTGGCGCCGAAGTCAGCAACAGGCTGCAGGAAGACCCGGATGTGACGCTGGCGGCTGTTCTGGTCCGGCCCGCAAGGGTCGCTGAAACCCGGGCGTTGCTTGGCCCTGGTGTGTGCGTTGCGGCAAGTCCCGAAGAGTTACCCGGCGATATAGATTTTGTCCTGGAATGTGCAGGGCACGCAGCCGTACATGATGTCGCGCCGCGTGTCCTTCACCGGGGCATTGATGTGGGCATACTTTCCGCAGGCGCTCTGGCGGACCCCGCTACGCTGGACCAGCTGCAGACAGCCGCACGCGCGGGACATGCGCAGGCGTCGGTCCTGCCCGGTGCCATCGGCGGGATTGATGCACTTGGGGCAGCGCAGGGCGGTATCGACAGTGTGGAATATTCCGGACGCAAAGCACCACAGGCCTGGCAGGGAACGCCGGCCGAGGACATGTGCGATCTTGCGACCCTCGAAAAACCAGAAGCGTTTTTCACGGGCTCCGCCCGGGAAGCGGCCCATCTGTTTCAGAAAAATGCCAATGTGGTAGCGACCGTTGCACTGGCTGCGGTCGGGTTTGACCGCACCCGGGTGACGCTGATTGCAGATCCGGGTGCAACAGCGAACACGCACCGCATTCAGGCAGAGGGACCAGCCGTTGCAGTGGACTACAGCACGACCGGGAAACCACTCGCATCAAACCCGAAAACTTCGGCACTGACGGCGCTCAGCGCGTTACGAGCATTGCGCAACCGCGGGCGTCTCATCCGTATCTGAAAAGGTCAGAACAGGCGCATCCAGTCGAGTGTCTCCTGGGTTGGCTGTTTCGGTTTGTATTCCGCCCCCAGCGGACGCGCGTAACCCAGTGCCGCAAGATGCTCAAAGATATGGGCATAGCTGATCTCACCGTGATCGGGCGTGCCCCTGTCCGGCACCGATGCGAACTGGATGTGACCAATCACAGGCATCAGCCGCGTCAGTCTGTTCGTCAGGTCCCCTTCGTTCAGCTGCACATGGTAGCAGTCAAACATCAGTTTCAGGTTGCCTGCACCAACACGCGCGATGATATCTGAGGCCTGATCTGTGGAACTCAGGAAATACCCGGGCGCATCGTAACCGTTCAGTGGTTCAATCAGAATTGTCAGCCCATGCGCACCCGCGCGGCCGCAGGCGTATTCCAGGTTTTCCACGAAAACGGCATCTGCGGCGGGACCGGAGGCAAAGCCTGCCATCACATGTACCGCGCCGGCGCCGATTTGCTGCGCGTATTCCACGGCCTGATCAATGGCGGCACGTGCCTCGGCCTCGCGGCCGGGCAGGGCCGACAGGCCGTTTTCGCCGGCGGCGGTATCCCCGCGCACAGTATTGAGCCCCAGCATCGGCAAACCGGTTTCGTCCAGCGCGTCGCGCACGCCACGGGCATCGTGCTCATATGGCCAGTGGCACTCCACAGCGTCAAATCCGGCGGCATGGGCTGCACGGATGGCATCAGCGAGCGGCAGATCCGCCCAGAGAAATCCAAGATTGGCTGAGAATGCTGTCAATCGTCCCACTCCACATCAAAGCGGCTGACCAGCCCGCTGACCTGCTCCTGCGTCAGCATTCTGGCATCAATCCCCCGCATCATCATGGCAAGCCGCGCCGTGTCTTCCAGTTCTTCGATGGCGTTGCAGGCGGCCTCCACGTCCTTTCCCGCCACAACCGGCCCATGGTTGGCGAGCATCACGGCAGAGCGTTTTCCGGCCAGACCACGCACGGCGTCGCCCATGGCCGGATCCCCCGGCATGAAGAAAGGCAGCAGCTTTACCCGGCCCAGCTTCATGATTGCGTAGGGTGTCAGCGGTGGCAGAAAGTTGTCCTCATCGGCATCCGGCATCATCGACCAGGCCACCGAGTGGCACGCATGCAGATGCACCACGGCCCCGGCAGTACTGCGCGTCTCGTAGAATGCGGAATGCAGGGGCATTTCCTTGGTCGGCGGGTCCCCGTCGATCAGCCGGCCAGAGGCGTCGAACCGGCTCAGCCGGGCCGGATCAAGCCTGCCGAAACTCATGCCCGTGGGCGAAACCAGCAGACCGCCATCAGACGTTCGGACCGAGATGTTTCCGGTGCTGCCGCCCGTCAGCCCTCTGTTGAACATCGAGGCTGCCAGAGTGCAGATCAGTTCGCGCAGTGCAGTTTCAGAACTCATGGGCAAGGGTCATAGCAGGTTCGCCCGGCCACACAATGGTCCGCTGGTCCTGTCAAAGCTGGTGAAAGCGGTGCTGACGCAGCAGTGCGATCAGCATTTTACCCGCATCTGTCCGGTGCGCGTGGTGAATGGCGCGGGCAGTTTCTGCGTCGCCAGCCCGGATCGCTTCCAGGACACCCCGGTGGTCCTCGTGCGATTTCACCGGTGCAGGGCGCATGTAAAGAGTCATGGCGCGGGCCCGCCGCACCTGATCCGCCATCATCGCGGTGATCGCCTCAATACGGCGGTTGCCGCCCAGCCGCACAAGTTCGGTATGGAAACGTTCATCTGCGTCAGCCCAGGCCTGCCGGTCTTCTGACTGCAATGCGGCTTCCATGTCCGCTATGCTGCGCTCCAGAGGTTCCAGGTCCCGTTCCGCGGGCGGGATTGAGGCTGCGCGGGATGCTGCGAGCGCTTCAAGTTCGGTCAGTATGTCATAGATCTCCTGCATGTCTTCCGGCGAGACAGGCAGGATCCGGATGCCGCGCCTGGGCCTGACCTCGACCAGGCCCTGCGCTTCAAGCATCAGTGCGGCTTCACGCACCGGCGTGCGTGACATCCCCAGGCGCTCCGCCAGTTCTGTTTCCAGATGATCGGAACCCGGGGACAGTTCGCCTGCAAAAATTAGCCGCCTCAGCTCCCCCACAGCGCGGTAGCTGTTGGACTTTTCCCTGAAATCATTTGGCGGCCCGAAAATCATAGCATAACCTTACGCCCGTTTTCTGCAGAAGCGTAGATGGCATCCCGCACAGCGATAACCGTAAGGTAGTCTGCTGCAGTGTTTTCAGGCCCCGTGCCGTTTCTCAGAGAGTCGATTACATGGGACTGCAGATGCAGTACGCAGTCACCGCCAAAGCCTGTGGACTGATCCGGCCCGAGAATAATGTCTGTGTCATTGGACCCGAAAGCCCTGAAGGAAACACTTCCGTCGCCCAGCAGTGTGAGGCAGCCTCCGGTCCCTTCGAATGTCGCCTCGCCCATCGTACGGCGACGGTTTTCAGCAACATGGTCCGCCAGCCGGTTTCCGTCAAAAACGGTGCGCACCCCATCCGGATGGTCGAAGAGAACCATACCAGCGTCCTCGCCCGCAATCACCGGATTGATCTGGCGCAGGTCAGCATAGACTGCGGTTGGATTACCAAACAGAAACCGGAACGTATCAATCCAGTGCACACCTGTCTCATGGATCAGAAAGTGTGGCATCTGCTGGAAATATGGCTGGCGGTCCAGATAGGCATCCGGCCCCTGACCATCGCCCGGGCGCAGCCGGAAGGTGGCCTGCATCGGGGTGCCGATCCGACCGGAGTCGATCTGTTCACGGATGAAACGATACCAGGGCATGAAACGGAAGTTCTCATGCACCACGAGGGTTACACCGGCGGCATCCGCTTCGGCGGCAATGGTTCGGGCTTCCTCAAGGTCGCGGCAAAACGGTTTCTGGCAGATGATCGTGCCGACACCTGCAGCGATTGCCATCCGCACAGAGGGCGCATGCCCCGGCGGAGGAAGAATGATGTCCAGGACATCCGGAGTTTTCGCGGCAAGCAGTTCGGCCAGGCTGCCGAATGCTGGCAGCCCCGTCGCTTGTGCGGCGGCAATGTTCAGGTCGGCGGATGCGACGACTTCCACCCCTTCAATCCGGCTCCAGGCATCATAGTGAAACTGGCTGAAATAACCCGCCCCGAGGCAGGCAACGCGGATCGGGCCGGAAGCGTTCACAGGCCAAGTTCAGCGGCCACAGCAGCCGCTGCCTGTTCTGTTGTGGCCTGTCCGCCAAAGTCTGCTGTCAACACCTGCCCTCCTGAGATTACCCGCTCGACCGCCTCGCGCAAAACACGGCCGTCTTCGCGCAGCGCAGGCGCCTCGGAGCGGACGCCCAGCCATTCCAGCATCATAGCAGCCGAAAGGATCATGGCCATCGGGTTCGCAATCCCCTGCCCTGCAATATCCGGAGCAGAACCGTGGCATGGCTGAAAAACCGCATGCTTGAGTCCGATATCCGCCGACGGCGCGACCCCCAGCCCGCCCATAAGGCCCGCTCCGAGATCCGACAGAATGTCGCCGAACATGTTTTCCGTCACGAGAACATCAAAATCCCAAGGTTTCAGCACAAACCAGAGCGCCGTGGCATCCACATAGGCGTGGTCCGCCTGCAGATCCGGGTGTTTTTCAGCCTCTGCATCAAAAAGCGCACGGAAATAGGCAAAGGCGCGGAACACGTTGGCTTTGTCCACACAGGTGACCCGTCCCGGACCACGCCCCGCGGCGCGGCGTTCACGGGCAAGTCCAAAGGCAAACATAAAGAGCTTTTCCGAGATGTCCCGGGTGATCAGAAGCGTTTCGCGCGCTTCGTTCTCGCTGACTTCTCCACATCCCTGCGTATGAAACAGCCCTTCGGTACTTTCGCGGATCAGAACGAAATCAACTTCTTTGCCGGACGGCAGGTTCAGCGGTGTACGCTGCCCCGGAAAAATCCGAACCGGGCGCACGCCGGCAAACAGGGTCAGCTCTTTGCGCAGATCGATTTGAGGCGAAATTTCGGTGCCATCCGGATAACGAACAGAAGGCAGACCCATCGCAGACAACAAAATCGCGTCGGCCGCGCGCGCCGCATCAAGCGAAGCAGATGGCAGGGATTCCCCCGTTTTCGCATAGTGCGCAGCCCCCGCCGGCACCGCATCAAAGCTCAGCCGGTAGCCGCTCCTGGCTGCCAGCGCCGCAAGGATTTCAACGGTCGGCCGCGTGATTTCCGGCCCGATACCGTCGCCCTCAAAAACGGCGACCTTAAAACTCGACTTCATCTGAACTCCTGACTGCCCGGGTATTAAAAAGGTCTTTACACTTTAACGTATACATTAAAAAATGCAATAATAAATTCACAATATCTGACACGGTAATCTTGTCCGGTGCCCACCGGACGGTGCAAAGTCAGAGGCAACCAACGCCCGGGAAGGACAGATATGTACGCTGTTACCGTCACCTTTGAAATTTCACCGGGCAGAATGCCCGATTTTCTGCCGCTGATGTATGCAAACGCATCAGCATCCCTTTCGGATGAACCTGGCTGCAGGCAGTTTGACGTCGCGACCGACCCCGGGCGTCCGGAAACTGTTTTTCTTTATGAGATCTATGACAGCGAGGCTGATTTTCAGACGCATCTGACGCTGCCGCATTTTGTGAAATTCGCTGCAGAAACCGATCCTATGGTTGCTGCCAAATCTGTTACAACCTGGTCGGATGTCCGCCAATGAGCACCTGGGAAATTCACGCCGTGAAATACGCTGACCGGAACAGCCGTACGCGACGGGACAGCTTTATCTTCGATGACAACCACGATGCGCCCCACCCGATGGACTACTTTATGTGGCTGCTGCGGTGTGGCCCGAGGACCATTCTTGTCGACACCGGTTATGATGACGCCGAAGCTGCCAGCCGGGACCGCCCGATCCGTCTGAATCCGGTCACAGCGCTTGCCCCGCTGGGCATTACGCCGGAGGCCATAACAGATGTCATCGTGACCCATCTGCATTACGATCACGCGGGCGGCCTGCATCTGTTTCCGAACGCCCGCCTGCACATGCAGGCGGCGGAAATGGCTTACGCGACTGGTCCCTGCATGTGTCATGACACGCTCCGGATGCCGTTCACCGCCGGGCATATCTGCGAAGCCGTGCAGCGGCTTTACTCCGGCAAGGTGATCTTCACGGACGGGGATGCGGAGATCGCTGACGGGGTTACGGTTCATTGCATCGGTGGCCACAGTCGAGGCCTTCAGGCCGTGCGTGTACGTACGGAACTGGGTTGGATGGTGCTGGCCTCGGACGCTGCGCACTACTATGAAAACTTCGTCGCGAGGAAACCCTTTCCGATCGTTGTCGACCTGCAGAACATGCTGGACGGGTTCGATACGCTGCTGCGTCTGGCCAGCAGACCGGAACTGATTGTGCCCGGGCATGACCCCATCGTGTGTGAGGTTTTCGCGCCGGGCGCTGCCGATCACATCCGGCGGCTGGATCCTGGTCCGCAACGCCCTGTTCCCGGCCTTTCATGAGTGCAGCCTGCGCGACCTGCTGAAAAAATGTGCAACCGTCCGCAAATTGCGCCAGAAAGTTAAAAGAAATTGGTCAAACCCGGAGCCGCATGGGAAGGTCTGCTGATCCTCTAATGCCTTCCGGAGCGGCCTCTCGTGCTGATGTCCACGCCTACTCATCTTGACCAGCCCCGCGCCATTGGAGAGGCCGGCATCTCAGTCAGGGCGCGGAGCGGCAAGACTGTCATTGACACTCTGCGGCAGGCCGGTGCGCTCAAAGTGCTTTTCCCGCGCAACCGGCGGGATGTTGAAGCCGTTCTCGTTAACACGGCTGGTGGTGTTACCGGGGGCGACCGCTTCGCGACTGCAGCTGAAGCAGCGATCGGCACACATCTGACAGTCACAACCCAGGCAGCTGAACGCGCCTATCGTGCGCAGGAAGGCCAGACGGGTCAGATTGTGAACCGCCTCGAAGCCAAAGGCGACGCGACGCTTCACTGGCTGCCCCAGGAAACCATTCTGTTTGACGGCGCCGCACTGTCGCGGGACCTGCAGGTCGATCTGTCCGGCGACGCCCGGTTCCTGATGGTGGAGCCTCTGATTTTCGGACGTCAGGCCATGGGCGAGGATGTGCGGAGCCTTTCCTTCACAGACAGGGTCGAGGTGCGGCGCGCGGGCAAGCCGCTGTGGGTCGACGGGCTGCGTTTTGCCGGCGATGCCGCAGCACAGCTCGACCGCCCCGCTGTTGCCGGCGGTGCCCGCGCGATGGCAAGTATTCTCTGGGTGCACCCCGCCGCCGAAGGCGCGCTGGACCTTGTGCGGGAAATTGCAGGCCCCACCGGCGGCGCGAGCCTTCTGGCGCCCGATGTTCTGGTCTGCCGCATTCTGGCCGACGATGGTTTTCGCCTGCGCCAGTCGCTGGTGCCCCTGCTCGACCACCTTTCACAAGACAAACTGCCAAGATGCTGGAGACTCTGACTTATGCAGCTGACCCCAAGAGAAAAAGACAAACTGCTTGTGGCAATGGCCGCAGAGGTCGCGCGCAGGCGGCTCGCCCGAGGTGTGAAACTGAACCATCCTGAGGCTATCGCCCTTATCACAGACGCTGTTGTCGAAGGCGCGCGGGATGGACGGTCTGTCGCGGATATGATGGAGGCCGGCGCGCATGTCATCACCCGCGAGCAATGTATGGAAGGCGTGCCGGAGATGATCCATGACGTACAGGTCGAGGCCACGTTTCCAGACGGCACCAAACTGGTGACCGTGCACAACCCGATCCGCTGAGGAGGCCCCATGATACCCGGAGAGATCATCACCGCCGAAGGTGACATCACCCTTAACGAGGGCACCGAAGCGATCACGCTGATGGTCGCCAACACAGGCGACCGGCCCGTGCAGATCGGCAGCCACTATCACTTTGCCGAAGCCAACAGCGCGCTGGAATTCGACCGTGACGCAGCACGCGGCATGCGGCTGGACATCGCGGCGGGCACAGCTGTGCGGTTTGAGCCCGGCCAGCGGCGCGAAGTTAACCTGATCCCGGTGTCGGGCGCGCGGCGCATTTACGGTTTCAACCAGCAGATCATGGGGGACCTCTGAGCCATGGCAACCAGTATCTCACGCGACAATTACGCCGCCATGTTCGGGCCAACCACCGGTGACAGGGTGCGCCTGGCGGATACCGATCTGATCATTGAGGTCGAAAAAGACCTGACAACCTACGGCGAAGAAGTGAAGTTCGGCGGCGGCAAGGTCATCCGCGACGGTATGGGCCAGTCGCAGGTGACGCGCGAAGGCGGCGCCGTGGACACGGTGATCACCAATGCACTGATTGTGGATCACACGGGCATCTACAAGGCCGACGTGGGTTTGCGGGACGGGCGCATCGCCAGGATCGGCAAGGCGGGCAACCCGGATACTCAGCCGGGCGTCGACATCATCGTCGGCCCTTCGACCGAGGCCATTGCCGGTGAAGGCCGTATCCTGACGGCAGGTGGGTTTGACAGCCACATCCACTTCATCTGCCCGCAACAGATCGAGGATGCGCTGCACTCGGGCGTAACCACGATGCTGGGCGGCGGTACCGGCCCCGCGCATGGCACACTGGCTACGACCTGTACGCCGGGCCCCTGGCACATCGGGCGGATGCTGCAGTCACTTGATGCCTTTCCAATGAATTTCGGCATTTCGGGCAAAGGCAACGCCTCGCTGCCGGAGGCGCTTGTTGAAATGGTCGAAGGCGGCGCCTGCGCGATGAAACTGCACGAAGACTGGGGCACGACCCCCGGTGCCATCGACTGCTGTCTTTCGGTTGCCGATGACATGGATGTGCAGGTGATGATCCACACCGACACGCTCAATGAAAGCGGGTTTGTCGAAAACACCGTGGCGGCCATCAAGGGGCGCACAATCCACGCATTCCACACAGAGGGTGCTGGCGGTGGACACGCGCCGGACATCATAAAAATCTGCGGGGACGCCAATGTGCTCCCCTCTTCCACGAACCCGACCCGCCCCTTCACCGTCAATACGCTCGAAGAGCATCTCGACATGCTGATGGTCTGTCACCATCTGGACAAATCGATCCCCGAGGACGTGGCCTTTGCGGAAAGCCGCATCCGCCGCGAGACGATCGCTGCCGAAGATATCCTGCACGATATGGGCGCCTTTTCGATCATCGCGTCCGACAGCCAGGCCATGGGGCGTGTGGGCGAAGTACTGATCCGGACCTGGCAGACCGCCGACAAAATGAAAAAACAGCGCGGGCGCCTTTCGGAAGAAACCGGCGAAAACGACAACCTGCGTGTCCGTCGGTACATCTCGAAATACACCATCAACCCGGCCATCGCCCATGGTATCAGCCACGAGATCGGCAGCATTGAAGTCGGCAAACGTGCGGACCTGTGCCTGTGGAACCCGGCGTTTTTCGGGGTGAAACCGGAAATGGTTCTGATGGCCGGCACAATTGTCTGCGCCCAGATGGGGGATCCGAATGCGTCGATTCCAACACCACAGCCGGTCTACACCCGCCCTATGTTTGGCGCTTTTGGCCGTTCGGTTGAACGCTCGGCTGTGACCTTTGTCAGTGCTGCGGCTGAAGCCGCCGGTATTGGCGACAGGCTGGGGCTGGCCAAGGATGTTGTCGCGGTGAAGGGCACGCGCGGGATCGGCAAAAAGGACCTTGTGCTGAATGATCACCTGCCTGAGATTGAGGTGAATCCCGAAACCTACGAAGTACGCGCGGACGGCGAGTTGCTGACCTGCCAGCCGGCAGAGGTTCTGCCCATGGCGCAGCGCTATTTCATGTTCTGAGGGCACATCCCATGCAAACAGCACAAACAATTGTACATCATTCAGACACCGCAACCGATCAGGTAAGCCTGGACTATGATGCCCGTTTTCTGCGGCGCAAGGTTCTGACCACACAGTCAGGACAGCAGATTCTTGTCGATCTGCCGCGTACGACATCGATCGGCCATGACGATGCGCTGCAGACCGCAGACGGCAGGCTGATCCGCGTTGTGGCGGCCCCTGAACCACTGCTGGAAATCCGCGGTCACGATCTGCACCGCATTGCCTGGCATATCGGAAACCGCCACACGCCCTGTCAGATTGAGGCTGAAAGACTGCTGATCCAGCAGGACAAGGTCATGGCCGACCTGCTGACCAGGCTCGGCGCAGACGTGCGCGATGTGACAGAGCCATTCACGCCCGAAGGCGGTGCATATGGCCACGGGCGCACGCACGGCCACGATCATTCTGCCACGCATGGGCCGGACGGACATCATCACCACGATCATGCGCACCCTCATGAACACTGACATTCTGACTCTGATGCAATGGATGTCGCCGGGGTTCCCCGTCGGTGCCTTTGCCTACAGTCACGGACTGGAGGAGGTGATCGCCTCAGGCACGCTGCAGACATCTGCTGGTCTGCGCCTGTGGGTCAGCGATATTCTCACAGACGGCGGTGGCCGGAGCGATGCCACGCTGCTGGCCAGAGCCTGGCGCGATACTGAAACTGCCGGTGAAACGGATGACATCGCGCGGGCGCTTGCGGCTGGGTCTGAACGACTGACCGAAACATGTGATCAGGGGGCCGCTTTTGCGCGAACGGTCGACGCGATCTGGGAAACCGGTGTCGGTGGCCGTACGTATCCGGTTGCGGTTGGCGTTGCAGCGGCCCGGCAGGGCCTGCCGCTGGACCTGACCAGCGGAGCTTATCTGCATGCCTTCGCGGCCAACCTGATCAGTGCCGCGGTACGGCTTGTACCGCTTGGTCAGACCGAAGGGCAAGCAGTTCTGGCGTCGCTTGAACCGCTCATCCGCACCACGGCTGAAGAGGCCGCCGCCGAAGGTGCAGCACTCTGGTCCAACTGCATCGCAGGCGACATTGCTGCGATGCGCCACGAAACTCTATACTCAAAGGTGTTCCGCACATGACTTCCCTGAATGGCCCGCTGCGTATCGGCATCGGCGGCCCTGTTGGCGCCGGAAAGACCACACTGACCGCTGCACTGGCGCGCGCGCTGTCTCCCGATCACTCGATCGGGGTCATTACCAACGACATTTATACCCGCGAGGACGCAGACGCGCTGCTGCGCCTGCAGATCCTGCCGCAGGACCGGATTATCGGTGTGGAGACAGGCGGTTGCCCGCATACCGCTATCCGCGAAGACGCCTCAATCAACCTTGCTGCAGTCGACGAGATGCAGAAACGCCATCCCGACGTCGAGGCGATCCTGATTGAAAGCGGCGGTGACAATCTCAGCGCCACCTTCTCCCCGGAACTGGCGGACGTGACGCTTTACGTTATCGACGTAGCTGCCGGAGAAGAGATTCCGCGCAAAGGCGGCCCTGCGATAACGCGTTCGGATATCCTGATCATCAACAAGACGGACCTAGCCCCCCATGTGGGCGCTTCGCTGGAGGTGATGCAGCGGGATGCCACCAGAATGCGTGCCGGGCGACCGTTCGTCTTCTGCGCGCTACGGCATGGTGAAGGCGTCAGCGAGGTCATCACAGAACTGCGCGCGATTTCCGGTCTTGGCCTGACAGCACCCGCCGCAGAGTAACGGGCCCGCGACCCCACTCAGTCTGACGCGCAGGGTTGCCCTGCATTGCCCCATATCCGGAGATCTCGGATATGGATATCAAGGTTGTATGGCGCGGGTTCGCGCCCGCCCCCCGGCGACCAGGCCCAGTGCAGGATCACATCGTGGTCAAGGTGGTCTGCCAGCTCCTCGACCGTGCGGCCACCGTTGCGTTCCGGATCACGCAGTTGCCGGCAGACGTCGTCGCTGCTTTGCCCGAACCAATGGGCCTCGACGGGGGCGAGACGCCAGGCATCTGCCACCTGAGGCGCGGAATGTGGCGTATCGTTGGACGCAGTTTCGCTGGTAACATGGCAGGTTCTGCAGGGGATGAACTCCGCGCCGATCCGGCTCTCGCCCGCGCGGATGTTCATGCCATGTACACGGGTCTCGCCATAGGATGGTCCGGACCACATCGGCCGGTCAGACGGGCCTGTATGACAGTTTGCACATCTTGGGTGGGAGACAACTTCAAAAATTCTGTCCCAGGCCGCAAGTCCGTCAGTCTTGCTGCCCAGGATCTCCTCGGCTGACACCATGCCTGGCAAGAGCAGTGCCATTGCCACCGTACGTATCATGATCCGTTCAGCGCCCTCGCCGCCGACCGCACCGCAGCCCGGATACGCGGATAGGTGCCGCACCGGCAAAGATTCCCGCTCATGGCAGCGTCGATATCCGCATCTGACGGGTCCGGCACCAACTCAAGAAAGGACGCCGCCTGCATGATCTGGCCACCCTGACAATATCCGCATTGTGCGACCTGATGCGCGATCCATGCCTGCTGCACCACCTCCAGTGTTCCGGAGGGGGCAGGTGTTTCGATGGTGGTCACTTCGCCATCAACATCCGCAACGGCCAGCTGGCACGACCGCACAGCGATACCGTCCACATGAACGGTGCAGGCTCCACACTGCGCGATACCACAGCCATATTTAGGACCGCTGACGCCCAGTGTATCCCGCAACACCCACAGAAGCGGCATTTCTGCCGCGACATCCACTTCGTGAACAGTCCCGTTGACTGTGAGCTTCATCTGGCCGCCCCTCTGATCAGGCCGTGAGGATAAGACGGCAGAGGGAGCGCTTCAACGATGACGCAGTGTCGCCCCGGATCAGAATTCGACAACGGCGCGGATTGATTTGCCTTCATGCATCAGGTCAAAGCCGTGGTTGATCTCTTCAAGCTTCAGCTTGTGCGTGATCATCGGGTCGATTTCGATTTTGCCGTCCATGTACCAGTCCACGATCTTTGGCACATCCGTGCGTCCCTTGGCCCCGCCAAAGGCCGTACCGCGCCAGACGCGCCCGGTGACCAGCTGGAACGGCCGTGTCGATATTTCGGCACCAGCCGGCGCAACACCGATGATAATGCTCTCGCCCCAGCCTTTGTGCGCAGCTTCAAGCGCCGTGCGCATCACGTTCACATTTCCGGTCGCATCAAAAGTATAATCAGCACCGCCACCCGTCAGCTCGACAAGGTGCGCAACCATATCGCCGTCCACCTTCGACGGGTTCACAAAGTCGGTCATGCCGAAGTGACGGCCCATTTCCTGTTTGTCGTCATTAAGGTCAACGCCAACAATCTGGTCCGCACCCGCGAGCTTCAGGCCCTGAATAACGTTCAGACCGATGCCGCCCAGGCCAAACACAACACAACGCGATCCGATCTCGACCTTGGCGGTGTTGATCACTGCACCAATACCGGTTGTCACACCGCAACCGATGTAGCAGATCTTGTCGAAGGGCGCGTCCTTGCGGACCTTGGCGAGCGCGATCTCAGGCACAACCGTATGGTTGGCAAAGGTCGAGCAGCCCATGTAGTGGTGGATGGGCGTGCCGTCGAGCATCGAGAACCGCGTCGAGCCATCCGGCAACAGGCCCTGGCCCTGCGTGGCACGCACTTTCTGACAGAGGTTGGTTTTCGGGTTCAGACAATATTCGCATTCGCGACACTCCGGCGTGTAAAGCGGGATCACATGATCTCCGACCTCAAGCGATGTCACGCCCTCCCCGACCTCAACAACCACGCCCGCGCCCTCATGGCCGAGAATAGCAGGAAAAATGCCCTCCGGGTCATCACCGGACCGGGTGAACTCGTCAGTATGACAAAGCCCCGTTGCCTTGATTTCGACCAGGACTTCGCCGGCGCGCGGACCTTCGAGGTTAACCTCCATAATCTCAAGCGGCTGACCGGCGGCTACGGCTACGGCGGCACGGGTTCTCATCATGGCGGGGTCCTCTTTCTTAATGTGTTGCGTCAACTCAGAAGCACAGAGGCCCTTGATGTCAAGCCCGGTGACTACCGTGACGGCGCAACAAGAGACGCCCGGCGCACAAAGGTGGTATCCAGCGTGACCGAGCCCCCTGCGTCCTCACCGCTGAGGCACCCGAGCAGAAGCCGTGCCGTTTCCCGCCCTATCCCGTCCTGCGGGACACGCACAGTCGTCAGGGCCGGTGTCACAACACGCGCCAGCCCGATGTCATCGAAACCCACAAATGACATCCGGTCCGGCAGCGAAATTCCAAGCTCCCGCGCGGCCACCATGCCACCTGCGGCCAGCGCATCGTTGCCACAGATAACCACAGTCGGCGTTTCCGGTGCCGACATGATTTCCCGGAAAGCGTGACCACCTTCGTCCAGCAGATAGTCGGCCTCCGCAATATGCGTAATCCGCGCGCCGCTGCCAAAGGCTTCGACAGCTGCCACCACGCCATCCCTGCGCGCCCGTGCGCGATCGTTGCCCTGTGTGCGGCCACTGATCATCGCGACCTTCCGGTGCCCGAGTGTCAGTGCATGGTATGTGGCCCCAGCCGCCGCTTTCCCGTTGTCAAAGCCTACAAAGCGTTGACCCCTGCAGGCTGTGTTGCTCCACGCGATGATGTAGGGGACCCGCCGTTTTTCAAGAAAAGACCAGGTTTCGTCGGGGCGTTCATTGCCGATCAGCATAAGACCATCCGCGCCGTGAGCCACCAGTGACTTGATCGCCGACAGTTCCTGCGACGGATCAAACCCTGTGGTCGCGACCAGCAGGTTTACACCCGCTCCGGTGAGCGCTTCCTGAAAGGCCTGAAGTGCATTGGCAAACATCGCGTTTGCCATCGACGGAATGACAGCACCGACCGTATTGGCACGACCGGAAGCCAGCGCCCGGCCGCCGAAGTTTGGCGTGTAGCCGAGCGCCTCAATCGCCTTCTCTATCCGGTCGCGGGTTTCTGGCGCGACTTTGCCCGGTGTGTTCAGAGCACGCGAAATACTGGCAGTCGAAACACCTGCCATCTTTGCAACATCTTCCAGCGTGGGCGCGGGCATGGCCTTGTTCCTGATTTGGTCGCTCCGATCACAATGGGTTTCGGGCAGCGCACATCAAAAAAATACTAATACCTTATGTGTAAGCGCTTGCATTGATCTGTGCAAGCGCTTACACGATACACAACGCCGGAAGAATCCACCGCGACAGAATTGCGGTGCCCTGCCGGAACAACTGCACGACCTGGGAGGCACAGACATGGCCCGTGACTATCTGAAAAAAGCAACAAAGACGGCAATGACCGACGCAAGCGATGTGCGCGAGACCGTCATGGGCATTCTCGCAGACATCGAAGAAGGTGGTGACGAAGCCGCGCTGCGCTATGCCGACAAGTTCGACAATTACAAAGGCAGCATCCTTCTGAGTGAGGAAGAGATTGACGCGGCCAGCCGGCAGGTATCGCAAAAGCTGAAAGACGACATTGCCTTTGCGCATGACAACGTGCGGCGCTTTGCGGAAATCCAGAAATCGACGATGACGGACGTTGAACTGGAAGTCGTGCCGGGCCTGATCGCCGGACAGAAGGCAATCCCGGTGCGAGCCGCAGGGTGCTATGTCCCGGGTGGCCGTTACAGCCACATCGCCAGCGCGATCATGACAGTGACAACCGCCAAAGTAGCGGGTTGCCAGCACATCACCGCCTGTTCCCCGCCCCGTCCGGGCGTCGGGATCGCACCGGCCATCATTTATGCGGCAAATCTTTGCGGTGCGGACAAAATTCTGTCGATGGGCGGCGTTCAGGGCGTGGCTGCAATGACGTTCGGCCTTTTCGGTCTGCCCAAAGCGGACATTCTGGTGGGCCCCGGCAACCAGTTTGTGGCTGAAGCCAAACGGATTCTGTTCGGCCGCGTGGGCATCGATATGATTGCGGGCCCGACCGACAGCCTGATCCTGGCTGATGAAACGGCCGACCCGTTTATCGTCGCCACTGATCTCGTGGGACAGGCAGAGCACGGATATAACTCGCCCGTCTGGCTGGTGACAGATAATCGCGCTCTTGCCGAAAAAGTCATGGACATCGTGCCCGGCCTGATCGCTGACCTGCCGGAACTGAACCGCGCCAATGCAGAAGCCGCATGGCGCGACTATGCCGAGGTGATCGTCTGCGCCGACCGCGAGGAAATGGCAGCCTGTTCAGATGATTATGCGCCTGAGCACCTGACCGTGCAGGCCGAAGATCTGCTATGGTGGCTCGACCGGCTGCAGTGCTACGGCTCGCTCTTCCTTGGCGAGGAAACAACCGTCGCGTTCGGGGACAAAGCCTCAGGCACCAACCACGTTTTGCCGACATCGCAGTCTGCGAAATACACAGGCGGCCTGTCGGTGCACAAATACATGAAGATCGTGACCTGGCAGCGGGCCACGCGCGAGGGCGCAAAACCTGTCGCCGAAGCTACCGCACGGATTTCGCGGCTGGAGGGCATGGAAGGACACGCACGCACCGCCGATGCGCGCCTGCACAAATACTTCCCTCAGGAGAACTTCGACCTCTCCGCGGCTGACTGATCCGATGAGCGGTTTGTTTGATGTCAGTGGGCGCGTGGTCTGCGTGACCGGCGCCAGCAGCGGGCTGGGTCGCCAGGCCGCTGCACTCCTCGCCGGTGCCGGTGCCCGCGTGGTCGGCGTCGCCAGGCGTGCGGATGCACTGGCTGAATGGGCGCAGAGCGCGGATGGCGAAACGGCCTGTGTGACCGGCGATCTCGCTGACCGCTCTGCCATCGCTGACATTGCGCGTGCGGCCGCCGAGCCTTTTGGCGCGCCGGACATCCTGATCAACGCGGCCGGTATCAACACGCGGCAGAATGCCGATGAAGTAACAGACGACGGCTGGGACGTAACACTCAACCTGAACCTCGCCGCACCTTTCTTTCTGGCGCAGGCTATGGTGCCTGGCATGAAAGCCCGCGGCTGGGGCCGCATCATCAACTTCGCCTCGCTGCAGTCGCGGCGTGCGTTCGTAAACGGGATCACTTACGGCGTGTCCAAAGGCGGCGTGGAGCAGATGACCCGCGCGATGGCCGAAGCCTGGTCTGGCCTGGGCATCACAGCTAACGCTGTAGCACCCGGGTTTTTCCGCACCGAACTGACCGGTCCGGTTTTTGCGGATCCGGTTCTGGCGCAACGCAACGCCGATCAGACCTGTATCGGGCGCAATGGCGAGCCCAGCGATCTGGACGGACCTTTGATGTTTTTCTGCGCACCTGCCTCTGACTATGTCACCGGGCAGGTCCTTTTTGTGGATGGGGGGTTCACCGCGAAATGAAGGCTCTGGTTTACACTGACGTCGAACAGCTCACCTATCAGGAACGGCCCATGCCCGTGCCTGCCGGGGGAGAGCATCTGGTCCGCATCGAAGCCTCCGGGATCTGCGGCTCAGACATGCATGCTTTTCTGGGACATGACGCCCGCCGCCCTGCCCCGCTGACCCTTGGGCACGAAGCTGCCGGGGTCATTGTTGGAGGCCCGCGCGATGGTGAGCGCGTCACCATCAATCCGCTGGTTGCCTGCGGAACCTGTGAGTTTTGCCAGACCGGCCGGGAAAATCTGTGCCCGAACCGTCAGATCATTTCCATGCCGCCCCGTGAAGGTGCTTTTGCCGGCTACGTCGCGATGCCGGAACGCAATCTGATCTCCGTCCCGGAAGGCACCGATCTGCGGCATGCCGCGCTTGCTGAACCGATTGCCTGTGGCTGGCACGCCGTGCGCCTCGGGCGCGCCGTTCTGGGCGGTGACCTGACCGGACGGACCTGTGTGGTCATCGGTGGCGGCGCCATTGGTGTGGGCGCTGCGCTGTCGCTGAAGGCACAGGGCGCAACCGACATCTCGCTGATTGAGCCGAATGAAGTGCGCCGCACGCGCCTGGCCGGTGTCGAGGGTTTTGCAACCTTCGCGCCCGGCGATCCCGACGGACCCGCGGATGGCACTGCCGACCTGATCGTCGACGGTGTGGGTTATGCTGCCACCCGGGCTGCTGCCAGCGCGCTGGCAAAACCGGGGGGTGTTATCACGCACATCGGTCTTGGCGAAGATACCGGTGGTCTGGACGTGCGCCGCATGACCCTTCAGGAAATCACCTTCATCGGCACCTACACCTATACCCCGCAGGACTTCCGCGAGACGGCTGAGGCTATCTTTGATGGTCGGCTGGGCGCGCTTGACTGGATCGAGACCCGCCCGCTCGCCGACGGTCAGCAGGCCTTCCTCGATATCCGGTCCGGTGTGGTCGCAGCCCCCAAAATTATTCTGATCCCCGAGCACGAGGAGTAACCAAACGTGTCCATCAGTTCAAAAATTGTGGACGATTTCGTCGCCGAGGGCGTCGATTTCATCACAACAGTTCCCTGCAAACAGCTTGCCGGCGTCATCGACCAGGTCGAAGAACGGCCCGAGATTTTCCACATCCCCTCGAACAAAGAGGATGAAGGAATGGGGCTGTGCGCCGGTGCATTCATGGGCGGGAAAAAGCCAGCAATCATCATGCAGAACACAGCGATCGGCGTCACGATCAACACGCTGGCAACGCTCACACAATACTACCGCATGCCGCTGCCGATGCTGATCTCCTATCGTGGTGAGCTGCGTGAGCCGGTGGCCTGTCAGGTGGAAATGGCGGTGCACACCAAGGCGCTTCTGGATCAGATGCTGATCCCGACGTTCCATTTCCATAAGGAATCCGACGCAGACGAGCTGCCGGAAATCCTGAAATATACCTTTATGTGCAACAAACCTGTGGCCATCCTGACGGATGCGTCCTTCTGGGGAGGCTATGGCGACCAATGATCCGTTCTGAAATTCTGCGCGAAATCGCGCCCATCCTGCGTGACAAACTCGTCGTCTGTAACATCGGCATTCCCAGCCAGGAACTGCATGCCATCGACGATCAGCCAACCAATTTTTACATGCTCGGCACCATGGGGCTGGCAAGCTCTATCGGCCTTGGTGTTGCACTCGCACAGTCCAAACCGGTCATCGCCATTGACGGTGACGGGTCGATCCTGACCAACATGGGCACCCTGCCCACTATCGCCAACAATGTGGCCGACAACTTCATCCTGATGATCATCGACAACGGCTCCTACGGCTCCACCGGCGACCAACCGACCTACACCGGCAAAAAGACCGACCTGGCTGCCATGGCGCGCGCCGCTGGCTGCGAGAACGTGGTCGAAGTGCAGGATGTGGACACCGGCGAAGCGCTTCAGGCGGCACTCGACAGCGGAAAGATGACCGTGATGGTCGTCAAATGCGACAGCGGCAATGCCAAGATGCCGGTTATCACGATGGATCCGGTCATCATCCGTGACCGCTTCATGAAATCCATCCAGGCATAAGAACCCATGGGAGGGGCGAATGCCATCCACTCCTATGCGGATGCGCGGCGCCTGGCGCGCCGGCGTCTGCCGTGGATGGTATTCGACTATATAGACGGGGCAGCCGGAGAAGGCGTGGCCGAAGCCCGCAATCTGGCTGCCCTGCGCGACATCACCCTTGACCCGCGCGTGCTGGTCAATGTGACGGACCGGGACATCGGTACAACGGTGTTTGATCACGAAGGGACAGTGCCGTTCGGCATCAGTCCGATGGGCATGTGTAACCTGTCCGGCCCCGGAGCAGACATTATGCTGGCGCGGATTGCCGCAAAGCACCAGGTCCCCTGTGGCGTATCGACTGTGGCCTCTACCTCTCTGGAGACAATGATCGAGGAGGCAGACGGACACGCCTGGTTCCAGCTCTATTTCTCCGGTGACGGCAGCGGCACGACAAAACTCGTGGAACGGGCCAAAGCCGCCGGATACAAAACCCTGATCATGACGCTCGACGTGCCCGAGGTGGGGCGGCGCCCACGCGAACTGCGGCGCGGGTTTAAAATGCCGTTCCGGATCGGCCCGATGCAGTTCATCGACTTTGCCCTGCACCCCCGCTGGTCAATTTCCAGCCTGATTGCCGGGGCACCGGATCTGGCGAACTTCAAAGCGCCCGGTTTTACCTTTGACCGCACCGAAAGCCGCGCGCTGGCAGATTGGGACTTTCTGAAGCGTCTGCGGGATCAGTGGGACGGTAACCTCGTGGCGAAAGGTGTCACCCATGTGGGCGACGCTTTGCGCCTGCGCGACGAAGGCATTGATGCCATCCAGGTCTCCAGCCATGGCGGCCGCCAGCTGGACAGCGCACCGCCGCCAATCCTGGCACTGCGGGCGATCCGGGACGCCATCGGCCCCGACTATCCGCTGTTCTATGACACGGGCCTGCGCTCCGGCGAGGACGTTGTCAAAGCCTATATGATGGGCGCAGATTTCGTGTTTTTCGGACGTGCCATGCAGTTTGCAATTGCCGCCGGTGGCCGGGACGGGCTGGATGCTTTCTGGAAACTGGTTGCAGATGAAGCAAGCCTGACACTTGCGCAGATGGGGCGTGTCACCATGCCCGGGGCCGGGTCACGCTTCTGATTGTCCCGTCGGCTCGCTGTCGCAGCAACGGATCACGTTGCACCCTGCATTCCGGTCCAACAAACACGTTCCGATCAGTTCAGCGCGCGGTTGAAGGCCGCCATATTGACAAGTCCGGAGTACGCCGGCCAAAAGGTGCACCGCCTGCCGCTGGTTGAAAGGATGCACCATGAAGCTTCGCGATACGCACCATTATCCCTCCCGGCGTTCCGCTGTCACAGCTGATAACGTGGTGGCCACATCACAGCCGCTCGCCGCCCAGGCAGGGCTCTCCATGCTTGCCAGGGGCGGTAATGCCGCGGATGCCGCAATTGCTGCCGCCATCACACTGACGCTGACGGAACCCACGGGGAATGGCGTCGGCTCTGATGCATTTGCGATCCTGTGGGATGGCAAAGAACTGCACGGGCTCAACGCCTCGGGCCGCTCACCGGCAGGCTGGACACCAGAACGGTTTGCCGGGCGGGATGAAATGCCCTTTCATGGATGGGAGAGCGTAACCGTTCCAGGTGCCGTTTCGGCCTGGGTTGCCGTGTCGGAACGCTTTGGGAAACTGCCTTTTGCAGACCTGTTTGCCCCCGCCATCGCCCTGGCAGAAAAGGGATTTCTCGTCACACCGAAGATTGCCACCCTCTGGGCGCGCGCTGCGGAACAGCTGAGTGATCAGCCAGGGTTTTCCGAGACTTTTCTGCGCGATGGCAAAGCACCTGCGGCAGGTACACGGTTCCGGAATGCGCCTCTTGCGGGAACACTTCGGCGGATCGCCGAAACGAAAGGGCGCGCCTTTTATGAAGGTGAGCTTGCACAAGCCATTACATCTTTCGCCGCGGAACATGGTGCGGCCCTCAGCATGGAAGACATGGCTGCGCACGAGGCAGACTGGTGCGGCACCATCAGCCGGTCGTTCGCAGGCACAACCCTGCACGAAATCCCGCCTAACGGCCAGGGGATCGCTGCACTGATGGGCCTTGGTATTCTTGAACATACGAAGGTCTGTGACCTGGACGCCGATGATCCGCTGGCGTTCCACCTGCAGATTGAAGCCATGAAACTGGCTCTTGCAGATGCCGAAACGTATGTCGGTGACGCGGACCACATGCACGACGTCACGCCCGGTCACCTGCTGGACGACGGGTACCTCGCGTCGCGCGCAGCGCTGATCGACCCTGCTCGCGCACAGGATTTCAGTGCAGGCGCACCAAAACACGGTGGCACAGTTTACCTGACAGCGGCGGATGCATCGGGCATGATGGTCTCCTTCATTCAGTCGAACTACGCCGGTTTTGGCTCAGGTGCTGCGGTTCCCGGCACGGGCATCCATCTGCAGAACCGCGGTGCCGGTTTCTCGCTGGATCCGGCGAGCCAGAACCGTGTGGGTCCGGGCAAACGGCCATTTCACACGATCATTCCGGGATTCCTGATGGGACCAGACGGCCCGCTGATGAGCTTTGGTGTCATGGGTGGCCCGATGCAGGCGCAGGGACATGTTCAGATGGTACTGCGCACTCAGATCTGGGGACAGGATCCGCAGATGGCGGTGGACGCGCCACGCTGGCGTGTTACCGAAGGCCTCGGTGTCGCAATCGAAGATACGATGCCCGAACCAACCCTGACCGCGCTGCGGAAAATGGGGCATGAAATTTCGCTGGAAACACCAGACAACGCCTTTGGATTTGGCGGAGCACAGCTGATCTGCCGTCTGCCGGACGGCGGCTACGCGGCAGGTTCGGACCCCCGCAAGGATGGTGCGGCTGTCGGTTTCTGAGCTGACGCAGTCATACAGGGCAACGGCCGCTGTCAGCGCAGCGGCCCCGCACCGGTCACCACCTCAGATAATAGCGCCCCGCACTTTAGCGGACACCCATTCGCTGATCACGACAGCGGCCAGAATGACGATCAGGATCAGGCTCACCTGCGGCCAGGCCAGAACGTTCAGCGATGCCGACAGCTGCAGGCCGATCCCACCAGCCCCCACAAGACCGAGCACGGTCGATTCCCGGATGTTGATGTCCCAGCGGAACACCGTGATACCGGCAAAAGCAGGCAGGATCTGCGGCACAATACCGTAAGCCATGACCTGCCACCGTGACGCGCCCGTTGCGGTTATCGCCTCGACCTGCGTCTGATCAATCTCTTCAATCGCCTCATAGAGCAGCTTGGCACAGAACCCGATCGACCTGATGGCAATGGCCACGACGCCCGCAAACACACCAGGCCCTATGATGGCGATCAGAAGCAGTGCCCAGATCAGCGAGTTGATCGACCGCGTGGATACGATGATCAGCAGCGCAAGAGGACGCACAAAAAGTGCCGAGGGTGTCGTGTTGCGGGCCGCAAGAAACGCCACTGGCACAGCCAGGAAAAGCGCAATGATTGTGCCGAGTGTAGCGATGTTCAGCGTGTCCCAGATCGGGCGGCCCAGCTGACTGATGTATTCCCAGCGTGGCGGGGTCGCGCGTGTCCAGATGTCTTCGGCAATACGCGGCGCATCCCAGACGAAAAACCATGTCGTCGATTCAGAGATACGCTGCCAGCAGACGACGAAAACAGCGACCCCGACAAGCCAGCCAAACCAGCGCACCAGGCTCTCGCCGGTTGTCCGCCTGCGCCACTCTTTGACGCCTTTCTGATCAAGTACCGGCATTACTGCACCCTCGCCCGGATGATCCCGGAAAGATATTCAAGCGCCATCACGATACCGATGATCAGGATCAGGATGGCTGCTGCTGTATCGTATTCATAGCGGTCAAAGGCCGTGTTCAGCGTGGCCCCGATCCCCCCTGCCCCGACAAGCCCCAGAATGGCGCTTTCGCGGAAATTGATATCGATGCGGTACATGGAGAGACCAACAAGGCGCGGCATGACCTGGGGCTGTACACCATAATTGATCCACTGCATCCAGCGCGCGCCGGAGGCACGCACCGCTTCGGCCTGAACGCGGTCCATCGACTCAATGTCTTCAGCCAGCAGCTTGGACAGAAACCCGATGGTCGCAAATGACAGGGTCAGGAAGCCCGCCAAAGGCCCGAACCCAAAGATCGCAACCAGAAGGATCGCGACGATGATTTCCTGCAGCGCACGGCTGATCGCAACGATTCCGCGGCAGATGAGATAGATCGGCAATGGCGCAATGTTGCGCGCGGCCCCCAGACCGATGGGAATGGAAATGAGAATGCCGACCACCGATGCCGCAACGGTCATCACGATGCTTTCCAGCAGCCCGCTCCAGATATCTCCTGCCCGCGACACGAAGTCCGGCCGGGTGAAGGCGAGCACGAACTGCGCGCCCCGGTCGAGGCCTTCGTAGACACGGGACCAGTTGACTTCGATGGTCGAGAAAGCTGCCACGAAATACGCGGCAGCACACGCAATAAGCACCCAGCGCAACGCCGGATTGGTGATAAAGGCGGGTTTGCGCCAGGGCGTTCCCAGCTTGTCCTCAAGACGTACGGCGCTCATTCTGCCGCCTCTGCATCTTCGTCATCCACCTTTTCAATGGTCGCTTCCCAATCTTCTTCCCCGTAGATTTCGGTCAGCTTGTCCGGGGTCAGGCCCGTGGGTTTACCGTCATAAACGATTTCTCCGAACCGCAGCCCGACGACACGCGGCACAAACATCTGCGCCAGCGCCACGTCGTGAATATTGATGATCGCTGCCAGTCCACGCTCTTCGCACAGCTCAGTGATCAGGCGCATAATCTGGCGGCTTGTTTTGGGATCCAGGGACGCGGTCGGTTCGTCCACCAGAAGAAGCTTGGGGTTCTGGATCAGCGCCCGGCAGATACCCACACGCTGACGCTGGCCGCCCGACAGCTCATCAGCGCGTTTGTCTGCCATGTGCAGCAGGCCAACACGGTCCAGCAGCCGAAACGCCTCATCCACGTCTGCCTGTGGGTACTTCCGAAGGAAACTGCGCCAGAAACCGACATAGCCCAGCCGGCCGGACAGCACGTTTTCCATGACGGTCAACCGTTCAACCAGTGCGTATTCCTGAAAAATCATGCCCATTTCGCGACGGGCACGGCGCAGTGCTCCGGCACCGAGCGTGGTCAGATCCACATCGTCCAGTTTGATTTCACCACTCGTCGGTTCGACCAGCCTGTTGATACAGCGGATCATCGTGGATTTACCCGCACCGGACGGTCCGATCAGCGCCAGCACCTGGCCTTTAGGGACTTCCAGATCGATTGCCTTCAGGGCCTGGTCGCCTGTTTTATATGTTTTGGTCAGTTTGCTCAGACGCAGCATCAGATGCCCTCAGAAAGAGAGATCGGCAGGCCCGTAAAGAGCCTGCCGTCCGGTTGTTGTAAGGTTACTGGCAGGCGTAGCTCACGCCGTTTGCCGCATCGATCTGACGGATCACAGACCAGAATTCCTTGTAGTTCATCGGAAGGAACTGACCTTCGTTAGACTTGGAGAATTCCTCTTCCAGCGACGTGCCTTCCCATGGGAAGTTGATGAAGGCATCGCGGATCTGCGCCTGCAGTTCGGGCTTGAGATTGTGTGCGGTGCCGTAGCCCGTCGTCGGGAACGTCTGCGACTTGTAGATCGAGATAATCTGATCTTCGGTAACAACCTCTCGCTCGGTCATCCGGTGCAGAACGGAGTTCGCGATCGAGGCAGCAGGATAATCCTTGTTTGCCACACCGAGGATCGAGTTGTCGTGCTTGCCAGAGAAAACCGGCTCGAAATCGCGCTCTGCCACCATCTCATATTCGGACATCAGGATCGCCGACGGCGCCTTGAAACCCGAGTTCGAGGTCGGCGAAGTGAAGGCCAGCTGACCGCCTTTGATGTCCTCAACCTTGTCGATGCCGCTGCCCGGATAGGTGATGATTTCCATCTCATACCCGAAGCTGCCATCAGTCGCCGCCATGAGCGCGAAAGGACGGAAGCCCGCGCAGTTCACCGCCAGCGGATTGGATCCGGTGTTAAAACCAGCCACGTGCAGACGCCCGGACCGCATCGCCTCGATCTGGGCTGCGTTGCTCTGAACCGGGAAGAACACAACGTCCTTACCGGTGACCTCGGACAGGTGATCAATGAAATCTGACCAGGCTGCAGCATAAACAGCCGGGTCTTCTACCGGTGTATAGGCGAATACCAGCGTATCAGGATCCACCAGATCAGCCGGATCTGTCGGGATGTCTGCAACAAGATCGCCGTCCGCATCACAATAGCGGCTGTCCAGATCACCTCTCGGGCAGTCTTCTGCACTTGCTGTCGTTCCCATCGCCATCAGCGCAACCGCCGACGCGCCAAGCATCATTCTGAGTTTCAGTTCCATCTTTTCCTCCCTGGATGATTTTCTAATCTGTTTTCCGTTCACCCGTATCTGCGACACGGATCTCAACGTCACCCGACGCAAGCGCGGCCAGAAGCCCGCCTGCTGGTCGCTGATCGGTGAACACCGTGTCCAGGCCGTCCATTGGTGCCACATGCGCGAGCCCGGTCAAGCCGAATTTATTTGAGTCGATCAGAAGCTGCCCCATGCCGGCCCGGCGCAGCATTTCGCGTTTCACGGCGGCGAACCCGGGCACGGTCTCCGACACACCCTCAACCGACAATCCAGAGGCACCGATCATGCACCGGTCCACCCGGAACCCGCGCAGAAACTCGAGTGTTTCAGTTCCTGTGACAGCGCTTTCCTCTGGCTGATATTCTCCCGGGCACAGCATCACATCAGCTTCAGCATGGCCAAGTGTCATAGCAACGGGCAGTGAATTGGTGATGACAGTGCAGGATGTACCCCTGTAGGCCAACGCCCGGGCCAGTCCAATGGTCGTCGACCCTGAATCGATCATCAGTGTTTCGCCATCGCGCACTGTGGAGGCCGCGAGGGCCGCTATTCTTTCGCGTTCGTCCACCCGGGCGGATGTGCGTTCACTCAGACTGGGGTAATGCCCCTGCAGCGGAGCTGTTGCGCCACCATGCGCACGGTCGATCAGCCCGTCTTCAGACAGCGCATCCAGATCGCGGCGCAGCGTCTCAGGAGACACACTGAACCGCCGCGCAAGCGCACTGATCCGCACATGCGGCCGCAATTTCAGCTCCAGCAGAATCTGCCGACGCCGCTCCGGCTTCTTCAGTCTGCCGGTCACCGGGCCGGACCCGCTGCTGGTACTGACGATGTCCGTCAAATGATTCACTCCCCTCAGGCGAGGTTGTGGTCTTTTGCAGGTTTTGGCAAATATTTTGTTGCAAACACCTCGTTTTAGCCTGACCAGGCCCTTCACGGGTCTGAGCTGCAGGCGGGGGCTATCACGGCAGAGCAGTTCGCCGGATTTTGGTATGCGCACGCATTCCGACAGAAAAAGTCAGAATTTCCCCACATAATGCTTAGTATTTTACTCAGAAAGGGTTGAACTGCCGCCAGAATACTGTAGTTGACGAAAACAGTAAGATTTTCACTGATCCGGAGATACCGATGAAAACCAAAACTTCTGTACTAGCCCTGACTGTTGCGGTTATCGCAACCAGCGCTGCAGCCGAAGGCGAACTGAACCTCTATTCTTCGCGTCACTACGACACTGATGAGCGCCTCTATTCGGACTTCACGGAACTGACGGGTATCACCATCAACCGGATCGAAGGTAAGGCAGATGAGCTCATCGAGCGCATGAAGGCAGAGGGTGCCAATTCGCCCGCAGACATTCTGCTGACAGTAGACACGTCGCGCCTGGAGCGCGCCAAGGAAGCCGGTATTCTGCAATCCATCGACAGCCCCCTGCTGGAAGGTCGTATCCCGGCCAGCCTGCAGGATGAGGACAACCAGTGGTTTGGCTTCAGCCAGCGCGCACGCATCATTTTCTACAACAAAGACACAGTCACGGCACCGCCCACAACATATGTCGCCCTCGCGGATCCGGCCTATAAAGGGCAGGTCTGCCACCGCTCTTCCTCGAACGTATACTCGCAGACACTGCTGTCCGCAGTGATCGAAAACCATGGTGCTGAAGCCGCAAAAAACTGGGCGCAGGGCGTCGTTGAAAACTTTGCGCGCGACCCGCAGGGCGGCGACACGGATCAGCTGCGCGGCCTGGTCTCCGGCGAATGCGACATCTCGATCTCCAATACCTATTACTTTGCGCGCGCGATCCGCAAAGAGGTCAGCGGCCTGTCCGCTGATGAACGTGCCAACATCGGATGGGTCTTTCCGTCGCAGAATGGCGAAGGCGCGCACATGAACCTTTCCGGCGCCGGCGTGGCAGCGAACGCGCCCAACAGGGAAAACGCGGTTAAGTTCATGGAATATCTCGCCAGCGATCAGGCACAGCAGTATTTCTCGGCCGGCAACGATGAATACCCGGCCGTGCCAGGTGTGGCGATCAGCCCGTCTGTGGCCCAACTCGGTATGTTCCGGCCGGATGACGTCGATCTGTCCGCAGTTGCAAAAAACGTACCAGCGGCTCAGCAGATCTTTAACGAGGTCGGTTGGAAGTAATACCGGAGCTATCCGAAGACCCGGGCGCGGCGCACAGCCGCGCCTTTTCTTTTTCCATCGAAGGAATAGCCGACGAGACACACGAAAACATGGCCACACTGGAAAATAGGAACCGACGTTAGATCGAAGGCTTCAAAAGTCCGGAAAAATGAACCGGACCCAGAAGAAATAACGTTCAGTCCAGAGTGAGAACTGCAATTATTTCCGTGTAGTGTATGGTCCCGGGGGCGGCGTCGCAAAAATTGACCAACATACCGAAAATAATAACAGGAAAATTTTCCCATTTGGGCGATGCCCCAAACATGCCCCCAATTTCACATTTCGGCCCAGAGCGGACGTTGAATCAACGTAAATATTGCCGCGGTCGCAGCGCCAAACCCGACTTTCGCTTTAGCCGCACTGTCTGAGATCGTTCAAACCTACAGATCACGGTGCGAAGCGGCTATTTCAGAACCGTAGCGGAATCTCTGCTTTACCTGTCTTAGCCAAACACGAGCCCCCCATCGACTACGAGGTTCTGGCCCGTGACAGCCCGCGCCCAGGGGCTTGCGAAGAAGAGAACGGCATCAGCGGCGTTCTCTGGCGTGGTAACAGACCGCAAAGGTGTAACACCTGCAATGTAGTCGAATACCTCATCAGGCGTGGCGGCGCTTGCGTCCGTGGTTCTCAGCAAGCCGCCCGAGACCATGTTTACCGTAATCCCCCTGGGCCCGAGTTCGGCTGCAGTCGTGCGCGTCAGCGCGAGCAATGCGGCCTTGGCCGAGGTGTAATCGTGGTATGGGACGACCGGGTTCTGGACGAGGTTTGTACCGATAGTGACGATACGTCCAAAGCCTTCTTGCGCCATGGCTGGTGCCGTTGCGTGAATGACGTTGAGTGCTCCCAGGACAGCCGTGCGATGCTGGGAGACCATTTGTTCGGCTGTCAACGTATCGAGAGTAGATCTGGCATCACCGTTGAAGCTGTAGTCGGCCAATGCGTTGTGAATGACAGTCGTAATCGGGCCGATATCCACTTCAGCCTGCCTGACCATCTGCGCAACGTCGTCTGCATTATTAACGTCTGCCTGCAGGGCGATCACCCGGTCACCCAGGTTCGCGGCGAGCGCTTCGGCGGCACCTTTGCTGTTACGGTAGTTGATCACCACTTTTGCGCCTTCACGGGCAAAGGCGCTCGCGATGGCCGCGCCAAATCCACGCCCGGCACCTGTCACCAAGACGGTCTGCTCACTGAGAGCTTTGCTCATGTTCTGTCCTTCCAAAGATCATAGAAATGGTGAACTGGCCCGTGGCCTTGCCCGACTGACTGTTGGTCTGCGGCCGCAATCGCGCCAGAGACGTAGCGTTTTGCCTCCTCCACCGCCGCGCTGGGCTTAAGCCCTTTCGCGAGCTGCGCGGTTATCGTCGACGACAATGTGCAACCTGTGCCGTGGGTATTCTTCGTCGCGGTACGCGCGCCTTCAAACCAATGCAGCGCGGCACCGTCCCAAAGGACATCGGGGCTTTCATCACTTTCAAGGTGCCCACCTTTCACCAACACAACGTCCGGGCCCAACTCTGTAAGCGCGCGGGCTTGCGATGCCATAGTATCGCGATCTTCCGCCTCCGGCTGTTGCAGCAGTCGCGCCGCCTCCGGCAGGTTCGGCGTAAGAACCATTGCTGAAGGGACGAGGGCCGTGCGCAGCGTTTCCATCGCATCCTCCTGCAGGAGAGGTGCGCCGCCTTTTGCGATCATCACCGGGTCAAGAATGATGGGGATATTGCGGTGATCGAAGAGTGCTTCGGCCACTGCCAGGGCTATCTCTGCGGTCGCAATCATCCCAATCTTCACAGCATCAACCTGGACGTCGGCGAAAACCGCGTCGATCTGCGCTTTTACAAATTTCGGTGGCACAAGTTCAACGCCGGTCACGCCCTGCGTGTTTTGCGCGGTGAGCGCCGTAAGGGCGGCCATCCCATAGACACCATTGGCCGCGAAGGCCTTAAGGTCAGCCTGAATGCCAGCGCCACCCGATGGGTCTGATCCGGCAATAGTGAGTACATTCTTGATCATGGGCAGTCCTTAGTCCTGGGGGTGCAAGGCGCGACACAGGTTTCGGGCCGCGCTTTCCGGGTCGGGCTGACCACAAATCGCCGAGACGACAGCCATCCCGTCGCATCCTGCCATAAGCACATCGGCGGCGTGCTCCTTCTTCAGTCCGCCAATGGCGACAGTCGGCAGCTGTGCCAGGCGCACCATTTCGGACAAACCTTCGAGCCCGATGGTTGGCTTGTGGTCCGTCTTGGTTGACGTAGGGAAAACTGTTCCGAGGCCGAGGTAGTCAACCAGGTTCGCATCGGCCGCCGTCACATGATCAGGTGCTTCACAAGAAAGGCCGATGATCTTGTCGCGCGCCAACCGCTGACGCGCCATGGGCGGGGTCACGTCATCCTGGCCGATATGGACACCATCCACATCTGCCACCACAGCGGCTTCCAGATCATCGTTGATGACGAGGGGGACACCTGTCCCTGACAATGCATCTTTGAGAGCATATGCCGCTGCGATACGGTCGCGCGTCGTTGCATCTTTGTCCCGCAATTGCACGAAGCTCACACCGCCGCGCACCGCCGCAGTCACTGTCTCAACTAACGCCGGACCAGGACAAAGTGTCGGGTCGGTGACAAGGTACAACCGCAGGCTTTCGGGATTCAGAACCATGCAACACGCTCCTCGCTGAGATCACCTGGCTGGAGCGCGCAGAGCGCATCGATGAATGCGACGGAAAAGCTGCCGGGGCCCTGTGCGCCCTTTGCCGCCTGCTCTCCTGCTTCGGCGAAATGCACGAATGCCGCGATCGTTGCGCCAAGGCTGGGCGCAACAGCGGCATAGGCCCCCACCAGTGCAGTCAGAGAACACCCCAAAGCTGTGATTTTGGGCATTATGTCTGATCCGCCGGTTATGCTGGCGCTGCGTGTGCCGTCTGTGATGAAGTCAACGGCGCCTGACACCGCAACCACACAGCCGTGGCTTTTTGCAAGGGCCAGCGCTGAGCTTTGTGCGTCACTGACGCTGTCGCCACTGTCCGCCCCCTTGCCCGCCCCGACGCCACCAGCGAGCGCGATAATTTCAGATGCGTTCCCCCGCACGACAGTTGGTTTGAGCGCCAACAGATCCAGCGCGGCTTTGGTGCGATACGGCGTCGCGAAATGAGCAACCGGATCAAGCACCCAGGGCACATTGGCAGCATTTGCGGCGATGGCGGCAGCTTTCATGCTTTCCACCCAGGGGGCCGACAGGGTACCGATATTAATTGTCAGCACCCCGGCGATGGGTGCGAAATCAGCAACCTCTTCGGGGGCATGGATCATTGCGGGCGAAGCGCCCGCCGCGAGGGTTACGTTCGCTGCGATGTTCATAGCAACGTAATTTGTAATGCAATGGACCAGTGGCGCGTTCGCGCGCAGCGTTTCTAAAGCAGAATTGGGTTTCACCCGGTCTTTCCTTTTCACAACAAACGGAAAGACGCTGCAGGCCTATCAAGCCTGAAATTGCCTCCCTCCGCCGGCATTATCCGGTTCAGGTTCAAAGGGTACATCTCAGCCTTGCGGCGCCCCTGACACAGGAAAAAATAGGCTATTAAAGCCGGAGGTCAATCCTTGTTTAGATTTCCCGGAGTTAACCTTTGATGCAGTCGTTTAAACAGCATGCAGCGTATGTGTTCGTTGGGCTGATTTCGTTGAAAAAGGCGTTTGATCTTGTGTGTTGGGGATGGGTTCTGCGAATGTTTTGTTGGGCAGTCTTGGGCGGTGCCGCCTTGTTACCCAGCGGCTGGGGCCATCGGCTTGAGCTTTGCTAGTTTCCGGAGGTTCTGGGCGATAGCTGCGAGGTTGAATTCGTCTTGAACGCCGCATGGCCCTCGTAATCTCAGCCGTCCCAAGCCGAGGATGCGCTTGAGGTGGGCGAAGAGCATCTCCACCTTCTTACGTCGGCTCTGTGCGGTTGGATTGTAGTCGGACGCCGTGCATTGGCGGGTGAAGTCTCTGACGATTTCGTACTTCTCGCGGTGGATGGCACGGGCCTCTGAGTTGGGGCAGCATTTGGCTTTCAACGGGCAGCTTCTGCAGTCTGCGCTTCGGGCCCGGTATTTGCGTGATCTCCAACTTTGCAGATTCCGGCTTGGATCAGAGTAGGTGCGCCAGGTGTGCCGCATCTCTTTGCCTTCAGGACAGATGTAGCGGTCGTTCTCATCGTCCCAAGTGAAGTCGGAACGTGAGAACGTCCCGTCCTTGCGCTCGCCTTTGTCGAAAACGGGGATGAACGGCAATATCTTCCGTTTGAGCGCCAGCCAGACCAAATTATCGGTCGAGCCATAGGCGGTGTCTGCGGCGATCCAATCCGGCTTCAGGCCGAAGCGGTCTTCGGTGCGGTCGAGCATCTTGCGCATAGCACCGACTTCGGCGGTTTTGTTTGACCGGCTGGCGTCCACATCGACGATGATCCCGTGATCTGTATCGATCAGGTAATTGTCGGAATAAGCAAAGAATGCTGGCCCTTTGCGCGCAGCCGTCCATTGGCTTGCTGGATCGGCATGGGCGGTAAACTTCGGCTTGGCCGTGGTCGCCGCCCCGAAGGCTTCGTCGTCCAAAGTGTCGAGATACTCGCGTACAGCACGGGGGGCATCATTCGGGTCAATCTTCCGGGCCGCCCAGTCATCTGGATTGCTGGAGTTCTGCTTCTGGACGTCAGCACTGATCAGGCTGGCATCGACAGCAAAACCCTGACCACCGACAAGGCCTTCCTCCATGCAGCGTGCCACCGTTGTCTCGAAGACATGGCGCAGCAGATCGCTTTCGCGGAAGCGGCCATGTCGGTTCTTTGAAAACGTCGAGTGATCCGGGATGCGATCCGTCAGGTCGAGGCGGCAAAACCAACGATACGCCAAGTTCAGATGCACCTCCTCGCAGAGCCGTCGCTCTGACCGGATGCCAAAGCAATACCCCACCAAGAGCATCCGGATCAGCAGCTCAGGATCGACCGAAGGACGACCTGTGTGGCTGTAGAAATCCGACAGATGCGCACGGATGCCGCTCAGATCGACAAACCGATCAATCGACCGCAGCAGATGATCTAGCGGAACATGATCCTCCAGCGAAAACTCGTAAAACAACGCCGCTTGCGCTTCCTGCCTCGGTCCCATCATCGCAGATCCTCCCGCCTGTTGGGCAAATTGAATCAGGGCTCTGCCCCTCAAGCAAGCAAGAGTTTTTCAACAAAATCGGCTCTCTAACGCCGTCCGATGCAACGCAGCATCGGGTACTCCACGCTAACGGAGAGACATAGCGCATCGGCCCAAACCGGACGTTAAACTGGTTAAGTGGATTCTGCGCAAGCAACCGCCAAGCGGATATTGAGGAATGGTGGCCGTGTTTGAGATGCCAGTGTTTTTAACGGCTAACGGATAGTTTCGCGTTGTCCACCCGGTTTAACAAAAGAGGACCCGCGCTTAAGCGGGTCCCCAACAGTAAAGGTGGCCTCAGAACACGCTATAGGGTCAATTTGTAGCTCCAGGTGTTCCGATCGAGAAAAACATCGTCTCGCCTGAATGATCATCGACGCCGTCGTTGTCGGTGGACACATAAATCTCGCCCGTGTTTATGATTGCCATCCCTTCTACCTTGTCGAGGACATAGCCACCGGTGGACACAAGATCAGGCAGCAGATCGTGGACCAGTTCCTTTGAGACGACAGGTGCGTCCTCGCTCAAAGCGACTGGGACCATCTCAGCTGCAGGAATACGGTAGATCTTCTTGGTCACAGCTTCCGAACCATGCTGGTTGTCGCGCTCAAGAATGTAGACCCAATCGCCATGTGCCGTGATCTCTGACAAGCCAACCCAGCCTTTTTCAGGCGCAGCCTTTTCGTAACGAACATAGCCCCACTCTTCGGTTTCGATGTTGTATGCTATCAGTTTCACATGGTTTTCCGGATCATCTTTCCATTCGCGTTGCACAGCCATCCACAGAGTGTTCCCGATTTTGGTGATACCCTCGAAGCCAAAGCGGCGCTCGACGGCCAGCAGCTCTGCAGGCAGACTGATTTCGTCCTGTATCGTGCCGTCAGCGGCGATGTGATAAAGCCCATGTGGCACCATCCGATCAGTACGCCCTTCCGACGCAACCCAGAAGCCGCCCTCGCCATCCAGCGCGATGCCTTCCATATCGAGTTTTTGCGCTGGATAACCACCGCGCGTAACGCGCGTCGCCGCAGTGACCTGCACGGGAAGAGCGGACGCATCAATGGTGAAGATCGTCGGCTGGTAACCATAGAAGCTATCGTTGACCGCATAAATGGTGGAACCTTCGCCCGCCACCATGCCAGAGATCGCGCCAAAACCGATCAACTTTTCCGCGCCCTCGGACGTAATCTGTGGGAAGGCCGCTGGCGCGTCGGAATACTGATACAACATGACATGCGCCCTCGCCGCGCCGTCTTCGAGACCGTCGTATTCGTTCGCCGTGGCCAAAAGGCCACGCGCCGGGATCGCCACGGCCCCTTCTGGCGAGATACCCGAGGGCAGCAGTTGCTTAAGTTCGGCATTGGCCGGGTCTGACACGTCGTAGACACCCACGATCGAGGATCGCTCTGCCATCACGAAGACGTAGGGCGTGTCGCCGAAAACACCGAATTCCATACCTTCGGGTTCCACGCCTTTGCTATCAGAACGCTTATCTGGATAGTGACCCACCTGAATGATGGCATGCTCAAAGCTGACACCGCTTTCGAACACCTCGGTGCCATCCTTGTGGAAGATGGTCATGCCGCGCGACCCGCCATCCATATCGCCTTCATTGGCGATGGCGAAGTGGTTGTCATCGATCCATTGGATGCCATCAGGTTCGCGTGGGATGCCTGACTGACTTTCCGTGAACTTCAGCGCACCACGCTCGTCGGTGGCGTCAATGTACTCGAGATCGACTGTGCCAGCGGAAAAATGCGAGACAATCGATCCATCCCATGCCACGACCGCGATGTGGTTGTTTTCCTGCAGTGTTACAACCGTTTCACCAAGGCTGTTAATGTCGACAAATTCGGGCTCCGGGTCCTCACCCGCCACATCGGCAAGGCCCGTCAGGTTCGCACGGATCAGGCTGCTGCAATCCAGGCTGCCATCTTTAATATTAATCATCACCAAATCGCCAGCGGGCATCTGCGGCACTCGCCCATCACCCAAATCCTCATCACGCTCATTCTCGATCGCCACTGCGATGAATGAACCATCGGGCGCTTTGCCTGTGCTGTCGGGCTGGCCGCCCAGGTCGCAACGCGCAAGTTCGGTCATGGTTGCCACGTCAATCGCTTTGATCATGCCCGACGGTGCCGTGAAGCTCTCAGTTGTGTTGATGCCTACGAACGCGGTCGTGCCAATAACGGATACCGCGGTCGGCTCCCCATCCATCTCCATGACGCCAAGCGGTTGCGGATTGGCCGGATCTGAGATGTCGATTGCCCCGATCACACCCGCTGGGCTGTCGGTGTAAACCAGCGTCATGCCATCTTCGGTTACATCAATAATCTCTGCAGAGGTTTCTTTGGGGGCATCCCCCTCAAAGTTAGTGGTCACCGGAAAAGACGCGATGCGATTGAAACTCATTTCAGCCGCGACAGGACCGGCGAGAAGTGCGAGCGCGACGCTGCTGAGCAATATGGATTTTGTCATGGATACCCCCTTGAGTTCATTCAGCAAGCGACATGCGCGGAGAAGGTAACAAGGGTGTATCGGTTTTGTGTCACCCGCATGAAACTCTGCACGGGCACCAAAGTAAAAGTTATGGCACCTGCACCGATGGAAGATCAAAATAACTCCGTGCCTATAGTCGATCCTAGGTGCTGGCCATCGCGATACCCAGACCTACCGGCCCATTCCCGATGTTCATCGCTCCGTTAAGATTCTGCGGTTGCAGTCCGCTTTGCGGCCATTCTCTGCACGCGCAAAGTTAGAAACTACAAGCACTGACAGGCTGCGGGATTGATCAGTTGTTACCAATCGATGCGATGATGTCGCTCTTCATGAGAGAGAGTGCACACTCAGCTCAGAAGAATTCATCGTGGAACGTTTACGGGCGTCACTACCTGAACGGTGGAGATTGGCGGCACTCCAAGATCGCTGCGGAGCCGGTGGCAGGCGAGGAAGGCATCGAACGCATGTCCGATGTCCAGTCTCAGATCATGGTGCAGGACGAAGTCCAGACGCCCGTTCAAAACAAGCCTTCTATTCTCCCGATCAAGGTCGTGGGCCACGTAGACCTGAGGCCGAAGACCATTGTCTTCCAAAGTGCGGAGGATTGATTGGTTGCCACCGCCCATCGAGTAGACGGCGCGCAGATTGCGCAAGCTGCCCAGAGCCGGCGTCAGGAGCTTTGACGTTTCAAAGTCGACGCCGCTACCACCTTGGATCGCGATGATCTGCAGCTCTGGCCGCAGGTCCGCTAATGTTTCGCTGAAGGAGGCTTCGCGCTCTTCTTCCCCCAGAAAGCGTTCGTGGCTGCGCGTGGCCAAGACCTGCCCCGCCCCGTCCCCAAGCACTTTCGAGATCAGGTAAGCGGCAGTGCGTCCGGCGCCTGTATTGTCCAATCCGACATAGGCATGCCGGTCGGTGCCGCCGATATCGGTGACGAGGGTGACTACAGGAATACCAGCGTCGGCAAGCATTTTGACGGCGTCTCTGATCTTGCTCGTGTCCCGGGCCTTGAGGCAGACACCATGGCTGCCGCGTTTCATAATACGTTTGAGCGCCGCAACGACCTCATCTTCTTCCATTATGTCCTGCAACAGAAATCGCGGACGGCACACGGCGGTTCCAATCTTCGGAACGATCGCCTCGGCTGCCGCCTTCACCTCGCGGCTGAAGCGAGCTGGTGCCTCGACCACAAAGTCGAAGAACAAGCGCCGGCCACGGGCCGCAAGCTGGGCTTCCTGGGCCTTCAATTCTTCCAGAGCGACCGTAACACGCAGCTTTGTCTGAGGGCTCACGTGGGCCCGGCCATTCAGAACCCGATCGACTGTGGCGGTGCCAAGACCTGCCTGCCGCGCGATCTCTTTGATAGGAAAACGATGTGTCATTTGATGTGTTTTTGATGCGTTTCCGGACCCAACGCAATCCCCGCGCCCGTATCCTGTTCGGGACAAGGGAGGAGACGTCATGAAGGATACCGTCGATAACACAATCGCCTATTACGACCCCGATACCTGTGATCTAGGCGAGTTTACGGAACTTATTGGTCAAGAGACGCATCGCGAGCAGGTGCCGCATGCGGCCGCCATTGAAAAGAATATCCCGATCTACGACATGGCGAAGTTGCGTTCGGCACTTGAAGATGCGCGAACCCGTCGCGCGATCATGGCGGAATGGGCGCAAGTCCTGCGCTCCGGTGCTGGGGTCTTGGCCTTGAAAGAAGCCTATGCCAATACGGCAGTTCTGGACGAGGCAACCCGCATCTACAATGGCATTATTGCGGAAGAGAAGCAGAGAACCGGAGGTGGTGGGGATCATTTTGCAGCGTCGGGAGCGAACAATCGGATCTGGAACGCGCTTCAAAAGCTCTGCGAAGCCTCGCCCGAGGTTTTTCTGAACTACTTCGCAAACACGTCTATCGCGGCAGTCTGCGAAGCCTGGCTGGGGCCGAATTATCAGATGACGGCGCAGGTAAACCTCGTACACCCAGGCGGCGCGGCACAGCAGGCGCATCGCGATTACCATCTGGGATTTCAAACCGCGGATGTCAGCGCATCTTATCCTGCGCATGTCCACGATGTTTCGCCAATTCTGACGCTTCAGGGCGCTGTCGCACATTGCGATATGCCTTTGAAAAGCGGCCCGACCAAACTGCTGCCCTTCTCGCAAGCGTATCGTCCAGGCTATGCAGCATGGCGCCGCGAGGAATTCCGCGCACTTTTTGAAGAACGCTATGTGCAGTTACCTCTGGCCAAAGGAGATGCTATTTTCTTCTCCCCCGCCTTGTTTCACGCAGCGGGTGCGAACACGAGCCACGACATTCACCGCTTCGCCAACCTTCTGCAGGTGTCATCGGCTTTCGGTCGCGCAATGGAGACAATTGACCGGGATAAGATGTGCAAGCTGCTGTACCCACACGCAGTTCAGGCCAAACAGGAAGGCGCGCTCAATGCAGCTGAGCTATCCGCCGCAATTGCGGCGACTGCCGAAGGGTACTCGTTCCCGACCAACCTTGATCGCGATCCGCCGGCAAACGGCCTCGCTCCAGAAACCCAAGCGGCCTTCTTTCGGCGCGCCTTGGCCGAAGGTATCGAAGAGCATGTCTTCGCCGAGCGGCTTGATCAGATGAATGAAGCGCGTGGAGCTTAGAACCGCTGAGCGAGGCAGCGAAACTCAAAAGCCGTGGGCGTCTTCACAGTCTGCCTATTCCCGTGTCGAACTCCTCGCCAACGCAGTGGTCGGTTGAGGGTAGCTTAGATGTTCCCCACGGGGATGGCCCAAACCGGACCCCGCTCTCACTGCAATATACTACGGTTGCGGCTCAATTTACGTTCATTCGCTGCGAGCGCGAACTCTGGGATTCGTCGAACGTACGCTTCGTGGAGCAACGCGGGCTTTTGGTTCAGCGGCCACGTCAATCTCTGAATGGATCAGATTGGCTGGTAAACTGGCTAAAAAACACGCCATCAATATTTCATCACCCCACGCATCTGGTTTCTATGGGACGCACCTGTAAAAACGAACCCGCAAGTTGCCGAATTTGTTCATCCAGACCTGGGGCTGTGTCAGAACAACAATATATGGTCGTTCAGTATCATGAATTTGCAGAGAACTTTCTGAGCTCTGACTAAAATATGTTTCTGAGTTCATATCTGTTCGCTTAAATGAGCTGGACCCGAAACCGATAGTGTTTGCATCAATCCATTTCAGAGTTGCGGAGTTTGAAGTGCCTCTGCTCTCTGTGCGTGAGATGTCTTCGTAAATGCTGTAGAAAGCAGTTTCTTCGCAATTCCAGATTTCCTGAGTTTGTGCAGGAAGCGCTGGTGCTATCGAGAAAATCAACAAAATTGCAATGGCCGCTACAACCATTCCTCGTACTTTTTCAGATACGTTCTTGGGGTAACTTTTCATCGCAGGCATTTTGACAGACCACGTCTTCAGTTCAAAGGGCGGGCAAGTGTTTTCCTTGCCCGCCCTTCTGCTTCAGACGTTATGCTCTACTGCTTGCTTGTTGCTGTAACCTGATAAATCTCTCCTTCATCAGTAGCGACATAGAGTGAGTTGTCAGGAGCCATGACCAGACCGCGGAAGCGCTTTGAAAACCCGAGCGGCATCCGGGTAATCCCATTGATGCCCAAACCGTCAGGCGTGATCGAGACCATATCGATCCGCTGGCCGATTGGAGTACCCCCAAAGCCGATGCCAAGGACACCTGTCGCAAGGCTGCCTTCATAGATGCCCCAGTTTTCACCCTTCAGGAAGGCGGCAGACGAGGTGCCCTGTGACCAACCATTGTTGTTCCAGGTTGGCGGCATCAGATCGTCGAAACGCGTGTCACTCATTGGCATGTAAGAGGCGCGGACCGCAGGATCCATCCCTTCCATCTGCTCCGGTTCATACCCACAGTACTGGTCAGGGCAAGCGCCTCTTCCTGCGGTGTTTTCCTGTGGATCCCATCCAGCGTTCCCGCCGTTCACAAGGGCAGTGATTTCATCGCTGTGCCAGGGTCCGTGCTCTGCTGTGAACGCTTTCCCATCGCTTTGGCGGAAATCGATTCCCTGAACGTTTCGGTGCCCATAAGTGTAAATGCGCTTGTCAAAACCGTCTGGAGGGTTGTTGTCAGGGTGAGCATTTCCATCAGTATCAACTCGCAGAACTTTGCCGCACAGAAGTTCCGGGGATTGTGGGCATATACCTCTGTGGCGGTCACCACCAGCAATCCAGAGATACCCACCCGGGCCAATACGCACACGCCCACCGTTGTGAGCACCAGGACCGCCAAAGGGTTGATCCGACGCGAGCGGCTTATACTGGATGTCAGTGACAATATCTGTTCTGTCCGCCACGCTGCTCATGTCCTCACTCAAAGTGAGACGCATTACGATGTTACCGTCGCAGCGTTCGAAGTTGGTTTTGCATCCATCGCCGTGGTACTTGTTGGATGTTGATGCGACGTAAAGGCGGCGGTTCTGATCGAAATTTCGATCGGCGGCTACGCCCATCATGCCCGCCTGACCTTCACAGAAAAGATCCTCGCCTGTCCCGGAATACCCCTCGGAACCGTTCATCCCGTAAATGTTGGTCACCGTTCCATCAGGGGAACGCATTGACAAACCTTTACATTTCTCTGTGAAAAACATCGTGCCATCAGCATGAACGGACATGTCCCACGGTGATTCAAGACCTTCGAGGACAGGCGTCGCTTTTATGACAGGAATATCCATTCCCTGCGCTGATGCAACGGAACCACTTATAAAAAAAGCCGACACTGCAGATGCGACCAGCGACCCACATGTTGAATACTTCATTCTAGACTCCTCCCATTCAAGTCTTTGGAAATTATTATTTTTTACTGGTTTTTACTCGTATTTCGCGTCCTTCAAATAAACGGCCAGATTCTCTATCTCTTCGTCCGACAGCGGTTTTGCCATCATGATCATAAGCGGCGAATTCGGTCCAAACTTCTGACCCGACCGGTAAGCTATGAGTTTTTCGCGCGTGTATTCGACCGTGTTACCGGAAACTTTAGGATAGCTTGATGCCCCTTTGCCTGCCGGCCCGTGACAGGCGTGACAGGACTCGTGATAACGCTCGTCGCCCGCGGCCGCATCACCCGCCGCCGCAGCGCCGGAACAAACGAGCGCGACCGCGAGTGAAATTGCACCGATGAATTTTGGCATTTTCTCCCTCGCTTTCCGGAAATGGTACGCAAGCGAAGCCTTGAGTCAACCATGGATTGTGGGAGAGCACGGTGCCAAACCGGCGGAGGTGGCGTGACGCAAGACCGGGTGTCCGGTCCGGGCATTTGGTGGATTCGGATCCACGCCTGTTTCGCTTCACGTCCCGGCACTCGTGCGCGCCGCACTTTCGGTGGAGCTGCGCTCTTCGCAGCCGTCGTAAGACCGGGCTCATACCCGGGCCTTCAGCTGAACCCATAGAGGCGTAGCCCAAACCTTGCCTTGTTCCGCAGAAATGATTGCTGCGGTGCGGCTCCCCACACCGAACTGTCACCGCGGAAGCAGGTCTCAGGTCAGCCGGACAGCGCTAGCACAAACAGTTGCTTGCGCTTGTTAACCGGGTATCTGCCCCCTGCCCCGAAAGAGCGAGCCGCTCTCTGGGCCATTTCACCAACAACACTGCGCCGTTGCGAATTTCATTCTCCGCGAGCACACGGGACAAGGTCTGCCGCGTCGCTCTGATCATACGTTCAGTGGGCTTGGAGACGTCGACGCAGACGTCGATCTCACCGGCAGGGGGGAAACCCTGGTCGGTCAGCTTTGCAATGATGTGATCGGACTGACGTGTGGACATGTAAAGAGCGGTTGTCGTTCCTGGCCGCGCAAAGCGGGTACAGTCAGGCCACGGGTTTTCAGCGCATCCTGTTCCGGTCGCGATGACAAACGTGTCAGTTTTGCCCCGCTCCGTCAGACTTTGCCCCAGGGCTGCACTCGCCGCCGCAGCTGCCGTTATCCCGGGAACAATGTCAGCAGAAACGCCGGCGGCACGCGCCGCGTCGAGCTCTTCTGTCGCGCGTCCGAAAATGCCCGGGTCCCCCGATTTCAAACGAACCACTTTGCGGCCTTTGCGCGCTTCCGCGACTATCAGTGAGCTGATCCTGTCCTGTGGCCAGGCATTGGCGCCGACCTGCTTCCCAACGAAGACCCTTTCCGCATCCCGGCGCGCCAGCTCCAGAACTTCCCGATCAACGAGCCGGTCATAAAAAATCACATCCGCTTCCTGCAGGCGTTCGACCGCCCGAAGGGTCAGCAAGTCCCGCGCTCCTGGTCCTGCGCCTACCAAAGAAATGTGCCCTTCGGTGGTCTGTTCAGGTGCACCGTAGTCGGCAATTGCACCTTTGATGACGCGCGTCGCTTCGCGCTCGCTGCCGCGCGCCCAGATGTCCCGCGCACCACCCTTGAACACCCATGCCCAGAAGGCGCGTCGTCTTTCCCGCGGGACGTGGCGTGCAACCGCAGGACGCAACCGCCCTGCCAATGCAGCCAGACCACCGAGGTTCTGCGGCAGCATCGCTTCCAGCCTGGTTTTGATATCACGCGTCAGGACCGGCGCTGTCCCTTCGCTCCCGATCGCCACAACGATCGGATCCCGGTCGACAATGGCGGGCGTTGTCATGTCACACAGGTCGGGCTGGTCCACGACATTGACCGGGCAGCCTGATGTTCTGGCCAGCCCATGTGCTGCAGCATCAAATCCCGGGCAGCCGGTGCCGACAAAAATCATGGCGGCATCCTGAAAAACGGAAGCCTTCAGTTCCTTGAGGTGCTGCGCGCGCCCGTCGTCAACGAGAGACCTCAGTTCATCGTCAAGGGTATCGGCAACCAGCACGATCCTTGCATCGGTTTTCAGGATCAGCCGCGCTTTCTGCGCCGCCTGCTCACCGCCACCGACAATCACAACCCTGCGGCCGGTGGTACGAATGAACATTGGAAAGGCCTTCATGCCATATCCCTCCTTATGCGGCGTTTTCGCGGCGTGGGGCCGCCTGAACGAGCGTATCGAGAGCTGCTGTCGTGGTAGCCGCGATAATGGCCTGTTCAAATTCGTCAGGCGTTCCACTGTTCCAGTTGTTGCTGAGATGCGGGCCGGCAGGTTCAGCCAGACGGCGGGCGCACGGAACTGTCGCAGGCAGTTCGCCCTCCCATGGCTTCCCGCCCCGCAAACCAAATGCAGCGCAGACTTTCGACGGGTTCCGCTCAAACTCGCCACCGCCCCCTTTGACAACCGTCAGGCTTTGCCATCCCAACAAGGCTGCGGCGTCGGCCTGCAGCAACCGATAAGAGGGATGGAAAACGCCCTGTACGCTAGCAGCTGCACCGGCCGGGTTCAGCATCCGGCACACCGTGTTCACACATGAGCGCAGCCCGAGAACCTCCCGGAGAGCCAGTAACCGGAACAACCCCGGATGAAGTTTTTCGAACGGCATATATGCGATCCCGCTGTCATCCAGCGCGGTCGCGGCCTCCTCAACCGACGTCGCGGTGGTTATCCCGGCCTGTCTCAATCCGGTCCGTACTTTCGGATCTGCCCCGTTCCAGCCGTGCAGCAATACCCTGTGGCCGGCCTCCGCCACCGCTCTGGCTGACATCAGAAACCATGGCGCCCCGCGTGTCCGGCCAGCGGCATAACTTGGCCAATCCAGATCGGCCGGCGGCAGATCAGGGAGCGCTGCGCGGGCCGCTGCCGCAAAACCAGCAATTTCATCTGCTGTTTCACCCTTCATCCGCAACAGCATTAGCACTGCGCCGACAGCCTCAGGGTCCGCATCCTCCCGCATCATCAGGGTCATCGCGGCAAAGGCTTCGTCCTGGGTGAGCGACCGGGACCGGCCCGGACCTCTGCCGAGAATGCGAACGTAGCCAGCAAGGCTCATTCCGCCGCCTCCCGCACCTGCGTCCGCGCCAGAAGTTGCGCAAGTTCCGGTCGGCAGGACCCGCAGTTCGTCCCCGCACCCAACGCCTCGCCAATCTGCTCAACGCTCATAAGGCCTTTGCTTTCAATCGCACTGACGATGGTATTGATGCCTGTGCCAAAGCATGAACAAAGCACCGGTCCAGGATTGGGTACCGATGCCGGAACGCGCCCGGTGATCGCCTCCGGTGCATTCCGTCCCGGCAGGGTGGCAAGATAGTCCCGCATGACCGCAACAGGGGTGGATGCCACATAAAGTGCCCCGATCAGTGTGCCACCGCGATGCAGCACAACCCTGGCAGTACGCCGCTTGGCGTCAAGAATGCTCGTCAGATCGGCGTCCGCGTCACCAAAGATCACCCGCGCCCCGGCCTCCCAGTCGACGATATCTGAGCTGCCGGCCAGTTCAGCACGAAAGCCGTCCGCTGTTCGCGCCACGGCCCAATAGTCGCAGGTCGCGTGCAATGGAGTGGCGGAAACTGCAAACCCGTACCAGAGAGCGTCAAACCGCGCTGCGGCAACAGTGCAGGCTTTGCTTTCCGGTTGACCGGATACCGGGTCAACATGCGCAGCAACCAGATCGTCAATCCGGGCTGAAGGCGCCGTTTCGCCGGTCCAGTGGATGGGCGCAAAGAGATGGCCGGGCTGTACGTCGGTGGTGATCCGGGCGCGCAGAATGGCGCTGCCATGATCATTGGTCAATTCAACAAGATCCGCGGCACTGATCCTGAGAGACCGGGCGTCTTCCGGATGAATATCTACAAATGGTTCCGGCAAATGCCCTGACAGACGCGGCGCAAGCGCTGTGCGGGTCATTGTATGCCACTGATCGCGAAGCCGCCCGGTGTTGAGCCGGAACGGCGCGTCCGGAGTGGGAACCGACGCCGGTGGCCTCGCAGACACTGGCAGCATCTGCGCTTTGCCGTCTGCATGAAAGAACTGTCCATCCGCGAAAAAGCGGCCGCCCCTGCGATCCGCGGATACAGGCCAGCGGACCGGCTCCAGGGCGTCGTAGTCTGAATCCGACAGGTCGGACAAACCGGAGATGTCGAAGTCTTTTCCGAAGGCCCCGGCGATCCCGGACAGCGTTGCGTATTCCCGGAAGATCTCTGCGGGATTTGCATAGTCGAATGACGCACCAAATCCCATACGACTGCCGACCTCTGCCATAATCTCCCAGTCGGGTTTCGCCTCACCCGGGATCGGCAGAACAGCCCTCTGACGGCTGATCGTTCGGTCGGAATTCGTCACTGTGCCATCTTTTTCCGCCCAGGCGGCGGCAGGCAGGACAACGTCCGCGAGGCGTGCCGTATCGGTTTTCGCTGTGATGTCGCTGACCACGACGAAGGGGCAGGCACCGATGGCCGCACGGACCGCTGCCGCATCAGGCATTGATACGGCAGGATTCGTATGGATGACCCACAGGGCTTTGATCCTCCCGTCACCGACAGCGCGAAACATGTCCACCGCTTTCATGCCGGGCACATCAGGTACTGCAGGCACCTGCCAGAAGTCGCGCACGGCCGCACGATGATCCGCGTTTTCCAGGTCCAGGTGGCAGGCCAGCATATTGGCCAGGCCGCCGACCTCGCGCCCCCCCATCGCGTTGGGCTGGCCCGTGACCGAAAAAGGCCCGCAGCCGGGTGTGCCGATCCGTCCGGTGGCCAGATGACAGTTGAGTATTGCGTTGACCTTATCCGCGCCCGACGTGGATTGGTTCACGCCCTGACTGAAAACCGTCACCACCTTTTCGGTGCTGATCCAGAGATCGCAGAATTCCCGGATCTGCGCCTCGCTCAGGCCGCTTGCACAATCATCGTCATTGCGCGCGGAGGCCACCGCGTCCTCAAATCCGTTTACGTGTGAAAGGAAGTCTTCATCAGTTGCGCCCCGATCCGCAATTTCTGCAAGCAGACGGTTAAACAGCGCCACGTCACCACCGGAGGCGATGGGCAGATGCAGGTCAGCGTCGGCACAGGTCGCCGTACGACGCGGATCAATGACAACGATCCGTGTGCCCCGTTTCGCCTTCGTCGCCAGCAGTCGCTGGTGCAGTACCGGGTGGCACCAGGCGAGATTGGATCCGACAAGGACCACCAGATCAGCTTCTTCCAGATCTTCATACGTACCGGGCACGGTGTCAGCCCCGAAAGCACGTTTGTGGCCCGCAACGGTCGACGCCATGCAAAGACGGGAGTTCGTGTCGATATTGGCTGAGCCGATGCACCCTTTCATCAGCTTGTTCGCGATGTAGTAATCTTCTGTCAGAAGCTGTCCTGAAACGTAAAAGGCGACGCTGTCCGGCCCATGCTCGGCGATGGTCTCGCGGAACCGGTCAGCCGTAAGGGTCAGGGCTGTGTCCCAGTCGCTCGTTTCGCCGTTGATCATGGGCGACAGGAGGCGTTGGGAAAGGCCCACAGTCTGGCCCAGGGCGGAGCCCTTGGAGCACAGACGCCCACGATTTGCAGGATGATCCGGATCCCCCCGCACGTCCACGCCGCCCTGCCCGTCGGGACGCAGCAGAACACCACAGCCAACCCCGCAATACGGACAGGTCGAGCGCGTCTCTGGCATCCCGGTTCCGTCCATCAGGCTGCACTCCGTCCGAGCAGCCTGGCTCCGTCAATCAGGATGCGGTCACCTTCGACGCGGACCTGGTACGTTGCGATTGCAGCATCTTCACCCACGGCCTGACCGGTGTTCAGATCGAAGACCCAGTTGTGCAGCGGACACGTGATCGATTGTCCATGCACAATCCCCTCGGACAGGGGACCGCCTTTGTGCGGGCATGTATCGGACGCCGCAAAAACTTCATCAGCACCGGTCCGGAAAAGCGCGACGCACCCGAGGGCGGTTTTGATCTTACGCGCGCCCCGCATCGGAATATCGTCAATATGGCCAATATCGATCCAGCTCATTCCGCAGCCTCCAGTGTAAGGTCGGCCAGTGGCTGATAGCCTTCGGCTCTGGTTTGCGCATGATCCGCCCAGGGGTCATGGCGGTATATGGTTTGAGAGAGCTCGAACCGTTCCACCAGCGCGCGGCGGTTTTGGAGGTCTTCGATCTGTTCCGTGATCCAGCCCAGCCCGACCTTGGCCATCCACTTGTAGATCCTGTCCAGGTACTTGCCGCCTTCGCGGTAAAGCTGGGTGACCGCACAGATGACCTCAATCGCCTCGTCTTCGGTTGGGACAGAGATCAGAAGCTCAGTCTCTTTGACGTCCATACCAGCGGCACCGCCGATGCTGATCTGATACCCGCTGTCGACACAGACGACGCCAATGTCTTTGCACGTCGCCTCGGCGCAATTGCGCGGACATCCGGAAACTCCAAGCTTCAGCTTATGCGGCGTCCATGACCCATGCAGGATTTTTTCGAGCTTAATGCCAAGGCCTGTGCTGTCCTGTGTCCCAAAGCGACAATGGTCGGTCCCCACACAGGTCTTCACCGTGCGCAGGCCTTTGGAATAAGCATAGCCGGACACCATCCCCGCCTTATTCAGATCGGACCAGATCGCCGGCAGATCCTCGCCCTTCACGCCGAGCAGGTCGATACGCTGCCCACCGGTCACTTTCACTGTCGGGACATCGAATTTCTCGGCTGCATCTGCAATGGCGCGCAGCTCGGATGGTGTGGTCACACCACCCCACATCCGCGGCACGACGCTGTAGGTTCCGTCCTTCTGAATATTGGCGTGCCTGCGTTCGTTGACGAAGCGACTTTGCGGATCGTCCTGATATTCAACAGGCCAGTCGGCAAGCAGGTAAAAGTTGATCGCCGGGCGGCAGACATGGCATCCGTTGCGGGTTTTCCAGCCAAGCTCCTGCCAGACCGCTTCCTGAGACTTAAGCTCCTGGGATTTGATCAGCCGGCGGATGTCTTCATGGGTCAGATCGCAACAGCCACAGATGGGCTGGGCCGCGGGCATCTGAAAGTCATCGCCGAGAGTGACCTGAAGAACCTGTTCCACCAGCCCGGTGCACGTCCCGCAGGACGCGCTGGCTTTGGTTGTTGCCCTTATCATTGAAAGGTCGGTCGCGCCGTTTGCGATGGCGTCTGTGATTGTGCCTTTGCAAATGCCGTTGCAGCCGCAAATCTCCGCCTCAGGCGGCAATGCTGCAACGGCTGAGAGAGGGTCCGCGGTGTCCCCCCCCTGATACGCGGGACCGAAGATCAGCGTGTCCCGCATCTCTTCGACCGGTGTTCCTTCTCTGATCAGCTGGAAGAACCAGTTGCCGTCGGCAGTGTCGCCGTACATGACCACCCCGACGAGCGTGTCGCCTTCGATCACCAGCCGTTTGTAAACTCCGCGTGACGGGTCGCGGAACACGATGTCTTCACGCCCCTCCCCATCCGCGAAATCTCCGGCGCTGAACAGGTCACAGCCCGTTACTTTGAGCTTCGTTGACAGTGACTTTTGAACAAAGACATCGTCCCCGCCCAGCAGGCTTTGCGCCAGAACCTTCGCCTGATCATACAGCGGCGCCACAAGACCGAAAATCGCGCCATCATGTTCAACGCATTCGCCCACGGCGTAGATATCCGCATCGGACGTACCCATCCGGTTGTCCACATGGATACCCCTGCCCACGGCAAGACCGGTCTCCTGCGCCAGTGCCACATTCGGGCGGATGCCCACGGCCATCACGAGCAGGTCGCACGGCAGCTCGGTGCCATCATCCAGCATCAGGGCTTTGACTTTGCCATCCTGCCCGAGGATCTCTTTGGAATTGGCCTGAAGCCTGATGGTTATGCCCTTTTCTTCAAGGGATTTCCGGAGCAGATATCCTGCCGCCTCATCCAGCTGACGTTCCATCAGATGGCTCATGATATGGACGACCGTGACCTCGACGCCGCGGGCGGCCATGCCAGCGGCAGCTTCAAGCCCAAGCAGCCCGCCCCCGATAACGACACACTTCTGACCGGCCTGAAGACCCATCATCCGTTCGGTGTCTTCCAGATCACGGTAGGCAATCACACCGTCCAGATCATGACCGGGCAGTGGTATCATGAACGGGTTCGACCCGGTGCCAAAGATCAGTTTGTCATAAGGCACATGACCGTTCACGCCTTCGACCACCTTCATGTCCCGGTCGATCTTCAGAACCTTTTCACCGAACCGGCAGGTAATCCCGCGTTCCGCATACCAGGCATCGTCGTGGGTGACGATCTCTTCATACTTCTGATCACCGGCCAGCACGGGCGACAGCATGATCCGATTGTAGTTGCCGCGTGGCTCGGCATTGAAAAGCGTGATCTCAAAAGCGTCCGGAGCAGCATCCGTCAAGTGTTCCAGCACCCGGCCAGACGCCATACCAGCACCGATTACGACAAGTTTCTGTTTGGTCATCTCTGCTACTCCGCGGCGATCGCTTTGGGCGAATTCGTGGCCGACTTCGGCTTGGCGCCATGTTCGTATTCTTCGAGGAAATCGAGCACGTCCTGGCGGTACGCATAATAATCAGGATGCTCCAGGAGCGCCTTGCGCGTGCGTGGACGCGGCAGGCCAACGTCCACGATTTTGCCAATGGTGGCTTGCGGACCGTTGGTCATCATGACAACGCGGTCCGCCAGAAGAATGGCTTCATCGACGTCATGTGTGACACAGACCGCGGTCACTTTGGTGCGCGACCAGACCTCCATCAGGACTTCCTGCAATTCCCAGCGCGTGAGGCTGTCGAGCATCCCGAAGGGTTCATCCAGCAGCAACAGTTTCGGAGAAAGCGCAAAAGCGCGCGCGATACCGACACGCTGCTGCATGCCGTTCGACATCTCACAGGCGGGTTTGTCCATCGCATCAGCGAGGCCCACCCTTTCAAGGTAGTACTCTACGACGTCCTGCCGCTCTGACTGCGACGCCCGGGGATAAACCTTGTCTACACCAATCGCACAGTTCTCGCGGGCACTCAGCCATGGAAACAGGTTCGGCGACTGAAACACCACCGCGCGTTCCGGATCTGCGCCTTCCACGTGTCGCCCGTCCAGCTTGATCGCACCCTTTGATATCTCATTCAGTCCGGCGGCCATGGTCAGCACTGTGGACTTGCCGCATCCTGAGTGTCCGATCAGAGAAATGAATTCGCCCCGGTCGATCTTCAGGTCGAAATCCTCAACCACAGTGAGCGGCCCCTTGGGCGTCGGATAAACCTTGTGCAGCATCGAAAAATCGAGGAACCGGTTGTCGATCAGACCCTTCTGCGCATCCGCAACGGCCGTAGGCACGCCATGGATCGGCGTTACATCCGGCAATAGGCGTGAGCCTTCGACTTTTGCCTCAATCCCTGCGTCCATCAGGTATCCGGTCACGTCCGCCCGAAGCTGTTTGAACGTCTCATTGGTGTTCATCTCCATCCGGTCGCGCGGGCGGGGCAGGGACACCTTAAACTCTTCGCCCAGGGTCCCGTCCGGGTTCAGTGCAATGATCCGGTCCGCCAGGATGATCGCCTCATCCACATCGTTGGTGATCAGCACGCAGGTTTTCTTGTCAGCCTCCCAGATCTGCTCAATCTCATCGGCGAGGTTGGCCCGCGTCAGAGCATCGAGGGCCGAGAGAGGTTCATCCAGCAGCAGCATTTCGGGGTTCATCGCCAGCGCTCGGGCCACGTTCACCCGCTGACGCATTCCCCCGGACAGCTCCGCCGGGCGGCGGGAAGCTGCGTGGCTGAGGCCCACCATCCTGACGTAGTGCGCGACCTTTTTGTCTTTCTCTTCCGATGAAAGCGACGGGAAAACGCTGTCAACGGCCAACCGCACATTGCCCGTCACTGTAAGCCACGGCATCAGCGAATAGCTCTGGAAGATGACACCGCGATCCGGGCTCGGCTCCCGGATCGGCGCACCCCTGAAAGTGACCTCCCCGGTAGTCGGGTGCTCCAGCCCGGCCATCAGGTTGATCAGAGTTGTTTTGCCTGTGCCGGAAAAGCCAAGCAGAACGAGGAACTCACCTTCTTTGACATCCAGATCAATACCATTGAGCACTTTGGTCCTGGATGCACCTTCCCCGAACGACTTGGAGACGTTGCTGAGTGTCAGAATTCCCATATCGATCACCGGTTATTCGTGAAGGTGAAGAGGGACTGGAGCGCGTACATGACCCGGTCCAGCATGAACCCGATGATCCCGATGGTCAGAACCGCGACCATAATCTTGGCCAGCGATGACGAGGATCCGTTCTGGAATTCATCCCAGACGAACTTGCCCAGACCGGGATTCTGCGCCAGCATTTCCGCCGCGATGAGCACCATCCACCCCACACCGAGGCTGAGCCGCAGACCGGTAAAGATCAGTGGCAAAGCGGAGGGCAGAACCAGCTTGGTGATCTTGGTCCAGGTGTTCATTTTCAACACCTTGGAGACATTCACGAGGTCCTTGTCGATGCTTGAGACGCCCAAAGCGGTATTGATCAGCGTCGGCCACAGCGAACAGAGCGTCACAGTGATGGCCGACGTCAGGAATGACTTGGCGAACCAGCCGTCCTGCGTGACGTAAACGGCCGATACGACCATTGTCACAATGGGCAGCCAGGCGAGCGGAGAGACCGGCTTGAAGATCTGAATGATCGGGTTCAGCGCCGCATTTGCGGTGGGCGACAGTCCGGCCATGATGCCAAGCGGGATCGCCACCACGGACGCAATCAGGAACCCGAAGAACACCGTTTTGATCGACGTCCAGATTTGCTGGTAGTAGCTTGGCGCCCCGGTATAGGCCCGCTCGACAGGTTCCTGCCCCTGTTGTGCCCGTCGTTCATTCAGCTTAGCCACCTGTGCTTCGAAACGCGCACGGCTCGCGGCCTTATTCTGCGCGTCCTCGTGCAGGTTCACCGCCTCCTCCCATACCTGCGCCGGTCCCGGAACAGCCCCCAGCGAGGTCTGAACTGTCGGGGCTGCAGCAGCCCACAGAAAAAGGAACCCGGCAATCGCCAGAAGCGGCACACCCAGCAGGCGCCAGATCTCTGAAACCTGGGCTCTGGGATTGTCACCGGCGATCGCCTTTAGAATTGGGGTCAGCCATGACACGCCAATGACCTGGAACCATTTGTCGGCGGTATTGATGCGGGTGAAACGGCGTTCGCGGCGCGCTTCACGGGCGGCGTCTGCTTCGAAAATCGGGTCTGCGGTGCTCATTTACCTGTCTCCTGGATGGTAGGTGCGGGCGACCGTCCGGCCGCCCGCATTCGGGCTTATCCCTGGATCTCTTCGCCCACGACGACCTGGTCGCCTTTCAGGCCGATTGGCAGGCTTTCGAGGTAGGCATTGGGGAAGCGGCCATCGTATGGAATGCCATCAATAATGTCGGCGGCAGGTGTTGGCTCTTTGTAGCCATCACTGTCCCAGGGAAAGTCCCCGGCATTGGCCAGCCCGTCGTCGACCAGAGACTGAGCGGCATCCAGATAGATGTCCGGGCGATAGACTTTTTCAGCAACATCCTGATACCACTCGTCCGTCTGCGGCTCAGAAATCTGACCCCAGCGACGCATCTGGGTGAGATACCAGATCGCATCAGAGTAGAACGGGTATGTCGCATTGTAGCGGAAGAACACGTTGAAATCCGGCTGTTCGCGCACGTCGCCCTTCTCATATTCAAAGAAGCCCGTCATGGAATTCGCGATTACTTCGTAATCAGCGCCCACATATTCCGGGCGGCTCAGGATTTCGACGGCGGCTTCGCGGTTCGCATTGTCATTCTCATCCAGCCAGATCGCTGCGCGGATCAGAGCACGGGTGAGTGCTTTGGTCGTGTTGGGATGCTCGTCAACGAAATCCGCTGTCAGACCGAATACCTTCTCGGGGTTGTTACGCCACAGCTGATAGTCTGTGATGACCGGAACACCGATACCCTTGAACACCGCCTGCTGGTTCCAGGGCTCTCCCACGCAGTAGCCATGGATTGTACCCGCCTCCAGTGTCGCAGGCATCTGCGGCGGCGGCGTCACTGACAGGAACACATCCGCCCCGATCTGACCTGTGATATTGTCCGGGCTGTAATACCCTGGCTCAATTCCGCCGGCTGCAAGCCAGTAGCGCAGCTCGTAATTGTGAGTGGACACCGGAAACACCATGCCCATGTTGAACGGCTCGCCTTTCGCGTTGAATTCCTCGATGACCGGAACCAGCGCCTCTGCAGAAATCGGGTGCTGCGGGCGACCGTCATCCATCGAAGGAATGTGCGGACGCATCATTTCCCAGACCTCGTTCGACACCGTGATGCCGTTGCCATTCAGGTCCATGGAGAAGGGCGTCACAATATGCGCTTCGGTCCCGTAGCCTATTGTGGCGGCCAGTGGCTGCCCGGCCAGCATGTGCGCGCCGTCCAGTTGCCCGTCGATCACGCCGTCCAGCAGAACTTTCCAGTTGGCCTGCGCTTCCAAAGTGACGAACAGCCCTTCATCAAGGAAGTAGCCCTGCTCATATGCCACAGCGAGCGGTGCCATATCGGTCAGCTTGATAAAGCCGAAAGTCAGTTCGTCCTTTTCGAGATCGAGCAGATCAGCAAAAGCAGGGCTGGCCAGTGCGGTGGTCGCAGCAAGAGAGAGGATGAGTTTTTTCATTGGTGTCCCCGTGGTTTGCGCAGCGCCTCGCAGAAGACACTGAGCTGTAACGAAAAAAGGCCGTTCACTTGCCTCCGGAAGAACCGGACGGAAGTGAGCGACCTTGCTCAGAGTAACCCTGTCAGTGGGTTCGAATTCTACGCAACCAACGGCATTGTTCGTTGCTCGACCTGTGTGCCGCGCTGCAGCGTGGAGTTCCAGCGTCGGCTGGGTAAATTTGGAGTCAAAGTTTCCGGATGACTAAATTTTGTGCTGTTTTCAGCTGTCAGGGTCGAAAACCTGACCATCAAAAAACCGATCCGGCTGCAAAACGATGTCGCCCCTCGCGGATGCTACCGCTGTTGGAATCCGAATCGATCCTTCAATTTTTGCCGATGCTCCGGGCAAATCATAACCCGGTCCTGAAAGATTCTGACGGTGCAGATCAGGCCGGACCACGCGACGCAGGTCCTCATCCGACAGCGCCGGCACACCGTGAACCCTGCACAACCGCTCTGCGATCCACCGGGCCTGGCTCAGCCATGGGAATGTCGCGGCACCGGCATGGAATTCCAGAAATCCATCAACCTGGCGGTGATCGCCACGGTCATTTATGGTCAGCTGTCCCGACAGTGCCCGGTCGATCAGTTCTGCGGAGACGTCAAGATATGCCTTTCGTGACAGCAAATCGCTGGCCGTCGCCCGGACTTCGGACTTCGCAAGCCAGCGCCCCGCCTTCCAGACAGCCCGGATGAGACGCCCCAGAAGGTCTGGCTCGGTCTCTGCCCAGTCCGTCCGTACTGCCAGCACTTTTTCCGGTGAAAAGTTCCAGATCGCTTTGCCGGGCAGCATCAGCGCGCCCGCCCCGGTCTCGACCGCAACTGACCCCCAGGGCTCGCCCACGCAGAACGCATCCACTTCGCCCGCAGCAAGTGCCGAGGTCATAAGCGGCGGCGGCACCGTCCGTATGTTGATGCCGATGTCCTTCAGCACGGTGCCGTCCGACCAGTACCGCAGCAGTTCCACATGCATCGAAAACGGAAACGGAACGCCTATGGTGAGCGGCCTCTCACAGACTCCGGCCAGAGCCGATGCTGCCGCTTTCGCATCCGCAAAATCAAATGCAAACCCGGCAGCCCTCAATCGCTTTTCTAGGGGTTTGCCGACACCAAACACATTGCCGTTTACTGACGTGACAGACACGGTCGAAAGTCGTGTCGCCGCACCGCCAAGACCCATGGCCAGGGCAATGGGCACCGGCGACAACATGTGGGCCGCATCGACGCGGCCAAAGGCCAGCATGTCCCGGACGGACGACCATGAGGGGGCCGGAATGAGATCAAGCTCAATGCCTTCGGATTGCGCAAATCCCATATCCTGCGCAATGATCAAAGGTGCCGCATCGACCAGTGGCATATAAGCGACAGATACCCTGACCGCCGTCATCCCAGAAGCCCCGCCGCTGTCACAAGAGCCTCCGCTACATCCGCAACCCGGCGCCCCTGATTCATCGCGGTCTTGCGCAAGAGTGCGTAGGCGGCTTCTTCGTCTATGCCTCTGGCCTTCATCAGAAGACCTTTGGCGCGATCTATGATCTTGCGCTCTTCCAGTGCCCGTCGGGTCTCAGCAAGTTCCTCCCGCATCTGACGGACAACCGTAAACCGCGCAATCGCTGTATCCATGACAGCTTTCATTCGCGAGGGCTCCAGACCGTCGACAACGTAGGCCGACACGCCCGCCTCAATAGCTGCCTCAGCCAGGCCATCCGAATTGCCGGACACAAACATTGCAACGGGACGGTCCAGAGGCCCGGACGCCAACGTCAGTTCTTCCAGCATGTCACGGGTCGGATTATCGACATCGATAAGGACAATATCCGGTCCATGCGCCGCTATCTGCCGCGACAGTCCGCCTGGATCTCCGATCACAAACACATCGCAGTCACAGGCGTCTTTCAGCGCATCGACGATCGCAATCGCCCGCTCACGGTCCTGTTCAACAACAACAATTCGGAGATCTGCACTCATAGGCGACTCGTGTTTCACCCCCCCACCGCATGCAATGCAAAACGATCCCGCAGCCTCAGCTTACAGCTCACCTGCCTAAAGTCTCATCCAAGTGATCAAAGAGTAAACACTTCTTGTGCGGATCGGTGCCGCGTATCCCTCGCGTCTCGCGCTCAAAAACACCGGTCAGGGCAAAACGCCAATGTCTGTTTTGGTTCTTCTGTCAATTGTCCTGCACCTGCAGCGAACGACCGCTTCCCGCCCTTCTACTTCTTTTTCTTGATCAGCTCGGCTTGGCGTCCAATGGAAACAGGCATGTATACGCTCGCAGTCGTCACAACACTGGAATGGCCGATGTTTTGGGAGAATGCCTTGAAGACTTCCACGGTCTGGTAGGTGTCGCTTGCCCATTTAACCAGCGTCTTGCGAAAGGAGTGCGGCGTGAAGGTCGGCAAGCCAGCGGCCAGAAATGCGTCCTTGATCGCCTTACGGATGGCGTTGGCGTTGCCATAGATGTCCCGCTTGAAGCCCAGATCGGCGAACTCCCCGTGCCTGTGACCCATTTCCAACGGTGGGGACACCGGAGCAGCTGGCCCGAACAGTTTTTCCTTTTGCAGGTAACGGACCCATTCAATGAAATAGTCGGTGTAGGCTGGATCGACGGGCAAAAAATAGGTCGTGATGGTCTTTGAGTTTTTGGTCCGTACCTCGCGTGCGTCTTGGAAGATGTATCCGTCGATGGTGTTTACATGTTTCAGGCGCAGCGACGCAATGGCACCACCCCGCGCGCCCGTGATCATCAGACATGCAATCAGACCCTTGTCACGGCGCTGCACGTCCGTTTCTGCGGGCATGGCATCGAATGTATGCCGGACCATATCCAGCTACGGATAGGGCGTTTCCCTTACCGTTCTGGCGACGCGCTGGCCCTTTGCGTCCATGTTGAAGTAATCCACGTCGGAATGGCCGATCCGGCTTTTGTATCCGGGCTTGTCTGCGAGCCAGAAAATGAAATCCTTGTTGGCGGCGAGGTTGCTTGTGATGGTGGACTTGGCCAACGGCTTCCCGGTCGCCTTGTTAACTTCTGTGTCCAGCTTGTCGCGGAACCGTACAACCTGTTCGGTCCTGAAAGTTTTGAAAGACGCAAAACCGATGCTTGCCTCGAAGCGTTGGATAGCTTGCGCGGCTTTTACAACGGTGGTTTTGTCCTTGCGCTTCGCCGTGCGCAGATTGTGAAAGTATTTGCGTTTGATAGGCTCGTTTTCTTCGTTGATTTTCCTCATGTGTATCTTGTCCTTTGAAGTGTAAAGTAAGGTACCTAGGATCGGCATCAATTAGGCCGCGCTATTGGCCTGCTCTTTGATGTCGAAGATGGCGGCGAAGTCCTTAATCTGGCGGGTGCTGATCATCCTTTGGGATGGCCCATCACAAATCTCGCAGAGGCCCGCCAATCGCCCCGATTTGCCTGACATCATGAACAGATCGACCATCATGCCGAACGGGCGGCGACCATCTTTGCACGACGGGCAAAACAGTTGATCGGCTTGCAAAGGCTTTCTGCGCCGTTCGCGCTCGCGCGACAGAAACACGCGCAACACTTCGCCGGATATCAGATAGGGGCGCTGAGAGGTCATAATCGGCAGACCGCGCCGGACGTAGTTGCGGATCGTCGCGGTCGTGACGCCCAGCGCATTTGCTGCTTCCTCGATGGCGTAGGTCAGCGCCTTGTTGATCGCCATTGGGTTCGGGCGCTTAGGCATCTTCGCCCCCCTCAAACAGAGCACGGATCTCTTCGACGCGCCAAACTGTCGTGCGCGGTCCAAGTTTTTGCGGTTTTGCGAAGCGTCCGTCTTTCACGCCCTTCCACCATGTCGATTTGGAAACCGGGATCGGACCGGAGGGGGCAGGAATTTGAGCAAGCCGGACGAAGCCAGTCTGTGGGAATGTGGGTGTGTCGAACACGATGTAACATCGTTCATTGTCGTTGAACGACGTGTGGCACGGTCAAAAGTCTATTTGGCGGAACAGAAAAAGACTCACACGAATGTCGGTAAAAAACTGAAATTAAACATTTTTCTGAGATAATTCGTGCAACGAATAGCGTCCAGCGGCGATTTACTCGTCTTTCGGTAAGTACCGCGCGCCCATACGAAGGTATTTTCGAACCGTGTCATGCGAAGCGGACAACCCATGCCGATCAGTGATTGCTTCTATTTCTTTTAGGATCGGGCTCCGAAGGCTTGCTGGTTGATACCCATATTCCTCAATGGCTATTGCTATGAGCAACTTTGCCAGAGACGCCAATTCCCGGCCTTCTGCAGGTTTGGTTTCGTTTGCATTTTTTGCTGTAGCTGCGTTTGACGAGCTCAGTTGGGCTCCGTTTTGCAGCAGTTCGAATGTATCTGTCATTCGTAAGAAAGCTGGGTGCGCGTCTAGATCCACGGAACGCACCCACATAACGAGGTCACGAGGGTAAACGCTCCCGTTTTTTCTATTTGGAGAAAACTGCCGCCGGAACATTTCAAAGCGTCGCAACGCAAAATCATCCGCTGGCGATTTGTTCCTCCGCTTCATAAAGTCGGGATCAAACCTTGAACGAAGATCTTCCGCTGGCTCCAATCCCATTGACAGTAGTACTATTTCGACAACATCGAACTTTGCCATTTTGGACCAGTAGTTGAAATCAGCCAGCAAGTCGGGGCGACTTAGACCAGCCTTATATCATAGAAAAATATTCTCAAAAGAGCGCTTAGCTTCGGTCATCCAGGTGGACTGTCTACGCTCGATCATCTCGTCGCGCGCCCGTCCTGACGGAAAAAAGTGCTCTTCAAACCAGTCTGCATCGTGGGGCTCTAACCAAGACCTTACTGAACGGAACAGAATAAGCCTTTCTTGGCGCAGTTCCTCTATCGACTGCGAAAAACAGTAGTCAAAAAATGGCGGTTCATCTGGCTCTTCCCACAAATGCAACGGTCCAACCGACGCGCGGAAAATTTGTTCAATCCATTCGTCTCTAGATATGGCTGGCCTCAAACGGATTACATGGGATCGCCTCCTTATACTGCACGCGCTTCGTCAAGAAATCCAGCCCACCAATCCGCCAAACGAGCGCTCTTGCCAGTGTTCGCCCCGATCATATGCACGGCGCAACTGATTACTTTCAACATGTGCCAAAAGCGCGTTCAATGGCGTCTGGGTGCCATAGGTTACTTTCGTTCGCCAAGGTCGAGAATGTCGCGCGGAAGCCATGTGCAGTCATTTCGTCACCAGAATATCCCAACCGGCGCAAAGCTGCGTTCAACGTGTTCTTACTCATTGGGCGATGAAACGACCGCAAACTTGAGAACAGGTATCGTCCATTTCCGTTGATCCGTCGCAAATCGTCCAGCAATTCCAGAGCCTGTTTTGGAAGCGGAACACTATGCGGTCGGCGCATTTTCATTCGATCCGCTGGGATCGTCCAAACTGCATTGGCAAAGTCAATCTCAGACCATTCCGCATGGCGTAATTCACAGGGGCGCTAGGCCAATAGGGCTTGCAGTTGCAATGCAATGCGCGTTGTCACTTGCCCCTCGAAACCATCAATCGCGCGCAGCAATTCGCCTAGCGCTGTTTTTCAGTGATTGCCGCGCGGGACTTGGGTTTAGGACGGATCAAGGCGTCACACAGGGGTTGCGCCGGATCGAAATCTGCTACGCTGCTCGCAACAGCAAACCTAAAAACAGCACTAATTTTTGCGCGCAAACGTTGCGCCGTTTCGTAGTTGACCTTCGCCTCGACCTTGCGCAGGCACTCCAAGATCACCGGCGGCTTGATGTCTGTGACGGCCGACTTGCCGAAATCTGCCTTGGCCATATCCAACAGACAAGCATTTTTTGTTTGAGTGGCTTTGGCGCGCCCTTCCTGCCGTCCCTTGTCCAAAAAGGCATCAGCCATCTTTTCAAAGGTATGTTCCGCAATCGCGCGACGGGCTTGTTTTTCAGCCTGCTTTTCCGCGCCCGGGTCGACGCCTTTGGCCAGCATTGCCTTTGCACTTTCGCGTGCTTTCCTTGCATCGGCCAGTGAAACGGCGGGATATGCACCGAAGGACAGCCGCTTTTCACGCCCTTCAAACCGATACTTCAAACGCCAGAGTAGCGATCCTGTCTTTGCTGCCTAGATGTACAGACCTCCGGAATCGCTGACCCTGTAGGTCTTTTCCTTGGCTTTGAGGTTCCGAAGTTTCGCATCATTCAACGGCATTGGGGGGCATCCTGAAAACAACTAATCTGACCATGCCCCCAATCATGCCCCCAAAGCGGGGGCACGTGGCTGGACATGGACAAACTCCATCGGACAACCGGAAGCGCGAAAGCCCAATTTTGTTGGGCTTTATCAAATGTAGTTGCTTACCTTCGGATGTTGAAGTGGTGCCCGGGGGCGGAATCGAACCACCGACACGAGGATTTTCAATCCACTGCTCTACCCCTGAGCTACCCGGGCACGGGATGCCACTGATGTGGCTGGGTGAGCGGTTTCTAGGAGGTTGTTGCAGGGGTGTCCAGAGCCTTTTTTCCAATCCGAACTGATTGTTTGGTCTGATCCGGCATGAACAGCAAAAGCGCGGTACAATCGTCCGGAACGCTCAGTGCGGGCGCCCCCTGCCCTCAGCCTTGTCGGCTTCTTTCGTCAGCGCCTCCTCAAGCTCATCGAAATCATCAGGATCCTCAGAGGGCACTGCATAGCTGCCGTTCAGCCAGCGTGACAGATCGACATCAGCACAGCGTTTGGAACAGAATGGCCGCGCCTCTTTTTCCACTGGCTTGCCACAGATCGGACAGGTCATCCCAGCACCTCAACAAGCGGCAGGCGCGCCCGTTTGCGCTGAAGTTCGTAGTTCCCCAGCGGCGTCCAGCCTGCGAGTGCTGTCTCCGTATCATCGCGCCGGAATGCCTGTCGCAATGCTGTTTCGAAAGTCCGCCTGTCCTTTTTGGGCATAGGCGCAAGATCCAGCACGATCTGCCCACCGAGGCCACGCAGGCGCAGCGCCCGCGGCAGGTCCCGGGCGCAGGCCAGATTGGCCTTCAGACCTGCGGCCAGCGATATGTCCTTACCCGTATTGACGTCCACCGCCACCAGCGCGCGGGTGGCCTCAACAAACATGAACGCACCCGCCTCCAGCGCAACGCGCGGTGTCCGCAGAGCGTCGATTGTTTCCAGAACACCATGATCCGCAAGCCCGCCGTCCACCGTGCTGATATCTGCAGGCCCGGTCCATTCGCGCCACGCCTGCACATGTGGCCCGTCACCTTCCAGCAGGGTTTCCATCCCGTCACTGTCATCAGTGCGGATACGCTGGGCCAGCGCCGCCATTGCCTCAATGTCCTGCGCGATATCGTCCTCGGAAGCGCCTGAGCAGGATGACCTCAGGATCAGCCCATCACCGCTTTCGTCCATGACATCGTGGGCAATTCCAAGCAGGCGGTCACGCTCGTCGTCATCGCGGATTGCGCGACTGATATTATATCCGGGCGCGCCGGGCGTTACGATGGCGTACCGGCTTTTGAAAAGTATCTTCTGAGTGACCGGCAATGCCTTGCCGGGTTCCGCAAACCCGGTGACCTGCACCACCACCGACTGACCAGGTGCCAGGCCACGGACCTGGCGCAGAAACGCGGACCCATCCGGCGTTTTCAGGAACATACCGCCCTGTCCCTTGACCGGACGGTCAGCGGTCGCGCGATAGATCGTTCCGGGTCGTGGCTGGTCACTTTCAATCAGCAGGTCTTCGAGCACACCATCAACCACCAGCGCAGCGGTTTCGCGGTCCTTCCAGTGGTCAAGAATAACAGTACGGCCCTTCATGACATTCCCCTGACGCCTGCTGCGCGCAACAATCCGGCAGTTTCCGCCAGAGGCAGACCCACAATGCCGGTGAAAGATCCACGGATCCATGGAATGAGCGCACCCGCAGGCCCCTGGATTCCGTATCCGCCTGCTTTACCCTGCCAGTCGCCCGTACGGATGTAGGCGTCGAGTTCTTCAGCAGACAGCGATTTCATCTTCACGACGCTGACTACATCCCGCTCCATCAGCCGGCCCGCGTGGTACACTGCGACAGCTGTGATCACTCGGTGCCGTCTGCCGGACAGCGCTTTGAGGAAATCCGCAGCTTCACCTGCATCCGCCGGTTTGCCAAGGATCCGGCGGCCCAGTGCGACCGTCGTATCGGCGCACAGCACCACGTCGCTGTTTTCCGCAGGCACGGCCCGGGCCTTTTCCCGTGCCATACGCGCGCAATAGGGCCTGGGCAGTTCACCGGGCTCCGGCGTCTCATCAATATCGGGGGCCCGGATATCATCCGGCACAACGCCGATCTGCGCCAGCAATTCCTTGCGGCGCGGAGACCCTGACCCGAGAATAAACAAGGGTTACTTAAAGCGGTAGTTGATCCGACCCTTTGTCAGATCATATGGGGTCATTTCGACCTGTACTTTGTCGCCAGCCAGAACCCGGATGCGGTTTTTGCGCATCTTTCCTGCCGTATGTGCGATGATCTCATGGCCGTTTTCAAGCTCGACCCGAAATGTCGCATTTGGCAGGAGTTCCTTCACGACACCGGGAAATTCGAGCGTATCTTCCTTGGCCATGGTTTCTCCTGAGTTGCACGTCCGCCGATCTGCGGACGCCGCCTAGATGCGCCTGTTTTCAGGGTTTTTCAAGTGCAATTCATCGCAAGCACACATTTGTGGCATCACCGTCACGACCATCCTGCTCGGTCCAGTGGGTTTTGTTGAGCACCACGCCGTCTGCGCGGACCTGCGCAATATCCGGCAGTGAAACTGGGGCATATGTCCACCCGGCGGCTCCGATCTGCCCCACTGCGATCACACCGTCGGACGGAAACCCACGATCCGGCGGAGCAAAAATGCCCCCCGCACCGGTGGAGACATCCACGGCATCGGACCACGCAGCCTCTCCCACCAGAGATGACATCACTGTCACGCACTGATTTTCGAGCGCCCTTGCCATAGCACCGATGCGAACGCGCCAGTATCCACTGAGCGCTTCGGTGCAGGACGGCACCAGAATGATGTCGCAGTCCGCAAGCGCGCGCCCCAGCAGCGGGAACTCTGCATCATAACAGATCAGAACCCCGATTTTGCCGAGGGCCGTGTCAAAGACACAAAGCGGTCCGCCACCTTCAACACGCCAGATATCGCGCTCGAAACGGGTCATGATCTGTTTGTCCTGCACACCGAACCCGCCGGACGGTGCGAAAAGACGGGCCCGGTTGGCCGGCCTGGTCTGTGTCGCGGCCGGTCCGGATGCCGCGAGGATATGCACGCCGAACTCCTGCGCCAGCCTTGCATGCACGGCATCTGCCTCCGCCAGGCGGTCGGACACAGCATAAAGAGAAGCCTCAAGATCTCCCGCGATTTCAGCGCCATCGAGCGTTGCCAGCTCCATCGCGCCATATTCCGGGAACACAAGCAGATCCGCGGCATTCCCAGCCGCATCCTGAACCCATACTGCAATCTTGTCTTCATACTCGGCCCAGGAACTGAGAAATCCCAAGGGATATGCTGCTGCTGCCACGATCATTTACGTTTCTCCATAGCACTACTAAACAGACGTTGCTGCAGAATGGCCAGTTGTATGGCCGCTGTCGAAGTACTTTTACAATTCTCAAATAAATACATCGAATTGACTTTGTTTTCTTGACCTCTCCAAGCAGCCGATTAAAAAATTCAAAAAGGGGAAGTTGATCACAATGACCATGAAGGGTGTCACTCTGCGCGGCTTGGAAGTGTTTGAAGCGCTTGCAGGCAGCGGCTCAGTCGCCAAAGCGGCGCTGCAGACAGGCCTGAGCCAGCCAGCCGTCAGCCAGCAGATGCGAAATCTCGAAGCGGCACTGAACACTGAGCTGGTGGATCACTCGCGCCGCCCCATGCGGCTGACCCCCGCGGGCAAGGCATTTCTTGCACATACAGAGCGCGCGCTGGATGAACTCCGTCTGGCGCAGAGTGAGATGACCGTGATGGACCTGGCGCATGTAAGGTCACTCAGCATCGGCGTCATCGATGACTTTGACGACAACGTCACGCCGCGGCTCGCGACCATCCTCGCGGACAACCTGCAGGACTGCAGCTTTCGGATGATCACAGCATCCAGCAACGACCTGATGGATGCTGTGTCCGACCGCAGCCTGCAGCTCGCTGTATCCGCTGTCGCAGGCGACTTGCCGGACGGTCTGACCGAATACCCGGTCGCACGGGACCCTTTTGTGGCGGTAGTGCCAAGAGGATCGGGCCTGACGACAGGCACGCTCTTCTCTGCCGGTGCTCTGCCTATGCTGCGTTATGAAGCAGGGCAGATGATCAGCGCCCAGACAGACAAGGAACTGGAGCGTCAGAACCTCAACCCGCCCAAACGCTTCGAGATCGGCAGTCATCTCGCGCTGATGGCGATGGTCGCCCGCAGTATCGGCTGGGCGATAACCACACCACTGGGCTACATGCGCGCCAGACGGTTTCACGGTGAAATCGAAGCGATACCGCTGCCATTCACACCGTTTGCCCGGCAAATCTCGCTGATCACAGCGCAGGAATGGGATGGAGACGTCCCGCGTGACATCGCGGCAACCATGCGGCGGCTGCTGAAAAGCCAGATGATTGATCCGGCGCTGGCTGACCTGCCTTTTCTTGCGGGCGAGCTGCGTATACTTGAGACCTGAGGCACGGCCGGATCTATTCAAGCGGGGACCAGCATGATCAGAAAAATTGTCATTCTGACCGGAGCCGGCATTTCTGCCGAAAGCGGGCTCGGGACATTTCGTGCAGAAGGTGGCCTCTGGGCGCAGCACCGTATTGAGGACGTCGCAACCCCCGAAGGCTTCGCGCGCGATCCGAAACTGGTTATGGATTTCTATAACGCCCGGAGGGCACAGTCGTCGGAAGCTGTTCACAATGCAGGGCATTCTGCTCTCGCAAAGCTGGAGGCGGAATTCGGCGGTGACGTGATCCTGATCACGCAGAACGTAGACGACCTGCACGAAAAGGCGGGCTCTCAGCGCGTGATGCATATGCACGGCGCGCTCAAGGGTGCTCTCTGCGGCACCTGTGACCACCGTTGGCCAGCGCCAATGGAGATGCACCCGGGCGACAGCTGTCCTGTCTGCCAGGCGCCTACAGCCCGCCCCGATATCGTGTGGTTCGGCGAGATGCCCTATGACATGGAAGAAATCTTCGACCACCTGAGCGAAGCCGATCTGTTTGTCAGCATCGGCACCTCCGGGAACGTTTACCCGGCCGCCGGTTTCGTCGCCGAAGCGAAACGACACGGTGCGGCAACCGTCGAGTTCAACCTCGAACCCTCAGAAGTCGGCAGTCAGTTTGATGATATCCGTCTTGGTCCGGCAACCCAGACCCTTCCGGCCTGGGTTGACGAGATTTTGGGTACATGAACGCAGCAGGCAAAGTCAGTTCGTTGCGCTGTGATCCTTATGATCATGCTTCATCGCGCCGTGATCCGGTTTGCGTTCATTGTCGACCGGTATCTCGACCACAATGTCCCCGGCCTCCTCGAAGGTGAAGGTCACCATGACAGCGGTACCCTGTTCAAGCGGTGCTTCAAGCCCCATCAGCATCACATGGTCGCCGCCACGCACCATCATGTGGGTCGCCCCCGCGGGCAGCGGAATACCACCATCAATTTCGGTCATCTTCATAACGCCGTCGCCCTGATCAATATGCGTGTGCAGTTCAGTACGTTTTGCAGCATCTGAACTGACACTGATCAGCCGGTCATCGGTCGCTCCGGTGTTCGAGATTTCCATGAACGCAGCACCGACGGGCGCATTCGGCCGGGACACGCGTGCATAAGCGTCACTAATGATGATTTCGGTCGCCGTTACGGCGGCGGGAAGCAGGCACAACGCTGAAACAGCAGCGCCACGCAGGAAAGATTGAACAGACATTTTCGTCTCCTGAGTTTTCTGAATTTCCGGTCTTTCGGATCAGATCAGAAAAGGAGGCGCGCGGGAGTGCCGGTGCGCGGACCGGTAACGTATGTGCGGCGCAGCGTGGTCAGCTGCCCAGCGCTGCAGGGAAAACCGGGTTTCGCGCGCCACGGCCGATGCACCCGATACAAGCGCCACAAAAGCAGCAGCGGTACAGTCCGGGCATATATGCGGGGCGGACGTCCGATTGCCTTCGGCGTCTGTGTAAATCGTTACGGTGCTGGTCCCGGTGCAGATGACCATCTGGCCCGTGGCTGCCGTTGCACCACGCGCCACGGCCATACTCTGCCCGGTAAGACCGAGCATCAGGGCCAGCAGGATAGCGAGGAAGGGACGGATCAGATGTCTCACACGCACTGTATATCAGGCCATCAGACGGTTTTACTGTGCCAAAACGACGCGAACCCTGCCCGGGCGGGACAGGGTTCGCAAAATTCAGACTGCAGCCGGATCAGCTGAGTGCTTCAGCCGTGTCAGACGATTTGGCGATCGCTTTTTTGACTTTCAGCGCGTTGGGGGACAGGTCGCTGTCCTTGGCTTTCGCCAGGAACTTGTCCAGACCACCGCGGTGGTCAACTGTGCGCAGTGCAGCGGCAGAAATGCGAAACCGGAAACCACGGCCCAGCGCTTCGGACTGCAGTGTCACATCATTCAGGTTCGGCAGAAAACGCCGGCGTGTTTTGTTGTTGGCATGGCTGACATTGTTGCCAGTCATCGGGCCTTTTCCGGTCAGTTCACAAACGCGTGACATGGGTTCTTCCTTTTCTCTCGCGTCGTCCCGGCGGTCCGGTAAACGACAAAAGGGGGCAGCCTCAGGCCACGCCCCGGAAATTCGTTCGCTCGCTTTAGTGGGAATCGGACAAAGCGTCAACCCGCGCGCAGCGTGTTTTGCCGACTTTCACCCCTGCTTTGACCGCAGGTCAGCTATAAAGCGCTCTGCCGCCGCCGAAGGTGACAGTGCGCCCGCTGTAACACGCTCGGTCAGCGCCTGCAGTACCGCGCGCACCTGTGGCGCTTCAAGCTCCGCGAGCAGCCTGTTTCTGACCTCTTCGCCAAACCAGTAACGGGCCTGCTCTTTTCGGGTTCTGTCCCAGAAACCATTGGCGCGACGCCACTTGATCAGCGTATTCAGATCGCCCCAGACCTCTGCCAGCCCCTGCTCGTTCAGGGCCGACACCATAACTGCTTTTGGGAATCCCTCAGGGTCCTGTGCGCGTTTCCGCAGCAGCCTCAAAGCGCCGGCATAATCTGCACAGGTTCGCGTAGCCGCAGGTTTCAGATCGCCATCGGACTTATTGACAATGATCATGTCCGCGATTTCCATGATGCCCCGCTTCACACCCTGCAACTCGTCACCGCCCGCAGGGGCCAGCAACAGCAAAAAGGCATCTGACATCTCGGCGACCACCGTCTCCGACTGACCAACACCGACCGTTTCGATCAGCACAACGTCAAACCCTGCCGCCTCACAGAGTGCAACGGCCTCGCGCGACCGGCGGGCAACACCACCAAGATGCGTCTGGCTGGGCGATGGGCGGATGAAGGCATTCGGGTCGCGTGACAGACGGTCCATGCGGGTTTTATCTCCCAGAATGGAACCACCGGACCGGCTGGATGACGGGTCCACAGCGAGAACGGCAACCTTGAGGCCCTGACCGGTCAGCATCATCCCGAAGCTTTCGATGAAGGTGGATTTTCCCACTCCCGGCGTGCCGGACAGACCTATCCGCAGGGCCTGTCTGTCCTTCGGCAAAGCCTCCAGAAGGTCGGATGCCATGGCCCTGTGATCGGCCCGCGCGCTTTCAACCAGCGTTATCGCGCGCGCCAGGGCGCGCCGCTGACCGGCCGCAACCCCTTTTGCCAGTTCCTGAATGTCCATGGCCCTGCCCCGCTTGCCTCTGCACGGTTTTCCGCTGTGGCCCGGTAAAAGTCCAGAGCTTGGCGTACCCTGTTGGTTTCGTTATGGACAAAGCATGCGCTTTTCCCTGCCTGTTGACGACATTCTGCCGGAGCTTATCGCGGTTCTGCGCCGCGACCGGCGGGCTGTACTGCAGGCACCACCGGGCGCCGGTAAAACAACCCGCGTGCCACTCGCCATGCTGGAGGCAGGCGTCACAGAAGGACGGATCCTGATGCTCGAGCCGCGCAGGCTCGCTGCAAGGGCCGCGGCTGACCGTATGGCGGCCACCCTGGGGGAAGAAACCGGGCAAACCGTGGGATACAGAATGCGCGGGGCGTCCAGAACAGGTGACAGCACGCGGATCGAGGTGATCACCGAGGGCATTCTGACACGCATGCTGCAGGATGATCCCGACCTTCCCGGTATCGGCGCTGTGATTTTCGACGAATTCCACGAACGCTCGCTCAACGCGGATCTTGGCCTTGCGCTCTGCCTCGAGGTAGCCGGCGCGCTGCGTGATGATCTGATCATTGTTGCCATGTCCGCGACCCTGGACGCGGCCCCCGTCGCAACACTGATGCAGGCGCAGATCCTGACCTCGCAGGGGCGGTCGTTTGACGTGCGTGAACATTACCTGCCACGTCCGCGCGGAAAGACACGGCTGGAACAGGCGGTTGCCGACCTTACCCTTGATGCGCTGTCAAAAACAGAAGGCAGCGCGCTGGTCTTTTTGCCCGGCGAAGGTGAAATCAGGCGTACAGAAGCCCTGTTGCGGCAACATCTGTCCAGTGACACCTCGCTGCATCCTCTGTTCGGCGCAATGGACTTCAAAGCCCAGCGCGCGGCGATAAGACCCGCTGAACAGGGCCGCAAGGTCGTACTGGCCACGTCCGTAGCCGAAACGTCACTGACCATCGAAGGCATCCGGATCGTGGTGGATTCCGGGTTGTCGCGACGCGCTGAGTTCGATCCGTCCTCGGGCATGTCCCGCCTGATCACAACGCGTGTGTCCCGTGCAGAGGCGACGCAGCGGGCCGGGCGCGCGGGCCGCGTGACTGAGGGCGACTGCTATCGTCTGTGGACACGCGGCGAAGACGGCGCGCTGCCTGCTCAGCCCCCGGCTGAAATAGAGGCCGGCGACCTGACCGGATTTGCGCTGGAACTGGCAGTTTGGGGCAGCGCCGCAGAGGATCTGACGTTTGCAACGCCGCCGCATGAGGGTCGGCTGGCTGAGGCCCGCCGCGTCCTCCGCATGCTGGAGGCCCTGGATGAAAATGGCCGTATTACACCACATGGACGCCGTCTTGCCTCCCTGCCCCTGCATCCAAGACTTGCACATATGGTTGAAAAAGGCGGAAGTTCTGCGCCGCTTCTGGCAGCGATCTTGTCGGAACGCGATATTCTGAGAGGCGGGCCCGTTGATCTGGCCATGCGGCTGCGCGCAGCTCAGGATCCGCGCAGATCTGAGGCCGATACCGGCCGCACCCCGGACCGGGCTGCGCTCGCCCGGGTGCGCGAAGAAGCCCGGCGGCTGAAAAACCGGACCAGACCGGATGGCGCCACGAACACCGGCGTGCTGGCGGCCCTCGCCTATCCTGACCGCGTCGGGCTCCGGCGTCCGGGAGATGCCCCGCGTTTTGTTCTGTCCGGCGGCAAGGGCGCAATACTTCCCGACGGCGATCCCTTCTGTAACGAACGGCTGATCGTTGCCACAGACCTTGACGGAGATCCGCGCGAGGCCCGAATACGCCAGGCGGCAGCCATCACCGAGGCCGAATTGCGGGCAACGTTTCCGTACCAGATCGCCTGGCAGAACATCTGCCGCTGGTCCCGCCGGAACGGACGTGTCGAAGCCCGTCGTCAGGAATGCTATGGCGCTCTGATCCTTGACGACCGGACCTGGCCGGATGCCCCTGCAGAGACCGTCGCCCGCGCCATGCTGGACGGCGTGCGCCAGTTAGGACTGTTGCCGGGTCCTGCAGCACAGCGCTTTCTGGCCCGCGCCCGGCTTGTGTGCCGGGCTGACACCTCATTTCCGGATTTTGACACCGTTCACCTGATGGACACGCTGGAAGACTGGCTGCTGCCGCACATCACCGGTGTCCGCAGCACGGCAGACTGGAAAAAGTTCGATCTGTCGGGCGCACTGCGCGCCCGGCTCAGCTGGGATCAGATGCAGCAGCTGGACCGCCAGGCCCCTGCGCACTTTGAAACACCGCTGGGAAACCGCGTCCCGATCAGCTACGAGGACGCACAGCCGCAGGTGTCCCTTCGCCTGCAGGAACTCTTTGGTGTCACGGAACACCCGACGGTCGCCGGGACACCGGTGCAACTCACGCTACTGTCGCCCGCCCGCAGACCCGTTCAGGTGACCGAAGACCTGCCCGGCTTCTGGGCGTCTTCCTACGCGGATGTGCGCAAAGATATGCGCGGGCGCTACCCGAAACACCCCTGGCCCGAGGATCCGACCAAAGCGGATCCGACGCTGCGCGCCAAACCGCGCAAACGCTGAGGCGTCAGCGGCCCAGGCACCAGCGCATGATCGCTTTCTGCGCATGCAGACGGTTTTCGGCCTCGTCAAAGATCACCGAATTCGGACCGTCCATCACCTCGGAGGTTGCTTCATCATCGCGGTGCGCCGGCAGGCAATGCATGAACAGCGCGTCCGGTTTGGCCTGTGCCATCAGCCCCGCATTGACCTGGTAGCCCCGCAGCTGATTGTGGCGACGTTCCCGGGCAGACTGCGGATCATGCATGGACACCCAGGTGTCTGTGACCACCAGATCAGCCCCCTCGACCGCTTTGGCCGGGTCTCTTTCGATCGAATAAAGACCATCGAGCGTAGCTTCCGGATCAAGCGGCGGTGGCCCTGTGAAAGTCAGATCAAATTCGAACTGTTTGGCTGCATGGGCAAAGCTGGCAAAAACGTTGTTGCCGTCCCCGGACCACACAATCTTGCGGCCTTTGATGGGCCCGCTGTGCTCTTCGAACGTCAGAACATCCGCCATAATCTGGCAGGGGTGCGTGCGGTTTGTCAGCCCGTTGATCACCGGCACGGTCGCATATTCCGCCATTTCCAGCAGGGTCGCTTCCTCAAACGTCCGGATCATAATCAGATCGACGTAACGGCTCAGCACGCGGGCCGTGTCCGCGATCGTTTCACCGTGGCCGAGCTGCATGTCAGCGCCGGACAGAACCATGGTCTGGCCGCCCATCTGCCGCACGCCCACGTCAAACGAGACGCGTGTCCGGGTTGACGGTTTCTCGAAGATCAGCGCAACCATGTGATCTTTCAGCGGCTGATCGTCATCCAGCGCACCGCGCGGACGCCCCGCGCGGGCGTTCTTCATTGCGGCAGCATTGTCGATGATGGACCTCAGATCGCCGGGCGCTGTGGTGTGAATATCCAGAAAGTGGTTCATTTCATTTACCTTTTGGAACCTGGCGCTCAGGCAGCTGCGACAGTTTTTGCGGCGGCATCGAGCCGGGACACAGCCTCAGCGAGTTCTTCATCGGAGATGTTCAGCGGCGGCAGCAGGCGGATAACGTTATCCGCTGCCGGCACCGTCAGCACCTGCTCGGCGTACCCGGCAGCGACCACATCTGTGTTGGTGGCGCGGCACAGCAGTCCCAGCATCATGCCACTGCCCCGCACGCCCTCAAACACATCCGGGTTGGACGCAACGAGCCCTTCGAGTTTCTGACGCAGCAGGCCGGCCCGGCGGTTCACGTCGGCCAGAAATTCCGGGTCGGCCACGACCTTCATCACGGCACAGCCCACCGCGCATCCCAGCGGGTTGCCGCCATAGGTTGATCCGTGCGTACCGGCTGTCATACCGGAGGCTGCGTTCTCGGTTGCAAGAACCGCCCCCAGCGGGAAACCACCGCCGATGCCTTTGGCGACCATCATTATGTCGGGTTCGATCCCGGCCCATTCATGCGCAAAAAGCTTGCCGGTACGGCCAACACCGCACTGCACCTCATCGAGGATCAGCAGAATGCCCTTTTCGTCGCAAAGGTCCCGCAGTCCTTTGAGGCACTGATCCGGTACGGGGCGGATGCCGCCCTCGCCCTGGACGGGCTCGATCAGGATGGCTGCCGTATTTTCTGTAATAGCCGCGTCGAGCGCATCGTGATCGCCGAATTCAAGGTGCACAAAACCCGGCAACAGAGGCCCGAAACCTTTGGTCATTTTCTCGGAACCCGCCGCCGCGATGCCCGCAGAGGACCTGCCGTGAAACGATCCGGAAAAGGTGACGATTTCCGTCCGTTCCGGACTGCCTTTGTCAAACCAGTACTTGCGGGCCATTTTCACGGCCAGTTCACAGGATTCCGTTCCGGAGTTTGTAAAGAAAACCGTGTCCGCGAAAGTATGCTCTGTCAGCAGGTCAGCCAGTTCCTGTTGTTTTGGAATCTGGTACAGATTTGAGGTGTGCCACAGCGCACCCGCCTGCTCCGTCAGCGCGTCGACCAGAGCGGGGTTTGCATGCCCTAGCGCGTTCACCGCGATACCTGCACCCAGATCAAGAAAACGTCGGCCATCCGCTTCCACCAGCCAGGAGCCTTCGCCTTTGACGAAGCTCATCGGGGCACGGGAATAGGTCGGCAGTATGGTCGGGATCATCGGATCATCCTTGTCAGGTACGCTCTGGCTGAAGCACGGAACGTGCATGAGCCTCAGGAGCAGGTCAACATTTTTTCAGAAGGTTCAGAGAAAGGGCAAATGCCCCGGTTCACGCAGACGTGGTTCAGGCGCTCAGGCGTCGTCGGTTCAGGATGCGTGTCACAGTTCTCATGCCGACTGCGTAGTACATGTCTTTGCGGAAGAAAAGCGTTTTGTCCCCTTGCGGCATCCTGATCACAGGCGCATAGGGCGGCATGGCTTCCGGCACACCTCAAAATCCCAGACTTGCTGTCCTGCTGATGATGGTGGCGACCGCTTTCATCGCGGCGACCATGCTGCTGGCCAAGGCACTGGGAAGCGATGTCGCCGGACCGGCCCTCCATCCACTGCAGATCACGCACGGACGGTTCGTTTTTGCGTTTGTGACCCTTGGGATGGCGGCTGCGGTTCTGCGCCCTCACATCGCGCGTCCTGACTGGCGTCTGCATCTGGCCCGGACCACATTCGGCTGGGCGGGCGTGACCCTGATGTTTGCCTCCGTGGCCTACATTCCCCTGACAGACGCGACAGCGATCACGTTTCTGAACCCTGTTTTTGCGATGATGCTGGCCATTCCGCTGCTGGGCGAACGGCTGGGCCGCATCAGATGGTCGGCGGCGGCGATGGCGCTGGCGGGCGCGATGGTCCTGCTCCGCCCGACGCCAGACAGCTTTCAGGCCGCCAGCCTTCTCGCCCTCACTGCAGCAGCCGTGATGGGCATGGAGCTAATTTTCATCAAGAAGCTGTCGGGGCGCGAACCGGCGTTTCAGATCCTGCTCATCAACAACTTTCTGGGGCTGGTGTTGTCCTCGCTGGCGGTGATTTCGGTCTGGCAGATGCCCACGGGCCAGCAATGGCTGTTGCTGGCGGCACTGGGTTGCCTGATGGCCATGGCACAGACCTGCTTTGTGAACGCAATGGCCCGTGCGGACGCCAGTTTCATCGCGCCTTTCAGCTACGGCACGCTGCTTTTTGCAACAGCATACGACCTGCTCTTTTACGGGCACATCCCGGATACCATCAGTGTTCTGGGCGCGTCTGTTATTCTTGCGGGCGGCATTCTTCTGGCAATCCGCGAGGCACGCATACAGCCCACGGCCGCCAACAGAACTCATTAACGGTTCACCGCTTGTAACTCGGCGCGTGTTGCTTAAAATAGAGCCCTGACGAATTTACAGAGCGGCCCGCCGAACCGGGGCCGCTTTTGACTTAAGGAATGGCCGATGTCCTGGACCGACGAACGCGTTGAGATGCTCAAAAAAATGTGGGGTGAGGGCCAGTCTGCCAGCCAGATTGCAAAAGAACTGGGTGGCGTGACCCGCAACGCCGTGATCGGCAAGGTACACCGTCTGGGACTTTCCAACCGCGCAACGGCGGCCGCCAAGCCTGAGCCCAAGGCAAAACCGGCCCCGAAGGCCGAAGCAAAGCCCAAGGCAGCCCCTAAACCCGCCGAACCCGCTGCCACAGCACGTGCGGAGCCCGAAGCAGCCCCCAAACCGCTGCCGGCGCGCAAACAGATTATCCCGGCCGGCCAGCCTTTGCCGCCGCAGCCTTCCGCCAACGAAATCAGCCCCGAAGCGCTGGCCAAAGTGTCAGAGATTGAGAAAAAGGCGAAAAAGCTGTCCCTGATGGAACTGACCGAGCGGACCTGCAAATGGCCTGTTGGGGACCCGGCGACGGACAACTTCTGGTTCTGCGGTCTCCCGGTGCAACAGGGCAAGCCTTATTGCGAAGCGCATGTCGGCGTTGCCTTCCAGCCGATGTCCTCACGGCGTGACCGCCGCCGCTGACCGGCAAGACTGAAATCTTTTCAACACAATGGTGAGTTGCGCTCGCGCGGGCATCGTATATGCCCTCTCTGGAAACTGATCCGGAGGAAACCCGATGTCCGCACCTCAGACCATCCGCGCCGCTGACGCCCTGGCACAGCGCCTTTACGATGCCGGCTGCCGTTTCGCCTTTGGCATGCCGGGTGGCGAGGTCCTGACGCTGGTGGATGCGCTGGAGGCCGCGGGCATCCGGTTCATTCTGGCCAAACATGAAAACGCCGCCGCCTTCATGGCTGAAGGTGTTTATCACCGGACAGGCGCGCCCGGCATTCTGGTCGCAACAGTCGGACCCGGCGCGCTCAATGGCGTCAACGCCGTAGCCAACGCCCACCAGGACCGCGTGCCTGTCATTGTGCTGGCCGGAGCGGTCGATGCCGACGAAGCGCAGACATACACACACCAGGTGCTGGACCAGCAGGCCGTGTTCCGCCCGATCACCAAGGCCAGCTTTTCACTGGTGCCCGGCGCTGCTCATGTGATCGCAGACAAGGCCGTGGCCATCGCGACAGAAGGGCGGCCCGGCCCTGTGCACATTGATGTGCCGATCAGCGTCGCGGACACGCAGGTTTCCGCATCTGTCCCTGCACGGCGCGCGGATGCGGCTGTCGTGGCCCCCGCCGGCCCGGACCTCGCCAAAGCGCGTGACTGGCTGGCGGCTGCAAAACGGCCCCTGTTGGTGGTCGGTCTGGACGCCATGAATGACAACGCAGGCGCTCGTCTTGAGGCCTTTGCGACAAAGCACAATGCGCCGGTGATCACGACCTACAAGGCCAAGGGCCTTTTGCCGGAGGACCATCCGCTGGCTCTGGGAGGTGCGGGCCTGTCTCCACTCGCAGACAGACACCTGCTGCCTCTGGTGGAAAAAGCGGATCTGATTATCTGTCTTGGCTACGACCCGATCGAAATGCGCACCGGATGGCGGGATGCATGGGACCCGCGACGCCAGAACGTGATCGACATCACGGCGGAGCCGAACCACCACTACATGCACCAGTCCGGCCTGAATTTCATCGCAGACAGTGTCGCCTCGCTGGAGGCGTTGTCAGACGGGCTGGAGGCCGGAGAAACCTGGACAGGTGGTGAGATCGAAGCCACAGCCCAGGCACTTGCGGCGGCATTCCCAACCGATGACCCCTGGGGACCGGCCAGCGTCATTGCCACCTGCCGGGACGTCCTGCCGCGCGAAACCCTTGCCACCGTGGACAGCGGCGCACACCGGATCCTGCTCAGCCAGATGTGGGAATGCTATGAGCCGCGCGGCCTGACACAATCCACAGCGCTTTGCACGATGGGCTGCGCCATTCCGCTGGCAATGGGCGCTCAGGTCGCCGAACCGGACCGCCCGGTGGTATCTTTCAGTGGCGACGCCGGTTTCCTGATGATCACGGGCGAACTCAGCACCGCTGCAGAACTTGGGCTGAAGACCATCTTTGTGGTGTTTGTGGACGCCTCGCTGTCTCTGATCGAGCTCAAGCAACGCTCGCGGCAGATGAAGAACAACGGCGTGGATTTTGCCCGGCACGACTTTGCAGCAATCGGTCAGGCGTTCGGTGGAGCAGGACACACCGTGACAAACCGCGCAGAACTCGAAGCCGCCCTCAACAGCGCGCTCACTGCGGATACGTTCACCGTTATTGCGGCCGTGATTGACAGAGGTGGCTATGACGGGCGCATCTGACACACCCGGTGCCCTCGACGGGCTGGTGGTGCTTGATCTCAGCCGCATTCTCGCAGGTCCTACCGCAACCCAGATGCTGGGCGATTTCGGCGCAACCGTCATCAAGATCGAGAACCCTAAAACAGGCGGCGATGATACGCGCGGCTGGGGGCCGAACTTTGCGCGGGACGGGAATGGCGGAAAAACCGATCTTTCGGCCTATTTCATGGCGGCAAACCGTAACAAACACTCCGTTGCCGTCGATCTGACCAGTGAGGACGGAAAGCACTTTGTCCGCCAGCTGGCCGCGCGTGCCGATGTGGTTATTGAAAACTACAAACCCGGTGGTCTGGAGAAATACGGGCTGGATCACGCGACGCTTTGCGGCGCACACCCTGGTCTCGTCTATTGCTCGATTTCAGGCTTCGGACAGACGGGCCCTAACCGGGCGCAACCGGGGTATGACCTGATGGCCCAGGGCTATGGCGGGATCATGTCGCTGACCGGTGATCCGGACGGCCCCCCCATGAAAGTGGGTGTCGGCATCGCCGATGTGATGTGCGGCATGTATGCGACAATCGGGATCCTTGCCGCCCTGCGCCATCGCGATGCCACCGGTGAGGGACAGCATATCGATCTGTCCCTTGTTGATGCTCAGATGGCCTGGCTGATCAACGAAGGTACCAACTATCTCACATCAGGGCGCGAACCCGTGCGTCGGGGTAACGCACATCCGAATATCGTGCCTTACGACGCTTTCGCCTGTTCGGACGGTCACGTGCTGATCGCTGTCGGCAACGATGCGCAGTTTGCCCGCTTCTGTGATGCAGTTGGGCTTGCCGGGCTGTCGGACGACGCAAGGTTCACCACCAATGTTGCCAGAATCGAAAACCGCGACACTCTGATTGCGCTTCTTGCACCGGCGGTGGCCACATTCAGCATGTCCGGACTGCTGGAAAAACTGCACAGCGTGAAAGTGCCCGCCGGCCCGATCCACACGGTCGCGCAGGCGCTGAATTCGGATCAGGCAAAAGCCCGGGGCACCGTTGTAGAGGTTCCCGGAGACGGGCTGGAAAACGGTGCTGTGAAACTGCTGGCGAATCCGCTGAAACTGTCCCGGACGCCTGTGATCTACCGCCGGGCTCCGCCCGTTTTTGGCCAGGACACAGCGGGTGTATGCGACATGTTCGGTCTGACGCCGCCAAAAGCGTAACAATCCCGCAGCGACCGGCCGAAAATTGCCGTTTGGCACAGCCTCCGGCTGTATTTTGCTGAAATATTAGCATCTGGCGGACACGTGGCTTCACGTTGGCGTGTGTGCGCCGGCGCATGGCTTCGCCGCGCACGATATTGCGGTAAACAAAGGAAACGAAACGCTAAAGAGGCGCAACCCTGATGAAGTACGATATCTGCCGGAGCCCGGTGTCCCTGAAAACGGACGAGGCTCTTTCGGAATGGAACTATATGGTTCACGCCTTTCTGGCGCACAGCATGGCAACACCAACACATCTTGGCGCCGTTCTGAAGGATGAGCCGGACTTTGCGATGGGCCATGCCGCGCGCGGTCTGTTTTCCATGATGATGGGGCGCCGTGAACTGGTGACTGTTGCCGGCGAGGCTGCTGCCGCGGCGCATACTGCTGCGTCCCGCGGTCCGGTTTCCCCGCGCGAGCAGGCGTGGATTGACGCGTTGGATCACTGGCTGGCCGGAAGCCTCAGTGGCGCAGTGACCGAGATGGAAAAAATCCTAAGCCAGAACCCGGCGGATACGCTGTCGGCCAAGGTAAGCCATGCCATCCGCTTCATCCTCGGGGATGCAAAGGGGATGCGCCGCTCGATCGAACGCGTTCTGGATGCGCACGGCGAAGACCACAAACTGCGTGGTTTTGCCCTTGGGTGTCACGCATTCGCGCTTGAAGAAACGGGCGACTACGAACAGGCGGAAAAAGCTGGGCGTCACGGTCTGGTGCTGGTGCCACAGGACAGCTGGGGCCTGCATGCGGTGACCCATGTCTATGACATGACAGCCCGGTCCGATGATGGCATCCGCATGATCGAAGAGCACACGAGCGCATGGGATCACTGCAATAACTTCCGGTACCATGTGTGGTGGCATAAAGCGCTGCTGCATCTTGATCGTGGCGAAATGGATGTGGCCCTTGGCCTCTACGATGCGCAGATCCGTGCAGACAAAACCGACGACTACCGCGATATTTCCAACGCCACCTCATTGCTCACCCGCCTCGAACTGGAAGGGGTGGATGTGGGCCCACGCTGGAATGAGCTTGCGGATCTGTCAGAAAACAGAACCGAAGACGGCTGTGTGGTTTTCGCGGATCTGCACTATATGCTCGCGCTGACCGGCGCTGACCGGCCCGATGCGGTTGCAGATATGACGGCCCGGTTTGCCCGCGATGCCGCACGCGAAGGTGAGATGCAGTCGCGCTATGCCGATCCGGGCGTCGCGGCCCTCGCCGGCCTCAACGCATTTGCCGAAGGACGCTATGATGCGGCGTTTTCCGATCTTGCCGCTGCCCGTCCCGCTATGCAGACGATTGGTGGCAGCCACGCTCAGCGCGACGTGTTCGAGCGTCTGACAATCGATGCAGGTCTGCGCGCGGGGCGCTATGACGCCACGGAGGCAATTCTCCAGGACCGCCTCGCCCGCCGGGCGGGCAAAGCAGACCGCTACACCACATCCCGTCTTGAGAGCATTTCGCAGGCCCGGCGAATCCCTGCCCAGTGAACGCCACGACCTGATGACAATTCCGAGCGCAACGCATAAAGACCGGCCATGACACTTGCCGACCCGAATACGCTATCCTCCGGATTGTCCGGTGCTGCCACGGCGCATGCCGCTGCAGGCGGCGCGCGTGTGCGCGACCTGCGCCTGGACTTTTTCCGCGGCATTGCAATGTTCATCATCCTGTTTGCACATACGCCGGGAAATTTTTTCACGTCCTGGATCCCGGCACGCTGGGGCTTTTCGGATGCGACCGAAATCTTTGTGTTCTGCTCTGGTATGGCATCGGCCATCGCCTTTGGGTCCACCTTTGACAGGGCCGGATTCGCGCTCGGCACAGCGCGTGTCGCCTACAGAGTCTGGCAGGTATACTGGGCGCATGTCGGCCTCTTTGTAGCAACCGTTGCGCTGGTGGTTTTCCTGACAGATCTGGAAATGACCAGCCGGAATTACTGGGGCCAGCTGAACCTCTGGCCGCTCTTCGTCGAAAGCGAACGCTGGACCAACCAGGACATCTGGCTGAGCTTTGTTACGCTGCAATACGTGCCGAATTATTTCGATATTCTGCCCATGTATATGGTCGTGCTGGTTCTGATGCCGGTCATCATGGCCCTGTCGCGGGTCAATCTCTGGCTGGTTGCAGCTTTTGTGGGTCTTGCATGGCTGATGGGACAGCGCGCGCTGACGGACATGCTGGGCCTGCCACACTGGAACTTCACGGCCGAGCCGTGGATCAAGGACAACGGCACCCAGCGCGAGTGGTTTTTCAACCCGTTCGGCTGGCAGCTGATCTTCTTTACCGGCTTTGCGTTTATGCGCGGCTGGCTGCCAAAACCGCCCGTGAACGCCGCGCTGATCGGGGTCGCCCTGTTTCTCGTGCTTGCCAATATTCCGCTCAGCAACATCGGCGTGCGCGAATTTGGTTTCGACTGGGCGCGTGAGTGGCGCATCGATAACCGCGCCTGGATCACCAAATCGGACTTTGGCATCCTGCGCTATGTTCATTTCCTCGCACTCGCCTATCTGTGCTGGGTTGCTGCAGGCGACAAGGGTGCACGGCTTCTGGCAACCGGCGCCGGTCTTTGGGCGCGGGTCTGGCAGCGGGCGCTCACCATCATTCTCAAGGTGGGTCAGCAGTCACTTGCTGTCTTTATCGTCAGCATGTTCACCGCCCGCTTCAGCGGCTTTGCCATGGACATGCTGGGACGCGACACGCTGACAGTGATCGCCGTTAATCTGGCCGGTATGGGTGTTCTTGTGCTCACGGCCTATGGTGCCGGGTGGTTCAAATCCCAGCCCTGGCGCACCCGAAAGGCAGGTGGGTAATGCTGCGTCGCGACGTTCTGAAATCCCTCATGGCCATGGCCGCGGTACCATCTGCGGCTCTGGCCGAAGAACCCGGTCTCCAGCTTGGCGACGGCGCACCCTTTGACCCGCAGTCGGTCGTGGACCGCGCCCGTGCGCTGGCCGCAGAGCCCTATGCGCCCCGCCCGCTTATTCCGGAAAGCTGGCGCAATCTGACGTATGACCAGTACCGTAAAATCTGGTTCGACAGCCGCAATGCGCTCTGGGAAAACTCCGATACCCCGCAGCGGGTCGACGTGTTCCCGCCCGGTCTTTATTTTCCGCAGGCTGTGGAGATCAACGTCATCGACGGAGGGCGCTCGCGGCCGCTGGCGTTCGACATGGGTGTCTTCGACACAACTGACAAGTTTCCGGATGTCGAGATCGACAGCACGCTGGGCTATTCCGGCCTGCGTCTGCGCGCCGAACTGGAACAGGCCGGCATCTTTCAGGAATACGCGGTGTTCCAGGGGGCCAGCTATTTCCGGGGTATTGGTACGGGTGAAATCTATGGCCTGTCAGCGCGCGGACTTGCGCTGCGTACGGGCGACCCCGCTGGTGAGGAATTCCCCGATTTCACGGCCTTCTGGCTAGAAACGCCACAGCCGGGTGCGGGCAATGTTGTACTGCATGCGCTGCTCGACAGCCCAAGCTGCACCGGCGCTTACCGTTTCGACATAACGCACGGCAAAGTACTGCGGATGCAGGTCAGCGCAACGCTCTTTGCGCGCGAAGAAATGCGCCACGTGGGCATCGCCCCGCTGACCTCGATGTTTCTCTTTGACGAAACCATGCGCCAGCGGTTTTCTGACTTCCGGCCAGCAGTACACGACAGCGACGGTCTGCTCATTCACAACGGAGCCGGAGAGGTCATCTGGCGGCCGCTGGCCAATCCGCTGTCGCTGCAGATCAGCGCATTCTCTGACAATAACCCCAAAGGGTTTGGTCTGATGCAGCGCCCGCGTGCGTTTGGCGATTTTGCCGACCTGGAAGCGCTCTATCACAAGCGCCCTGCCCTGTGGGTCACGCCCGGTGAAGACTGGGGGCCGGGTTCGGTGACGCTGGTGGAGATTCCGGCTGACCTGGAGATCTACGACAATATCGTGTCCTACTGGCGTCCGTCCCGCCCGATTGCCGCAGGCGAAAGTCACCGGATGAGCTACACGCTGGACTGGGGCGAGGCACCCGCACCGGCGACCGGAATGCCACTGCGCGTGCTGAATACCGCCATCGGCGGACGTCCCGAGGGTGGCAACATCGTTGCGATCGACTTTGAGGATGGTGCGCTGGTGCCCGAAGACCTGTCACGTATTGATATTCTGGTACGGGGCAGTGCAGGAGACGTTACACCTGGTCTGGTTCAGAGAAACCCCGAGACGAACGGACCCCGCCTGGCTTTCACATTCAAGCCGGGCGAGGCTGATCTGATCGAGTTCCGCGCACAGCTGCGCCTTGATGGAGCCCCCCTGAGCGAAGTCTGGCTCTACCGGTGGACCGCTGGATGAGTGAGGCGCCCCTGATATCGATGCCGGCGCGCGCGCCGCTTCGGATGGACGCGCAGGATCTTTCCGCCCGACCCGCCCTTCGCAATGATACGGCGACTGAAACGGCCCGGGCCATGCCCTGGCGCCTGGGCGTTTTTCTGCCCGCACTGATCGGCACGGCCCTGATGCTCAGCGCGATTTATGGCTGGTTGTCTGAAACCGGCATGACGGGCCTGGAGTGGGCCCTGCTGACGATGATTGGCGCGACTTTTGTCTGGGTTTCCCTGTCTGTCAGCACGATCGGCGTGGCCGTGGCAGGCCTTCTCGCCCGCGAGGATGCGGACGATCCGGAGGTCGCCGGGGCGCCTGGCCTTGACGTCGCGCTTCTGGTGCCGGTTTACAATGAAAACCCCAGCGATGTGTTCGGAAACGCGGCGGCCATGCTGGACGACCTCTCGCGCCGCGCCAGCCCGCACCGCTACACGCTCTTCCTGCTGTCAGACTCAACAGATGAGGCAATTGCAGCTGATGAGGCCCGCGCTTTCGCAGCGCTCCGGGCCGGTGCGCCCGAAGGGTTTGAGGTTTACTATCGTCGCCGCGCCACCAACACAGACAAGAAAGTCGGCAACCTGGTCGACTGGATCACCGGCTGGGGGGCCGCCTGGGAAGCCATGGTTGTCCTGGATGCAGACAGTCTGATGACCGGCAAGGCAATTGACCGGCTGACCAGCGAGTTGAGCCGTGACCCGGACGCAGGCCTCATTCAGACCTTCCCGATGCTCATCGGCGCCGGCACGCTTTTCGCGCGGCTGCAACAGTTCTCGAACATTGCCTATGGCTGGTTGCTGGCCGAGGGGCTGGCCAACTGGGCAAGAACCGAGGGTAATTACTGGGGGCACAACGCGATCATCCGCACGCGCGCCTTTGCCGCATCAGCGGGGCTGCCACATCTTGCGGGCCGACGCGGTCAGTCTGAGCTCATTCTGAGCCACGATTTTGTCGAAGCCGGATTGTTGCGCCGGGCCGGGTGGCAGGTCCGTTTCCTGCCGCGCGTGACCGGCAGCTTTGAGGAGACGCCCGGCACGCTGATCGACTATGTCCTGCGCGACCAGCGGTGGTGCCGTGGCAACCTGCAGCACTTGAAACTGCTGCGGACGGCTGGCTTGCACCCGGTATCGAGGTTCCATCTGTTGCACGGGGCGGTTGCCTATCTGCTGTCACCGGCGTGGTTTGGCCTTCTGGTGATCTGGACGTTGCTGGGCAAGGATTCTGAAACCAACGTCATCCGCTATTTCAACGAAGCCAATCCGCTGTTTCCCGACTGGCCCCCCGCCATGAGCCACATCGACAGCGCAGTTTTCCTTGTCATCATGTACGCGATGCTGCTGACCCCGAAAATTGTCGGCGCGGGCATCATCGCCCTGCACCCCAAAGCGACACGCGTTTATGGCGGGCGGCCTGCGTTCCTCGGCGCGTTCCTCGTCGAGATTGTTCTGTCCGTGGCCTATGCGCCTGTGATGATGATCCAGCAGACCCGCGCGGTATTCCGCGCGTCCATAGGGCGTTCTGATCCCTGGGCGCCACAGGTGCGTGACGCCCGGGCCTATCCGCTGCGGGTGCTGATCCGGTTTCACTGGATGGAAACACTGCTGGGCCTCGTATTGCTGACAGGGCTGGTGTCCGGGCTTGTGTCCCTCTGGCTCATCCCGATTGCCGCAAGCCTGTGTCTGGCTGTGCCGCTGTCGGCACTGAGCGCCCTGCCCGTGAGCCGTTACGTTCCTGCACCGCTGCGCATGAACAGCCCCAACACGCTGCGCGAACCGGCGATTGTGACCCGCGCGCTGCGTGAGCGTCGCCGCATTGCGCTGCTCCTGAACAACTCAGGCATGCCGGCCGAATAGCCCCTGCCCCCATATTCAAGCACAATAAAACCCGCCCAAAGCCGGGGGGACGACTGTCAGGCGGGTTCCGGCAGGGCCCGGAGGCCTGCCTGTTCAGAAATAAGTCAGGGCCGGTAAACCGGCAGGTCCCGTTTGATCCAGCCAGGACCGGCACCGGAACCCAGCATGCCTTCGGGCACGTCAATGATGCTGGTAAACCCTGCGGCCTGCAGAAGCTCTGTCATCCGGCGGGACCGCACCCCACGCGCACAGATAAGCGCCACAGGCGTACTGCGGTCACCTCCGGTGCGGATCAGAAGTTCGTCGATAAAGTCCTGGCGACGCATATCGATGGGCACGGCACCTTCGCCGACACCCCAGCGTTCCCACTCATCCGGCCTGCGGATGTCCACGAGCGTGATCTCACCGGCGCCCGACGCGCGGTGCGCTTCCACCGGGCTGATCGCGGCCTCACCATCGTTTTCGGCCAGCACATTGTACCACTGAGCGGCCACCGCACCGCCTGTCGCAATACCGGCCAGCCCCAGAATCAGAGCACCCCGCCGCGTCAGACGCGACGGGGAATTCGCCTGCCCGCTCCCGGAAGGATCAGACATCGACATGATCAGTTAACCGGCGCGGAGCTGGAAAACTGCGGGATTGCACGGTCAGATGCAGCCGCGGATTCAATGTTCACCCAGTTCTTTTCCGATTTGTTCAGGTTAGCACCGATGTCTTCTTCCCAGAAGCCGACAACGTTCTTTGTGATGTTGAGATACAGTTTGCCGTCGACAATCCGCCACAGGTTCGGGTTTGCCGGGACCTTGCCGCCCTGTGCAACGCCATAGGCGCAGTGGCCGTCATATTGCGGAGCATAGGCCGCCGGGTTTGCAACGAAACGATCGCGGTTCGCTTCGGAGGAAAAGGCGAATGTTGAACCGTTGTAGGTTGCTGTGATGTCTTTGTCACCCGGAACCGCAGCAGGCTGGGACTGGCCTACAGGGGCCTGCTCAAGGTCGAAATAAGCGACCACGTCATAGCCGGATACGGCAAAGCCGGTCGGGTCCACGTACTGTTCGCCAGCAAAGGACGCCGTTGCAAAAGTCACTGCTGTCGCAGTAGCAGCCAGAAAATTCAGGGGGAAACGCATGTGTCGCATACTCCGGTTTATGGGTTCAGGCGGTTACTTTGTCCGCCGGTGTGACAGATGTAGAATGGGAACGCCTTCCTGTGCACCATGTTACGGCCGATCTCGCATGCTTGTGAAAATCCGGGCATTCGCGTGATCACTCTGTGAGGAAACATCCGCTTCCAGGCGCCGTTTATTTCAGCCGGGGCGGCTTGTCCGGGTCACTGCCCGGTGCCGGCCTCTGATCAGGAAGGCTTTCCTGCAGCTGTGGCAGGTCAAAACGCAGACCCACGCGTTCCAGCTTCTCTGCAATTTCCTCAGAACCGCGGAAAAATCCCACATCCAGTGCGCCTGCCTCGATGCCCGAAAACGTCAAAGCCTCAGAGGTTGCCCTGGCAAGCGCATCCTGGGCAGCGGGTACAGCATCTACAAAAGCCAGCATATGACCCCTTGCGCCTGTTTCGGAGGTCACGCCCACGAGACAGGCAAAGCGGGCAAGCCCCATGGCGGTGGCCAGTTTCGTGTCGATCGCTTCGATGAGCACATCCGGCAGCCCGGCAGGCGCGCGCACTTCCGTGATCCGTGCCTCAACCTCATCAGGTGCATTGCCCAGTGTCCCGTTGAGCCATTCAATTGCTTCTGCAGGCAGGAGCGTGGATGAGGGTCCGGCCTCCGGGTTCAGTCCCAGCCCGATGTCCTGCCCCTGCAGCATACCCGCAACAGTCCGGCCGGACAGTGCAACATAGGGCGCGGTCTGGCCGGCAAAACCTGCCAGCCTTTCAGGGCGGTCAAAGACCAGCACATACCGCGCATCGCCGGTGTCAAAAAGTTCCGGTGTGACGGTTTCCTCGCCCGGTCCGGGTTCTTTTTCCAGCATCAGATAGAGCTCGCTGTCTGCAAGTCGTTCGTAGAACCGCAGGCGCACAGCATCGTTGTCCGGATCTGCCGCCGCAGCGAGCCAGGCTGTGTCCAGAGGAGTTTTTTCAGTCATAAAGTGCCTCGTGCACAGCCTGCCGCAGGTCGGGCAGTATTTCGGCTTCGAACCACGGGTTCTTTTTCAGCCAGCCGGTGTTGCGCCAGCTTGGATGCGGCAAAGCCCAGACACCTCTGTCGCGGCCGGGTTGCTCCCGCACGGCCGCCGTGACTGATGCGACCTTGCCCAGATGGTATTTCATGGCATAGCCGCCGATGACCAGTGTCACGGCCACGCGGGGCAGTGTGTCCAGCACAGCCGCCCGCCAGGTCCTGGCGCAGACTGGTGGCGGTGGAAGGTCTGAGCCGCGCGCATCATAGCCCGGAAAACAGAATGCCATCGGCACGATCGCAATCCGTTCGCGGTCATAAAAAGTATCAGGGTCGGTCTGCAGCCATTCCCGGAGGCGATCACCCGAGGGGTCCGTGAAGGGCCTGCCATCCAGATGCACACGCATGCCCGGCGCCTGCCCTGCGATCAGGACACGCGCACCGGGGCGGAACCAGATGATCGGTCGCGGACTGTGCGCCGTTTCTGTTTCCGCAAAACGTTCAGAGCAAAGCGCACAGGCTGCCAGTTCAGAGACGACGTCTTTCATGGGCCTGACGTAATACACCACCGGCCGGGTGCAAAGCCCCCGCTGTAAGTGGCGCCCCGGTTTTCGCGTGCGTTCACGACGTCAGGCCAACACAGCAAACCGCAAACTCCATTTTCACATCTGCGTGGGCCGACGGCCGGGCAAGGCGAATGGGCGGATGCGGAATATCATTTCGGCATTTATCGAAATAAATGTTGCGGGCAGCTCTTCATTTCGATAATTATAGAAATATGAAAATGGAATCGCCGGATGATATCGACCTGACCGTTGCTGCGGCACAGTTCGCAGCCCTTGGATCAGAGCAGCGCCTCGCCGTCCTGCGCTGTCTGGTGCGCGCAGGACCTGCCGGTCTGAGCATTGGTACATTGGGGGAACGGACCGGGATCACCGGATCTACCCTCACACATCATATGAAGATACTGGCATCAGCCGGGCTTGTTGCGCAAAAGCGCCAGGGCCGCAGCATCATCTGCGCCGCCGTGGCCTTCGACGACGTACAAAGGCTTTCCGGATTTCTTCTCACTGAATGCTGCGCAGACGCGGCGGGCAAAAAAGGCGACCAGGACAATGGCTGAAACAAGTACTTTTGGCGCCGCGATGCGGCGACTGCCAGCGCCGGGCGCATGGGGCGCTACGTTTATTCTTCTGGTGCTGGTCGCGGTTTTTGATACCGCCCGGCTGACAGATGTGATCCTCTTTGCCCTGCGTGCGCTTGCGGGAACCGCGCCCTTTATTCTGTTTGCTGTCCTTGCCGTCGCCTGGCTCAAGGCAACCGGTGCCGAAACATTGCTGGCGCGCGCCTTCGAGGGGCGTCAGACCCGGATGATCCTGATGGCGGCCCTGCTGGGGGGACTGTCCCCCTTCTGCAGCTGTGAGGTCATCCCGTTTATTGCAGCGCTGCTGGCCGTCGGCGCGCCGCTGAGCGCCGTTATGGCGTTCTGGCTGGCCTCCCCTTTGATGGATCCGGCCATGTTTGCCATCACCTCCGGAACGCTGGGGCTGGACTTTGCTGTGGCCAAAACACTGGCCGCTGTCAGCCTGGGTCTCTTTGGTGGCTTCGGCACAATGCTGTTTGCCCGTTCACCCGTCTTCGCCAATCCACTGCGTGAACGGCCTGCTGTTGGCGGCTGTTGTGGCGCATCGCGGCCATTTTCCGGAGCGCCCGTCTGGCGCTTCTGGCAACACGCGGACCGCAGGGAAACCTTTGCCGGAACAGCGCGCGACAATGCATTGTTTCTGCTCAAATGGCTCACGCTGGCATATGTGATTGAGGCGCTGATGCTGGCTTATGTCCCGGCCGAACTGATCGCCGGCATTCTCGGCGGTGACGGTCCCGGACCGATCATCCTGGGCGCGCTGGTCGGCGCTCCTGCCTATCTGAATGGCTATGCGGCTGTACCGCTCATTGATGCCCTTCTCGCTCAGGGCATGGCCAACGGCGCGGCAATGTCATTTGTCATTGCCGGGGGCGTCAGCAGCATCCCCGCGGCCATAGCGGTATGGGCGCTGGTGAAACCGCGGGTCTTCGTTGCATACCTGACTTTCGCGATGATCGGTGCCGTGATCGCGGGCATGGCGTGGCAGGCTTTTGCCTGATACGCTCCCGCATGGCGGGAATCTGCGCATAGCTCCGTGATGGTGAGCGTGTTACCGCCTGCGGCACTCTGAAACCGGCCCGGTTTCTTGTGCATTTGTCTCAAATTTCGACATAATGTGGCCCGATTCAGTAGATAATCCGTAAATAAGCTCTGGTACCAAAGAGCAGAAAAAACCCGTTTTCGGGTCAAAAGGGGCAGCGGAGCAGTCATGCTGGCGTTTGAGAATGTATCCAAGTCCTTCTGGACGGGGACCCAGTACAAGGTCATCCTTGACCAGGTGTCGTTTCGCGTCGACCTGGGCAATTCTCTGGGCATTCTGGCACCCAACGGTACCGGCAAAACCACACTGATCAATATGATGGCTGGCCTTGAGAAACCGGACTCGGGCGAGATCCGCCGGGGATGCAATATCTCGTTTCCGCTGGGGTTCATGGGCGGCGTGGTCAATAAGGTTTCCGCAGTAGAGAACGCACGTTACATCGCACGCCTTTACGGCCTGGACCCCGACTACGTAGAAAGTTTCTGCCGGTGGCTGTGCAATCTTGATGAATACTTTGACCAGCCTCTGGGGACCTATTCCGCCGGCATGCGCGCACGGTTTTCGTTCTCGCTGATGCTGGCGCTGGATTTTGACATGTATCTGATCGACGAGGGTATGCCGTCGACAACAGACGTCGAGTTTAACCGCAAAGCCGGAGAAGTGCTGCGGGAACGTCTGAGCACCACAACAATCGTAATCGTGTCGCATCAGGCGGAAACGCTTGAAAAGTTTGCACGGTCTGCCGCCGTACTGATCGGCGGGCAGCTGCATATGTTCGACACCCTTGAAGAAGCGAAGCAGCTTTATGACTACGAAACCCACAGCTAAGCAGTACCGCATTCGCCGGAGTGGCCCGGGACTGAACGCTGCAGATGCCGATCCTGCGCGGCGTCCCGTGTCGCCTGAAGCTGCGCGCGCAAAGGCTGAAGCAGAGGCGCTTGCGGCCCGCAAGGCGCAACAGGCACAGAAACAGCAACATCAACAGGCGCGCCCGAAACAGCCTGCGCAGCCCAGTAAGGCCCCCGCGGCCAGGCCCGCCGGCGGACAGGCACCGTCCGGCCAGCCCGGCGCGCAGAAACATCCGGCTTCGCCAGCCCCGGGCAAACCGGAAGGAACGACCGCAGAACTGGAGGCCATCCGGCGTGAAGGCCTGACAGGCCGGCAACTGCGGATGGCAAGACGCGTGGCCCAGAAACATGGCCTGACACCAACGTCGGACCTGGACGCTGTGCGCCTTTTGCGCAAACGCGGGGTCGATCCTTTCCAGCGGTCCAATATGCTCGAACTGGTAGTCCCGCCCGGTCAGACCGACGGGGCAGGCAACGCCGAAGGGCAAAAGCCGCGTGTGCAGCTGCCGCAGACCGTTCCGACCCCGGGCGAGAACCTGCCGTCAACCGACCTGAGCCCGGCCGACCGGCGTAACCGCCAGATCTCCGAGATACAGCAGGACATCGCACGCCGCCGCAAACGCAAAATGCGGATGCTCATGGCGCGGCTTGCGGCATTCGTCATGCTGCCGACCCTGCTTGCGGGCTGGTATTTCTTCATGGTCGCAACGCCGATGTACGCGACGAAAGCTGAGTTTCTGATCCTTCAGGCAGATGGCCAGAGTGCTGGCGCGGGTGCCGGGCTGCTGGGCGGAAGCCAGTTTGCGACGTCCGCCGACAGTATCGCGGTGCAATCCTATCTGCAGTCGACTGAGGCCATGCTGCGGCTGGACAGCGATGTCGGCTTCAAGTCGCACTTTTCGCAACCCTTCATTGATCCGGTCCAGCGTCTTTCGGCCGATCCGACCAATGAAGAAGCATATAAAACCTACCAGAAATCCGTGAAGGTCGGGTACGACCCGACCGAGGGTGTGCTGCGTATGGAAGTGATTGCGGCTGATCCCGCTATCTCCGCACGCTACAGCGAGGCGCTTATTGCCTACGCCGAAGAGCGCGTGAACAACCTCAGCCAGCAAAAGCGCGGCGATCAGATGGCAGATGCCGAAGAGAGTTTCCGCAAAGCGGATGCTGAACGCCGTGCGGCTCAGGAAGCTCTGGTAAATCTGCAGCTTGAAGGAGCAACCCTGGACCCGGAGGCCGTTATTGAAAGCCTCAGAACTCAGATCACCCAGATCGAACTGCAGATCCTGGAAAAAGAACTGCAACTCGCAGCGCTTCTCGACAACGCGCGCCCGAACCAGTCCCGTGTCGATGGCGCCCGGGGCGATATCCGCCGCCTGAATGATCAGCTGGACGAGCTGAATACCCGTATGACGGATGCCAGCCAGGGGGAAAATTCCCTCGCGCAGCTGAGCGTACGGATCCAGATGGCTCAGGCAGACCTCGCGACCCGCGATATGCTCCTGCAGTCAGCGCTGCAGCAGATGGAACAGACACGTATCGAGGCAAACCGGCAGGTTCGCTACCTGACCATCAGCGTCCAGCCGGTCGCGCCACAGGAAGCAAGCTATCCGCGCAGTTTCGAGAATACCGTGCTCGCCTTCTTGATCTTTGCAGGTATCTACCTGATGGTCTCTCTGACATCGTCTATCCTCAGAGAACAGGTGACTTCCTGATATGCAGCACGTTTCAGTCGGCGATCTGACGATCGGCAACGACCGGCCCCTGACCATCATTGCGGGCCCCTGCCAGCTGGAAAGCGAAGACCATGCCCAGATGATCGCGGGCAAAATGAAAGAAGCCTGCGACGCCGCGGGTGCAGGTTATGTGTTCAAAGCCTCCTATGACAAGGCGAACCGCACCTCACTGGACGGCAAACGAGGAATGGGTATCGACGCCGGTCTCAAAGCACTGCAGTCGGTCGGCAGAGCCAACGGCGTGCCGGTCATCACCGATGTCCACAGCGAGGCACAATGCGCCATTGCTGCGGAAGTGGCTGACATCATCCAGATCCCCGCTTTTCTGTGCCGCCAGACCGATATGCTTCTGGCCGCAGGCAACACAGGCGCTGCAATTAACGTGAAAAAGGGTCAGTTCCTCGCCCCATGGGAAATGGAAAACATCTGCACCAAGATCGAAAGTACCGGCAACCGGCGTATTCTGCTGACCGAACGCGGGACGACCTTTGGCTATAATACTCTGGTGGTGGATATGCGTTCGCTGCCGCAGATGGCGACAACCGGATATCCTGTAGTGATGGATGCGACCCACTCTGTCCAGCAACCGGGCGGTCGGGGTGGCTCGTCCGGAGGACAGCGCGAGTTTGCGCCCGTGATGGCGCGGGCTGCTGCAGCCGTGGGTGTCGGCGCGATCTTTATGGAAACCCACCAGGACCCGGACAATGCACCCTGTGATGGACCCAATATGATCTATCTTGATCAGATGCCTGCGCTCATCGACACACTGATGTCGTTTGACCGGCTGTCCAAGGCCTCGCCGCTTCCGTTCTGAACGCCCGGAACGAGCCCCATCATGAAACCAGCTCCTGTTGTCACGCCCAATACGTAGGAATTTCTGTGCGATCCGATGATCGCACCACCGGATTTCGCGAATATGACGCGCGCTGGAAGTATCCCGAAGAGATCAACTTGCCGGGGATGGCGCACCGGGGCTCGGCCCTGGCGCACAGATACACCGCGCGGGATATAACCGGTTATTGCTGTGGGGAAGGACTTTCGTGACTATCCTCTGTCCATCCACAACGCTCTGATCATGGGCCTCGTTCATGCCGGCGTCCACGTACGCGATATCGGCCCGGCCCTCAGCCCTATGGTCCATTTTGCGCAATTTCACCTCGATGCTCCCGCCGTCGCTGCGGCTACTGGCAGTCACAACCCCAATGGCCGGACGGGCGTCAAAATGAGGTTTGAGCGCCCGCTGGCGCACGGTCCGGAGGAAACGAGCGAGGTACGCGATATCATACTTGGCGGCCAGGGCGAGCCGCGCCGCACGCTGCCCGTGTCCTCGTCCATGCCAACGCTGTCACCCTGGTGCGCCGATACCGAAAAATATAACTCCCCTGCGCGCATTGTCAGCAAGCTTGAGGCGCGCGCCAGCAGTGGCGGTACTCCTGGCGGGCCGGCCATCAAGGAGGTGGTCACCGGAAACGTTGCGCGGGTCGTTCTGGACAACGGCGCATGGGGTCTGGTGCAGGCGTCCTCAAACACGCCGAACCTCGTTGTGGTCTGCGAAAGCCCGGGAAGCGCAGCGGAACTGCGCGCTGTATTCGCTGATCTGGGCGCGATCATCCGCACGGAGCCCGGTGTCGGAGATTACGACCAGACGTTCTGACGCGTTTCAGTCGAACAGGCTGCGCAGCTTGTCCTTCACCTTGTCTTTTGCGGCATCCTCCAGCGACTGGCCCGCGTCATCGAGTTTCTCGTTGATCTTTTCGCGCGCCTTGGCTTCGAGCTCTTCTTTTTCCTGCTGCAGCCGGAAATCCACAGCCGCTTCAAGATCCGGCCTGATTGAGACGTCAGACCATGGCCCGCGGAAACGCACCGGTATCGCGATCCCCTGACCGCTGTTGGCGCGCAAGGCGACTGGCGTAAACGTATAATCCACGTTCTGAGCGCCAATCCCCACAACGCCTTCACCGGACGCACGGTAGTTCTTGAGCTGCAGCAGCAGGTCCCGGTTATCCAGAACACCGCCCGCAATCTTCCAGGATCCTGTCAGGCTGTCAAAAATGGTTGTGCCGCCGCTGGCGTCACCTGACCGCATCAGCCGGTCCAGGTTGATGCCCTCGATGGTGCCCTGACCGATACTGAGGCCGCCATCACCGGACAGGGACCGCATGATAGCGTCCACCGACGCACCCGAGCCCAGAAAACTGATGTTCATGTTGCCCAGACCCGTCAGCCGGTCGAGACCGATCGCGTCGCGCAGGACCGACTGCATCTGGATCGAGGCGGCATTCAGAGCACCGCCAACTGACAGGCCGTTGCGGTTGTTGATCACAAACTGACCGGTGACATTGCCGTCATAGGCCGCAACTTCGCGCAGTTCGAATACCATGCGCGAATTATCATTGCTCAGAACCGTACGTGTCCGGCCAAGTTTGAAGGTACCCAGATCAATGCTCTGCGCACTCAGAGCGATATCACCGTTGAAAGCCGCCAGTCCGCTGGCATCAATGGTGTCTTTCGGCCAGCCTCCCGATGCCGGCGCCGCGTTGCCGGAACCGCCGCCGCCGCCAGACGCGGAATCATCCCCCAGATCGCTGAGATCCAGCGGGCCCGCGTCAAGCTGTGCGTTTACCTGCGGCACGCCATTGAGCGAGACATCCACGCCGCCCGTCAGGCGGTTCCCCCCAAGATCAACAATCAGGTCCCGCAGGGAAAGCTGCCTGTCCGCCGTGAGGGTCAGATCAGTGGTCAGATCAATGCTGCTCCCGAGCTTTGCCGGCAGATCGACTGCCGGAAGACCCAGCGCGGCAAGAAAGGCTCCCGTATCCGGTGTTTTCAGTCCAAGAGCACCTGCGACCTCTCCGGCTGTGCTGGCCCGGCCGTCCAGCGACAGCGAGGCGTCACCGGCCGCCACCGAGAGAACGATATTCTGCACGTTGCCGGTGATGAACCCGGCAAATCCGTCAATCGCCGCCTCGACATTCACCGCTTCATTTGCCGGGCGCAGCGTTGCCCGGATGTCCGCAGGACCCAGACGTTCCGGCCAGTCCAGTGTCAGGTCGACACCGGAATAGGACACAAGATCACTGCCTTCGGCGTCGTAAACCAGCTGCGCGTCCGTGATGCTCACCCGTTCGATACTGATCGGCCGCGCCTCGCGCGCGGGGCTGGTGGTTGTCTCGATCTCAGCATCCCCACTGGCATCCGTGAACTGCCAGCTGGCCCGTCCGTCCAGTTTCTGCTCCAGACGTATCGTCGGGCTTTGCGCCTCGATGTTGGTGATGCGGATTTCGCCGCGCAGCAGTGCCGCTGCATCGACACCAATCGCCGCATTGGCCGCCTGCAGCATCGGTCCCTGCTCTGACCAGTCGGCATTGCCCACCTCGAGCCCCGACGCACGGACCCCAAGGACAGGCCAGAAGGTCAGCGCAATATCGCCGTTTATGGCCACGTCACGACCGGTCACCGTGCGCAGCTGGTCGGTTGCAATGCGCGCGATCCGTTCTGCCGGCAAAAAGAAAACGGCACCAACAAGGAGTATGACCAGTACGACCACAACCCCCAGAATTCTGAAAACCCACTTCATTGCCTGCTCCTCACCGCGTTACCGCCCTTTCCGATGGGCACCACATGCACTATAGCCCGGGACATGAGCACCAACCCACCCGACCTGCGCCCCGACATTGCCCCCCGCGCCCGGCTGAACGACCCGGTACGTGACGGACAGCCGACCATCGGGATGGTCAGTCTGGGCTGTCCCAAAGCGCTTGTCGACAGCGAGCGTATCCTGACGCGACTGCGTGCCGAAGGCTATGGGATCTCTCCTGATTATGCGGGGGCAGATGCGGTCATTGTCAACACCTGCGGCTTCCTCGACAGCGCAAAAGCTGAAAGCCTGTCTGCCATTGGTGAGGCGCTGACGGAAAACGGTCGCGTGATTGTGACCGGCTGCCTCGGAGCAGAACCTGAATACATCACCGGCACGCACCCGCGTGTTCTGGCCGTGACGGGGCCGCATCAGTACGAACAGGTTCTGGATGCGGTGCATGAGGCGGTACCACCCAGCCCGGATCCCTTTGTTGATCTGCTGCCCGCGAGCGGTGTCAGCCTGACACCCCGTCATTTCAGTTATCTCAAGATATCAGAGGGCTGCAATCACAAGTGCAAGTTCTGCATCATCCCTGATATGCGCGGGCGCCTGGCCAGCCGGCCAGCCCATGCGATTGTTCGGGAGGCGGAAAAGCTGGTCGAGAACGGCGTGCGTGAACTGCTGGTGATCAGCCAGGACACGTCAGCCTACGGGGTCGACATCCGGCATGCCGAAGAGCGCGGACACCGCGCGCATATTACCGATCTCGCGCGTGATCTTGGATCGCTGGGGGCCTGGGTGCGCCTGCACTATGTCTATCCCTATCCACATGTCCGGCAGTTGATCCCCCTGATGGCCGACGGCCTGGTCCTGCCTTATCTGGACATCCCCTTCCAGCACGCCCACCCGGATGTGCTGCGCCGGATGGCACGGCCAGCGGCGGCGGCCCGGACGCTCGATGAAATTGCGGCCTGGCGCGATGTCTGCCCGGACCTCGCACTGCGCTCGACATTTATTGTGGGCTATCCCGGCGAAACCGAGGCGGAGTTTCAGACGCTGCTCGACTGGCTGGACGAAGCACAGCTCGACCGCGTGGGGTGCTTTCAGTACGAGAACGTCGAGGGGGCGCGGTCCAACGCGCTGCCCGACCACGTTCCTGATGACGTGAAACAGGACCGGTGGGAACGTTTCATGGAAAAAGCGCAGGGCATCTCGGAGGCAAAACTCGCAGCGAAAGTCGGCCGGACGATCGACGTGATCGTGGATGAGGTTGATGATGAGGCCGCAACCTGCCGCACCAAAGCCGACGCACCGGAAATCGATGGAAACCTCTTTATTGACGAGGGGTTCGAAACGCTGTCACCCGGCGATATCGTGAGGGTACAGGTGGACGAAGCAGGCGAATATGATCTGTGGGGCGCTCTGAGCTCCTGAGTTGCAGGGCCTTGCCGGACGCGCCCCGCGCACCAGGTCTGGAGCATCAGACAAACGCGGAGGCACAGATGACGGAAACACCAAAAATCGCCAAAAAGGGGCCCTACCCGGTCGATGTAACGGCCGGAAAATCGTATTTCTGGTGCACCTGTGGACGTTCCGCCAATCAGCCGTTCTGTGACGGATCGCACAAGGACACCGGGTTTTCCCCGATGAAATATGAAGCCGAAAAAGACGGAAAGGTCTTTTTCTGCGGCTGTAAGGCAACCGGCAGATCGCCGCTGTGCGACGGATCGCATAACAGGCTCTGATCCCGACGACCTGCGACAGGAAAAACTGAAGACATCAGCAGACCCGTTGAAAATGTTCCCGTTATGTTCTATATTAACAGATCATGAACGGAGGCTGACATGTCTTATCATCCCGCCCTGCCCGGCCTGTTGACACCGGAACAGCCGGCATTGCCCTTCGAGGTGCCTCAGCCAGGCAGCGAGAAACAGATCCGGTACGCGGAATCCCTGGCGCGGCGCAGGGGAACCCGGCTGCCCCGCGGCATCACGGCTGACCGCCGCAAGCTCTCGGAATGGATAGACCGCAACAAAACGGCAGCGCCCGGCGGGCGGTTTTCCCAATATCCGTCCTCGCGGCAGGTCGCCTTTGCCGAGCGGATCGCGCGTGTCCGGCGCAGGGAGATTCCCCGGGAATGCTTCAGGGACAAGGGCCTTATGTCGGGCTGGATCGACAGCAACAAACCGCGCTGAGCAATTCGTCGCAGGGCTCTGGCGATAAGCGCCGGTGACACTAGCTTGCACGGCATGAGTGAGGAACAGCAGCCCGGCCAGACATCCGCTGAAACGTCAGTGCTGTACAATGACGCCTGCCCGGTATGCCGGAAAGAGATCCGGCACTATGCCGGGATTTCTGAAAAAGACGCCCTTCTCATTCGCTACGACGATCTCAATGATATCGCGCTGCTGGCCGAATGGGGTATTTCCGCCGACCTTGCCGCGCGGCGTCTGCACGTGCGCAAAAATGGTGAACTGCTGGATGGCATTCCGGCCTTCATCGCGTTGTGGCAGGAAATCCCCCGGTACCGCTGGCTGGCCCGTCTGGTCGGCCTGCCGGGTGTCAGGACACTCGCAACGTTTGTCTATGACTACATCCTTGCTCCCGCCCTTTACCGCCGGCATCTGAAGCGCACGTCAGACCGCTGAACGGTTCAGAGACCAGCTGCCGTTCTGCGCACAATGTCGATGCGCTGTGCGTTTGGCGGGTGCGTGCCTAGAAAACGGTCCCCGGGGTCAGGGATACGCGAAAAGAACTTTGCGCCACGGACAGGATCATACCCGGCGCGGGCCGCGATGACGGTGCCCAGCGCATCAGCCTCCAGCTCGAAGTCCTTGGAGAAGGACCGCGCGCCCACCGCAGCGCCGGTGCGCCGCGCCTCCTGAACGGCCGTCGGGTCTCCGCCCAGCAGGACAGCAAGGCCGGTTGCAACGACTGCACCTGCAGCAGCATTCTGCTGCTGGCGGGGGATGTGGCCACGGATATGATGCGCGGCCTCATGGCCCATGACAAAGGCCAGTTCATCCCGGTTTCGTGCATCCTCAATCAGCGCCAGTGTGAAGGCAATCACCGGACGGCCGGATTTGTCGATGGTCTGGAACGCATTGGCAGGTGCATTGGGCTGCTCAATGACCACGATCAGAAAATCACAGTTCACGCGCTGCGTCCGCGCCCTGCATTCACGTTCAGCAACCGGCTCCACCGTGCGGACTACCCGGGCAAAGGCCGAACCCGCAGAAGCCGGAACAGCGCTTACCGCCGACGTGGAACGCGGTGCAGCTGCTGCGCTATCCGGTGTCGTGCGGACCGGACCGGATGTTGTGGTCACCTGACAGCCTGCCAGAACCACAGCCATCGCAAACGTTGAAACTTTCCTGATCATCGGAAACAGCCTCGCACCCCTGAAAACAACTTTCGACATTTTAGCGCCTGTGCGCGCGGGCGCCACCCTGCACACACAGTTTTGTGACCCTTGCAAAGAACCGCGCATGGCTTAGGCTGGCGTCATGTTTACCATCGAGCACGAATTTGATGCGACCGTCGTCACCCTGGTTGATGATGGTGCGGCCCCGCTGCAGGAGGATGTCACGGTGCATGCAACCGAGAGCGCAATCCTGCTGAACCAGTATGATCCGCGCACCGACCGGATGGTTTCGGTCAGGTTGTCGCCGGAGCAGTGGCGTGACCTGAACGCTGCGCTGAACCTGCCGGAGGGCGTCTACCGCGCGGACTGAATTGTTGACCCTGCGGACACGCGGTGATGTAACTCACGAAGAGTTTCAGGGAGTGCACACATGAGCATCGGCAGCAATATCGTCACATGGTTTGAGAACCGATGGCACCGCGATGATGTCGCTATCATGCGCGCCGCTGACCACGGCAGCTGGCTTGGGACGAGCGTTTTCGACGGTGCGCGCTTTTTTGCGGGCCGCACACCCGACCTGCTGGCACATTGCGAACGCGTGAACCATTCCGCACGGGCACTGATGATCACGCCAACAGTAGAAGCTGCAGAGATGGTCGACATCATACGAGACGGCCTGCGCCATTATGGATCCGACGACGCGGTTTACATCCGGCCGATGTACTGGGCCATTCACGGCGATGCGACGGCCATCGTACCGAATGCAGATGCAACGGGCTTTGCGATCTGCCTTGAGCAGATTCCGATGGCACCGGCAGATGCGTCAACCACGCTGGCACGTACCCGGTTCCGCCGTCCGGTGCTGGAAGACAATGTCGTCAACGCCAAGGCCGGATGTCTTTACCCGAACAACGCGCGCATGCTGACCGAAGTGCGCGCGCGCGGATTTGGCAATGCTCTGGTGGCGGACGCCATGGGCAACGTCGCAGAATCGGCCACGGCCAATGTTTTTATGGTGCGCGACGGTGAGGTTTTCACCCCGATTGCGAATGGGACGTTCCTGGCGGGTATTACGCGCGCCCGGCACATCTCGAACCTTGCTGCCGATGGAACCGAAGTGCACCAGCGGGTTCTGACATTTGCCGACTTTGAAGAAGCCGACGAGGTCTTTCTGACCGGCAATATGTCAAAAATCACACCGGTCACCGCCTTTGAAGACCGTCAGTATCAGATCGGGCCGGTCGCCCGGCGCCTGCGCGAGATGTATTGGGACTGGGCTGCGACAGATACCCCGTAAGGCCAGCAGACCGGCGGGTACAGGGCCAGATGGGCTCAACCGGAAGTTTGCGATTGCGCGCTCATCGCTCAGGGGTCATGATCTGCGCAAACAGGGGGGCGTTTTAAGATGCGCAAATTTCTCGTTATTCTCGACGACAGCCGCGAATGCCTCAATGCAATGCGTTTTGCTGCAATGCGGGCATCGCATACTGGCGGCGGCGTCGAAGTGCTTGCTGTTATCCCACCTGATGAGTTCAACCACTGGATCGGTGTCGGTGAGATGATGCGCGAGGAAGCGCGCGAACGCATCCAAGTGCACTACGAAGTGTTCGCAAAATGGATGCGGGACCGGCAGGGTATTGAACCGGAACTGGTGATCCGAGAGGGCACGCCGGTTGATGAGATCATGGCCCAGATCCGCGAAGATGAGGAAATCGGTGTGCTGGTTCTGGGTGCCGGCACCGATAAAAAGGGCCCCGGCCCGCTGGTGACACAGCTGACGCGCAATGCCGGTGGCCTGCCGATCCCGATCACAATTGTTCCGGGCGATCTGAGCAAGGAAAAGCTCGAAGCGATCACCTGATCCCGAGAGCAGGGCCGGCGCGGCATACCTCCGCGTCAGCGCACAGATTAGAATCGTTCCAAACCTTGACTCGGCCCGGCCCGGTCCGCATATCTGACGAACACTCCAGGAGAGAACCGATGTTTATCCAGACCGAATCCACACCGAACCCCGCGACGCTGAAGTTTCTGCCCGGCCAGACTGTTCTGGAAATGGGAACCGCAGATTTCCCGACAGCTGACACGGCGGACAAATCACCGCTGGCGACCCGCGTTTTCGCGGTAGAGGGCGTGACGGGTGTGTTTTTCGGCAATGATTTCGTGACCGTGACCAAGGCGGACGCTGTGGACTGGGATCACATCAAACCGGCACTGCTCGGGGCGATCATGGAGCATTTCCAGTCCGGTCAGCCGGTGATGGCAGGTGATCACACACCGGAATCCGGACATGCAGAGCATTCCGGCGAAGATGGCGCGATCGTCAACCAGATCAAAGAGCTTCTGGACAGCCGTGTACGCCCTGCCGTGGCTCAGGATGGCGGCGACATCACCTTTCACGGGTTTGATCGTGGGGTGGTGTACCTGCACATGCAGGGTGCCTGCGCCGGTTGCCCGTCTTCAACGCTGACGCTGAAAATGGGTATCGAAAACCTGCTGCGCCACTACATTCCGGAAGTCACCGAAGTCCGCCCGGTCGCGACCTGAGCGCCATTGTGCGGCTCTGATTGAGGCAACAGGACGACATGCCGGGTGATCCAGAGGACAGAACCGATGCGCCGCTGGTCATCGCCTTTGACACGTCGTCCGCACATGTGACCGGTGCCGTGCTGCAGGGCGAAACTGTTCTGGCCCAAGCGCATGAAGAGATGGCCAAAGGCCAGGCAGAGCGCCTGATGGGGTTTTGCCAGGAACTTCTGGACACCGCCGGCCTGCGTATCGAAGATATTGATCTGGTGGCCACCGGCACGGGCCCGGGCAATTTCACCGGCATTCGTATCTCTGTCTCCGCGGCGAGGGGCCTCGCACTCGGTCTCGGCATACCGGCCATTGGTGTGAGCATACTCGAAGCACAGGCATTCGGACTGACGGGTCCGGTCATCTCAACTCTCGATGGCCGACGGGAGACGATTTACCTGCAGATGCTGCAGACGGATGTTCCCATTGCGCCGATGCTGTGTGATCTGGACACACTGCCGGAACTGCCAGACGGCATTTCCCCCGCCTGCGTCGGATTCCGCTCGGGCGACGTGGCCGAACGCCTGTCCGGACGCAGTACTGCTTCGCGTTTCCCGGTCGCTGAGGCCATCGGGCGCTGTGCGATGAAACGGCTGCACCTGGATAATCCGCGCCCTGCCCCTCTCTACATCCGGCCAGCTGATGCCGCACCGGCACGCGATACAGCACCGGTGATCCTGACGTGACACCCGCAGAGATGAGCCGGATTCACGCTCTGAGCTTTCCTGACGAACGGGGCTGGACCACAGATGAATTCACAACGCTGCTGGCCCCGGCGCATGTCTTTGCCGTGTCGGAACCCCAGGGCTTTGCCGTAATCCGCGATGTTGCCGGCGAGGCGGAACTTCTGACGCTGGCCGTGCACCCCGACCACCGGCGTCAGGGCATCGCAGACCGCCTGATGACCCGCTGGATGCATGCCTGCACCGCCACCGAGGCCTTTCTGGAGGTGGCTGCAGACAATCATCCGGCCATCGCCCTCTACACAAGGCACAGATTCGCAGAGGCCGGGCGCCGCAAGGCCTATTATGCCCGCCCCGGTCGGCCCGCAGCAGATGCGTTGCTGATGAGAGCGGCGCTGACCCCCCGTAAGATGGCCTGAAGCGGGTCTTTTCGGGCAAAAACCGGTTGACCCTGCCAGCCGGAAAGGTCCTAATTTGGCGAGGATCAGATAACCTCTGCTCAATCCGGGCCGCGCGGGACATTTCAACGCTGCGACGGCCCCAAACATAACCTGGGAGACACCTGAATGACCCTTTTTAACAAACTTCTCGGCGCATCCGCCGCGCTGGCACTGTCCGCAGGCGCCGCGCTGGCAGATCCTGCGCTGATCTTTGATCTTGGCGGCAAATTCGACAAATCGTTCAACGAAGCCGCCTTTAACGGCGCTACCCGCTGGGCCGAAGAAACCGGCGAGAGCTTCCGCGAAATCGAACTGCAGTCCGAAGCGCAGCGCGAGCAGGCACTGCGCCGTTTTGCCGAAGCCGGTTCCAACCCGATCGTCATGGCGGGTTTCGCATTCGGTGACGCCCTGGGTCAGGTGGCCGCCGACTATCCGGACACAAGCTTTGTCATCATCGACATGGTTGTGGATGCACCGAACGTGCGTTCCGTTGTGTTCAACGAGCACGAGGGCTCCTACCTGGTTGGCATGATGGCGGCAAAAGCCTCCTCTTCCGGCACTGTCGGTTTCATCGGTGGTATGGACATTCCGCTGATCCGTAAATTCGCCTGCGGCTATGCGCAGGGCGTAAAAGCGGTGAACCCAGATGCGACGGTTATTGCCAATATGACCGGCACGACGCCTGCGGCCTGGAATGACCCGGTTAAGGGTTCTGAACTGACAAAAGCACAGATCAGCCAGGGCGCTGATGTGGTGTATGCTGCCGCTGGCGGTACCGGCGTGGGCGTTTTGCAGACCGCAGCCGACGAAGGCATTCTGTCCATCGGTGTGGACAGCAACCAGAACTACCTGCACCCGGGTAAGGTTCTGACTTCCATGATGAAACGGGTCGACAACGCCGTTTTTGATGCCTTCTCTGACGGTCCGGGCCTCGAGACCGGCTTCCAGGTTATGGGTCTGGCGAACGGTGGCGTCGGTTACGCGATGGACGAGAACAACGCGTCCCTCGTCAGCACCGAAATGCAGGCCAGTGTCGATGACGCAGCGGCTAAAATCGCCGCGGGCGAAGTGTCGGTGCACGACTACATGTCCGACGACAGCTGCCCGGCTCTGAACTTCTGAGCCAGCTGAAGAGCATCCGGGCCGCGCAGCAACTGACGCTGCGCGGCCCACTGCAACAATAAGAAGCCCCGGGCCAGGCGGGACAAATCCGCCGGCCGGACAAGGGCTTCACGGGAACGGACATCGCACCATGACAGCCCCCGCTATTGAGCTTAAAGGCATTTCAAAAGCCTTCGGTCCGGTTCAGGCGAACAAAGACATCTCCATCCGCGTTATGCCGGGAACAATCCACGGCATCATCGGCGAAAACGGCGCAGGCAAATCAACGCTGATGTCCATCCTGTACGGCTTCTACAAAGCCGACAAAGGTGAAATTTTCATCGCCGGCGACAAGACCGAAATCCCGGACAGCCAGGCGGCGATCGCGGCGGGGATCGGCATGGTTTTCCAGCACTTCAAGCTGGTAGAGAACTTCACCGTTCTGGAAAATATCATCCTTGGCGCGGAGGATGGCGGTCTGCTGCGCCCCTCGCTCGCCAAGGCGCGCAAAACCCTGCTGGAACTGGAACACGAATACGGGCTGAACGTTGATCCGGACGCGGTGATCGAAGATCTGGGCGTTGGCATGCAGCAGCGCGTGGAGATCCTCAAGGCGCTCTACCGGCAGGCGGAAATCCTCATTCTTGACGAGCCCACCGGTGTGCTGACACCCGCAGAGGCCGACCAGCTGTTCCGCATTCTCAGCCGCCTGCGCGAAGAAGGCAAAACCATCATCCTGATTACGCACAAACTGCGCGAAATAATGGAAGCCACCGACACCGTCAGCGTGATGCGGCGGGGAGAGATGACCGCGACTGTCAAGACAGCGGATACCTCGCCTGCAGAGCTGGCCGAGCTGATGGTGGGTCGTAAGGTCCTCCTGCGCGTGGATAAAAAGCCCGCAATGCCCGGTGATGTCGTCCTGGACGTCAAAGGGCTGCGGGTTATCGATGATCAGAAAGTGGAGCGCCTCAAGGGCATCGATCTGCAGGTCCGCGCAGGCGAAATCGTCGGCATTGCCGGGGTCGCCGGAAACGGCCAGTCTGAGCTCCTGGAAGTTCTGGGCGGCTACGCGGACGGCACCGGGCAGGCCTCGCTGAACGGTCAGCCGCTGGACTTGAGTGGCAGGAATTCGGATGGACGGTCCCGGCGCGGGCGCGGCATCGGTCACGTGCCCGAAGACCGCCAGCGTGAAGGTCTGATTATGGATTTCTCCGCCTGGGAGAACACCGCATTCGGTTATCACCGCTCAGACGCCTATCAGTCTGGTCTGCTGCTGAATAACCAGGCGATCCGGAATGACACCGCGGAGAAGATGGCGCGTTTTGACGTGCGCCCACCCAACCCTGCGCTGGCTGGCAAGAACTTCTCCGGTGGCAACCAGCAAAAGATTGTGCTGGCGCGCGAGATTGAACGGAACCCGGATCTGCTGCTGATCGGTCAGCCGACGCGCGGTGTGGACATCGGCGCGATCGAATTCATTCACCAGCAGATCGTGGCGCTGCGCGATCAGGGCAAGGCCATTCTGCTGGTCTCCGTAGAGCTGGAAGAAATCCTGGCGCTTGCGGACCGGGTCGCTGTCATGTTTGACGGGCATATTATGGGGGAACGTCTGTCGTCGGAGACAGACGAGAAAGAACTGGGACTGCTGATGGCAGGTGTGGGGAGCTGACACATGGATGTGATGCCTAAATGGGCCGAGGTCATCCTCGTGCCGCTGATCTCGCTGATCCTTGCCGCGATCCTGTCCGCGCTCGTGATCCTTGCCATCGGCGAAGACCCGGTTGAGGCGGTCAACCTGATGATAACCGGTGCTCTGGGCAGCACTTATGGCTGGGGCTACACCCTTTATTACGCTACAAATTTCCTCTTTACCGGTCTTGCGGTGTCGGTGGCTTTCCACGCCGGGCTGTTCAACATCGGTGGCGAAGGTCAGGCGATGCTGGGCGGCCTGGGTGTCGCACTCGCCTGCCTGCTGATCCCCTGGCCACACTGGACCCTGGCGCTGGTCGCCGCAACTGTGGCCGCCGGATTGTTTGGTGCTGCCTGGGCTGCCATTCCGGCGTTTTTGCAGGCCAAACGCGGCAGCCACATCGTGATCACCACGATCATGTTCAATTTCATCGCGGCGGCCGTTCTGAACTACGTACTTGTCAATCTGATGCGCCCGCCAGGCAGTATGGACCCGGCCACCGCGCGCTTTCCCGAAGCGGTGCACCTGCCGACTTTGCACGACATCCTAGGCGTCGTTGGCATCAGCTTTTCCAAGGCAGCACCGGCCAATGTTACCTTCCTGATTGCTGTCGTCGCCTGTGTGCTGGTCTGGCTGCTGCTGTGGCGGACATGGCTCGGTTACGAAATCCGCAGCTACGGCAAGTCCGAGCCGGCGGCCCGATATGCCGGCATCTCGCCTGTCGCGATCACCATGATCGCCATGCTGATTTCAGGCGCCCTCGCCGGCATGATGGCCATCAACAATGTCATGGGCGAAGCCGAGCGTCTTGTTCTGAACGCGGTTGAAGGCGCGGGCTTTATCGGCATTGCCGTGGCGCTCATGGGGCGGAGCCATCCGTTCGGGGTCTTTCTGGCCGCAATTCTCTTTGGGTTTCTCTATCAGGGCGGGGCAGAGCTGGCGCTCTGGACCTCTATCCCACGCGAGCTGATCGTGGTCATTCAGGCGCTGGTGATCCTCTTCACCGGTGCACTCGACAATATGGTCAGAATGCCGCTTGAACGGCTGTTCCTGATGCTGCGGCGGGGAGATGCCTGATGGATTTTCTGACGCTGATCCAGCTGCTCGACAGTACTGTCCGGCTTGCGACACCGCTGCTTTTGGCCTGCCTTGCCGGGCTCTTTTCCGAACGCGCGGGCATCTTTGATATCGGCCTTGAAGGCAAAATGCTCGCTGCGGCATTCTTTTCAGCAGCCGTCGCGGCGCTAAGCGGATCGGTCTGGATAGGGCTCGCCGCCGGGATCGCGTCTTCGGTTGCGCTCAGCGGGCTGCACGGGCTTGCCTCGATCACGTTCCGCGGCAACCAGCTCATCTCGGGTGTAGCGATCAACTTTCTGGCCGCGGGCCTGACCGTCCTGATCGCGCAGGACTGGTTCAGCCAGGGCGGCAGAACGCCGTCGCTCATGGGGGGCGCACGGTTTGAACCGGTCACTCTTCCCTTTGCTGAAGCACTTTCCGGCGTTCCGTTTCTGGGACCGATCTACGCCGAGCTGATTTCCGGCCATTCCGTGCTGGTCTACATCGCCTTTGCGACGGTTCCGCTCACGTGGTGGATTCTGTACCGGACCCGTTTTGGTCTGCGCCTGCGTGCTGTCGGCGAAAACCCGGCGGCGGTCGATACGGCGGGCGTTTCGGTGATCGGCCTTCGGTATGCGGCGGTTGTCATCTGCGGCGTGCTCTGCGGGATAGCAGGAGCGTACCTCTCCACCGCTCTGCAGGCCGGATTTGTCAAAGACATGTCGGCCGGACGCGGGTTCATTGCTCTCGCAGCTCTGATCTTTGCCAAATGGCGCCCCTGGTATGCGCTTTGGGCGACCCTGCTTTTTGGCCTCTTTGGCGCGCTGGAAACCCGCCCGGACGTGATCCAGTCGATGATCGGGATCAAGGTTCAGGGCCAGCTTCTGGGGGCGTTGCCCTATATTATGACGGTTATTATTCTGGCCGGATTTGTCGGCAAAGCCATCCCGCCGCGCGCGGGAGGCGACCCATATGTGAAGGAACGGTGACGTAAGTCCAGTTTCGCGATTGCATCGGTCCTGTTTGCTGCACAGCAGCAGGACCCATTGATTTTGACAGCAGCGGGGCCTAACAGAGGTCATGCAAATCTACCTTCCTATCGCCGAAGTATCGGTCAACGCCTTTCTTTTGCTGGGCCTTGGTGGGATTGTGGGCATTCTCTCAGGCATGTTTGGTGTGGGCGGCGGCTTTCTGATGACGCCGCTTCTGTTCTTTATCGGCATCCCTCCGGCGGTCGCGGTTGCCACAGAAGCCAACCAGATCGTTGCTTCGTCTTTTTCCGGCGTACTCGCGCACCTGAAGCGAAAGACGGTGGATCTCAGGATGGGCACCGTGCTGCTCATTGGTGGTCTTGTGGGTGCGGCCCTGGGTGTGGTGGTATTCAACTACCTCAAAGCACAGGGCCAGGTCGATCTGCTGGTCAAGCTTTGCTACGTTGTGTTCCTCGGGATCATCGGCGGGCTGATGTTCTTCGAAAGCCTGCGCGCCATCCGCAACACCAAAAGCGGCAAGCCGCCCGCACGCAAGAAGCACAACTGGATCCACGGCCTGCCGTTCAAGATGCGGTTCCGCGTGTCCGGCCTCTATATATCGGTGATCCCACCACTGCTCGTCGGTGTATCTGTCGGCATCCTCGCCGCGATCATGGGCGTCGGTGGCGGCTTTATCATGGTCCCCGCGATGATTTATCTGCTGGGCATGCCCACAAAAGTCGTTGTCGGCACATCGCTCTTTCAGATTATTTTCGTGACGGCCTTCACCACGATGCTGCACGCCACGACCAACTTCACGGTTGATGTTGTGCTGGCGGTCCTGCTGCTTGTTGGCGGGGTCATCGGCGCGCAGATCGGCACGCGGATCGGTGTGAAACTGAAGGCAGAGCAACTGCGCATTTTGCTCGCCATCATGGTGCTCGCGGTCTGTGCCAAGCTGGCGCTTGATCTGCTGATCATGCCTTCCGAGCTGTATTCGATCGGCGAGGCAGGCCACTGATGCGGTTCATTGCTGCCATACTGGTATGCCTCTCGGCCCTGCCCGCCCTGGCGGAAGAAGTCGTGCTGGGGCTCAGCAAGGATACCGTCTCCATCGACACCAGTTTCGACGGGTCTGAAATCCTGATCTTTGGCGCCGTAAAACGCGAAGCGCCAATCCCGGACGATCCGCGTCTCCAGGTTATCGTAACCGTCGCAGGACCGGACGAAACGATGACTGTCCGGCGCAAGGAAAAACGCTTTGGGATCTGGGTCAACACGGACGCGGTCGAAATCGACAGCGCGCCGAGTTTTTACGCTGTCTCAACCAGCACGGCCCTTGGCCTTTCGCTCAGTGACACCGAAGATCTGCGTCACCGCGTGTCTATCCCCCGGGCCATCCGGTCGGTTGGTGCGCCTGACACGATTGAGAACGCCGCGACCTTCACGGACGCGCTGATCCGGATCAAATCCGCCTCCAATCAGTATCAGCTGAACGAAGGCACGATCAGCGTCGACGCTCAGACACTCTTCAGGACGGCCATTGAACTGCCGGCGGCCCTGACCGAGGGCGATTACGACACGCGCATTTTCCTGACGCGGGGCGGTGAAGTGATCTCGAAATACGAGACCAGCATTTATGTGCGCAAAGTCGGCCTTGAACGCTGGCTCTACAAACTGTCGCGTGAAAATGCGTTGATGTACGGCCTGATGTCACTCGCTATTGCCATTGGCGCCGGCTGGTCCGCCTCCGCTGTCTTCCGCCTGTTCAGGGCCTGATCCGAAGCGTCAGCCCCGCCCGATGTAGGGCATCGTCGTAGCCATCACCGTCATGAACTGGACATTGGCCTCTGCGGGCATATTCGCCATGTGCAGAACGGAGGCAGCCGCATTCGAGACATTCATAGTGGCCGTGCCAGGCTGTGTTTTCTTCAGCTCCTGCAGCAGCGCTGTTTCCGCGTTGCCGATATCGATCTGACCGCAGGCGATCCCGAACGGCCGACCGTCGAGGGAAAGTGTCTTCGTCAGGCCCGTCACCGCGTGTTTGGTCGTCGTGTAACACACCGAATTCGGCCGCGGCACATACGCCGAGAGCGACCCGTTATTAATGATCCTGCCGCCCTGCGGATCCTGGGCGCGCATCCGGGCAAAGGCGAGACGCGCGGCAATAAACATGCCGCCTACGTTGACCGACAGGACCTGCGCCCAATCCTCAAGCGGGACCTCATCAATCGTCGCAGGCGGCCCGAAGAGTCCCGCATTGTTGAACAGCACATCAATATGACCGAAAGCATCGAAAGCCGCTTCCATGCCAGCCGCATCCGTCACATCAGCAGGCAGTGGAACCGCCGTTTCATACCGGTCAGCCAGCGCTTCGAGCAGTTCGCCGCGGCGGGCGATAAGTCCGACACGCCAGCCTTCTTCAAGGAACACTTCGGCCGTTGCATGGCCGATGCCGGAGCTGGCGCCAGTGATGATAATGGATTTCATAACAGTTCCTCTGATGGGGGTTCAGCCAGCGACAGCGGTGCCGCCGGCAGTGCGCGCAGGTCATCGGTCTGCAGCGGTCCTGTGGGACGCGCAAGCCGGTTCCGCACGACCCAGATGAGCCGCTCCTGTGCGCGGGTGATCGCGACATAGGCGAGACGCTTCCACAGCGGCTGACCGGCCTCAGAACGACCCATCCGGGCAGCTGTGTAAAGGTCCGGCGCAAAAACCTGCACGGTGTCCCACTGCGAGCCCTGCGCCTTGTGGATGGTCACCGCGGCCCCGTGCAGAAAGGTGGCTCCCATGCGCGCGGCAAAGGGGATAAAGGGCTCTTCCTCGTCCGGTTTTTCGATCTTCACGATCGAGGCTGCGGAGACCTGTGGGTCCTCGGCACCCATAACATGCAGGCGGCTGAACCCGGGTTTACGCCCCTCGCCCAGGAACACCACCTGCGCGCCCTTGATCAGCCCTCGGGCTTCGAGATCGAGGCGTTTCTTCCGGTGCTTGAGAGGCAGTTCGATCCCGTCACAGATGAGCGGTTCTCCGGGCAGAAGCGCGTCCTCAGGCGCCCCATGCACCTGCCGGAAAGCGTTGATCAGGCGGATACGTGTGGCGTTGCGCCAGACCAGCACCGGGCTGCGGGCCATCAGGTCCACTTCGACGCGCTGGCCCCAGACCACCCGATCATCCCGAACCGCGGCCGCCTCGACCATCCGCTCGAACTGCTCAAACCCAAGATCCGGGTCGCCCAGCGCATGAGCAAGATCAAGGATCGGATTGTCTGCTTCCTGACGATGAATCCGCTCCAGATTAAGCACGCGGCGCTCCGGGAGGCGGTCAAACACCATTGTCCCGGACTGGTTCACCGGGGCCAGCTGTGCAGGGTCCCCGAACAGCAGAAGGGTTGGAAAAATCTCTTTCAGGTCTTCGAACTGGCGATCATCCAGCATCGAGGATTCATCAATGAAACCAATGTCCAGGGGCTCTTCACGCCGTTTCCAGCCCGTGATGAAATCCGATCCGCGCAACCCTGCTGCAGCAAGTGCACCGGGGATCGATTTATTGCCACCATAAAAGGCCGCCGCGCGGTCGAGCGCTTCATCCGTCAGGCCTTCGATTTCAGGCCGCTCACCATTGCCGGCCAGCCACTCCGCGATCCGTTCGTATTCCGGGTCGTAGACGGGCGTATAAAGGATACGATGAATTGTGGTGGCCGGCACCCCGCGCAACCGCAGCACGGACGCGGCTTTGTTCGTGGGTGCCAGAACGGCCAGGGTGCGGCGCTCCTTGCGGCGGCGGCTTTCATAGTCGCCCGAAACAATTTCGACCCCGGCTTCCTGGAGCGCCTTTGTCAGCTCCGCCAGCAGCAGGGTCTTGCCCGATCCCGCCTTGCCGGTCACCGCCAGCACCGACGAGGCGTTGCCTTTGGGGGGCATCAGAAGCTGGTCGTCCAGATTGATGCCGGCACTGCGCAGCAGGTCCGCGACCGTGTCGTAGGCCTGTGCCTGATCTTCAGAAAAAGTGACGGTGGGCGCATTCATAGCGCGACCCTACAGGCAGGTCACGCCAGGTGCCAGCCGTCAGATCACGCTCATCCAGTGCGTGACAGGCGCGGAGCGGATGTGGCGCCAAATGCCCGCTCGAACCAGAGCCGGGACAGCTCCGGCGATACGCCGGCGCGGCGTGCAACGCGCGCCTGTGCATCGGGCGTAAACTCCCACAGCCCAACACTAATTTTGTCACGGCCTTCGCCCTGGCTGCCCAGCACTTCGGGGGACGACCCGATCATCCGATAAATCCGTACCATGCGGGCATCGAAGACCCCGACGAAGTGCCGGACTCCAAAACCGTTCATGATCTCGCCACCGCCGAGCATCAGTGCCGCCGCAACCGTACTGGGCGCATCGCGGTTCAGACAGAAGCGCGTGCATTCCCAGATCAGCGGGCTGGTAATGGTGCCGCCGCCCATCAGGTCAGTGAAGTGATCGTTGACCATTGTACGCTCTGTGGTGGGCAGAAAACGCATTGACCCGCCGTGGGTGCCATCTGCTTTCTCCCAGATCACATAGAGCGGGTTCAGGTCGTCATACTCGTCCCTTTCATGCCCCTCGGCGTCCACATCCACTTCCCATCCTAGCCGGTTCTTGAACTGATCCGCGCGGTCGCGGAACATCGTTTCGGTCAGGAGAGGATATTGTTTCAGCTGGTCGGCATAGAGGTAACGGAGCATGAGTGTTTTTCCTTTGGTCGCATCAGAAGGTGCTCAAAGGATGGCTTGATCATCATTAACCACAGGACACCGACGCGCGCGCGCCGGTAACCATTTGCCGCAACAAATGGCCCGTTTCAGACGACAATAAGCCCGCGGCTGATCGCTCTTGCGACAGCGTGTGTCGTGTTTGCCGCGCTCAGTTTGAAGCGTGCGCTTTCGATGTAAACACGAAGCGTGTGCTCAGAAATCGAAAGCGTTTCAGCGACTTGCGCCCGGTTGTACCCGACCGCGAGCAAAGTCAGAGCATCCGTTTCCCGCGGCGAAAGCGGCTGTGACTGCTCCGGCGCTTTGTTCGGTTCGAAGTCCAGCGCCTTTTGGTTAAAATAATGCGCGATCAGGATCAGTTCACGCCGGTTGGTTTCCGTGAACTCAGCCCAGTCGTCATCATCGCAGGTGTGATTCACCGTAAAGAGCGCGAACTGCCCGTTAGGTCCGCGAATGGGTATGGAATACCCCTGATTCCCGATGCCGTACTCTATTGATTCCGCCTGAAGTGCCCTCGCTGCCTTGCTTGACCAGTCCAGTTTTTTCCAGTCGACCGGATGAAACCGCTGGTAGCATCCGATGACCACCGGGTCGATGCGCAGATAATTCTGCTCCTGATAGCGTTCGGCCCAGTCGAGGGGATATGTGCCGTAGCCGTACTGAGCACCCGCGCTATCGACCCAGTGATATACGATATTGTCCACCCGATAGTGCGACCTGAGGGCGACAATCGCATCCTGAATGCCCTCAAGCGTGTCCGCCTGCTCCAGCGCCGCCAAAACCGCTTCCACCGGGTTCGAGTTCTCTGCCATGCTCAGTATCGCCTTGCGTCTTCTCATGAAGGGCTGCGATCTCGGCAAGAGCCACAATTGCGGTGTCGTCCAACTGCTCGGCCAGGACCGGCAAGTCGTTCGCTGTCGCAAAAGTTTTCAAGTCCGTCAGAACGTCCAAAATCCAGTCACTTCGCATAGCAGACTCGCCTCTTAAAGGTTAACGAAAGATTAACACAACTCTAGCATGTACTAACCTTGTTTGAAAATTCGCAGTTATTTACTCCCCAAAAATAGTGAGGGCGAATTTTCTAAGTCACTGATACCAAACAGCGTCACACGTTTAACGGGAAAACCCTGCGAAACGGTTAGACGATTCGCAGGGTTCAGTAAAGTAAAACGGCCGGGAATTTGCTTAACGCCGGGCCTCCAGCGCGTCTTCCAGCGTACGCAGTCCGGTGGCAGGTGCCTGCACAAGCACCGACATATTCCCGGGCTTATGTTCATTGCGCATCATTTTCATATGCGCCTGTGGCAGGTCCGCCCAGGTAAACACTTCGGACATGCAGGGGTCCAGACGGCGTTCCAGCATCAGCCGGTTTGCCGCACTGGCCTGCTTCAGATGGGCAAAGTGGCTGCCCTGCAGACGCTTCTGGTGCATCCACATGTAGCGCACATCGAACGTCAGGTTGAAACCCGTCGTCCCGGCACAGATGACCACCATACCGCCCTTTTTCACAACAAAAGTGGACACCGGGAAAGTGGACTCTCCGGGATGCTCAAACACCATGTCTACGTTGACACCCTTGCCGGTGATGTCCCAGATCGCCTTTCCAAACTTGCGGGCTTCGGTGAACCAGGCGGCGTATTCGGGCGTGTTGACCGTCGGGAGCTGTCCCCAGCAGTTGAAGTCCCGGCGGTTGATGACCCCCTTGGCGCCCAGATCCATCACAAACTGTCGTTTGCTCTCGTCCGAGATCACGCCAATGGCGTTTGCGCCCGCGGTATTGATCAGCTGGATGGCATAGGAGCCCAGACCGCCTGACGCTCCCCAGACAAGAACGTTCTGGCCAGGCTTCAGATCGTGGGGCTCGTGACCAAAGAGCATCCGGTACGCTGTGGCGAGGGTCAGCGTGTAGCAGGCCGCCTCTTCCCATGTCAGATGTTTCGGGCGCGGCATCAGCTGCTGACTTTGCACCCGTGTGAACTGGCTGAAGGACCCGTCGGGCGTCTCATACCCCCAGATCCGCTGACTCGCGGAATACATCGGGTCACCGCCGTTGCACTCCTCGTCATCACCGTCATCCTGATTGCAGTGGATCACAACCTCGTCGCCGACCTTCCAGCGCGTCACCCTGTCTCCCACAGCCCAGACAATGCCGGCAGCGTCCGATCCGGCGATGTGATAGGGTTGTCTGTGGCCGTCAAACGGGCTGATCGGCTGACCCAGAGCGGCCCAGACGCCGTTGTAGTTCACACCGGCCGCCATCACGAGCACCAGCACATCCTGGCTGTCCAGTTCCGGCACGTCGACAACTTCCTGCATCATCGCTTTGTCCGGCTCGCCGTGGCGTTCGCGCCGGATCGCCCACGCGTACATCTGTTTGGGCACATACCCCATCGGCGGGATCTCCCCGATGTCATAGAGGTCCTTTTCGGGCGCGTCGTATTCCGCGATCGGTGTGTCCAGTGCCATGTCGGTCTCCAGCTAACGTAAAACATGCCGCACCGCAGAATCACGATGCCTCAGCACTGGAATATGCATGGCCACGAAATATTGCAACACCTGAAAGCTGCATTTTGTAATTTTATAACCGAGCAGGTGCAGAAAATCTCAGTTCTTTGCGTCTGCCTCCGCGAAACGATGCGCAATGGAGGCCGCATAGAAGTCCAGGACGGCTTCCTCGCCTAGGACCGGCTGCCAGACCCCGTCCGCGTCGGACAACACCCGATGCCGCTTCAGGCGCTGCAGGGCGTGAGCCACAGCCCCGGAGAATTCTTCCGGTGTCATCTCAGGCATATGCGGCGCGACCTTTTGCGCCAGTTCAGCAGCCGCCGCTGTTATGTCGTGCTCTGAGATCGGCGCGTCAGGCATCCGCAGGACATGCGCGACAAGCGGCACCACCAGCACCGGCATCGCGTCCTCAATGCGCTGCATCAGGCTGCCTGCCAGCTCTTCCACCGGCCGCTCCGGTCCGAAACGACGCAGCGACAGAGGCTCGCCGAAAACCACGGCAGCAGTCCCGAAACGCACATACCGGCCCCGCAGACCCTGCCAGAACTTTTTCAGAACAAAGCCGATCACCACTGAAATACGCGCGCCGAACCGCCGGTCACCGCGTTTTCCGGCTGCAATCAGAACGCGGTCTTCGAGAATCCGGTCATAGTTGATTGCCACCGGCACAAACACCACATCACGCCCGCCGGGGTCATACCCTTCGCGCAAATAGGTCAGCAAACCCATCTTGGGAGGCATCAGCCTGCCTGTCAGGCTCAGCCCGCCTTCGGGGAACACGCCCTGTGCGACGCCGCCCTGTGTCGCCATCTGAACGTACCGCGCCAGGACGCGGCGATAGAGAGCCCCTCGCGATTTGCGGCGGATAAAATAGGCTCCCATCATCCGGATCATGCGGCTGACCGGCCAGACGCGTGCCCATTCGCCAACAGCATATGACAGCGCAGAAGCGCGGGCCGCCAGATATGTCACCAGCACATAATCCATGTTGGAGCGATGGTTCATGATGAAAACGATAGTCGCATCCTTGGGAATACTGCGGATGACCTCGTCATTGCGGGGACCGGTCCAGACTTCGTAGATCGCGTTGACCAGAACACGAGCCATCCGGATACCAAGGCCAAAATAGGTAAAAGCGCTGAAACTGGGCACAATCTCACGCGCATAGATCCGGGCCTTTTCGAACCCCACGTTCTCGGGCACGCCGTGTTCCTGTGCATAATTGACGATTTCGCGGGTAACCTCGGGGTCATAGATCAGACGCTGTATCATGTCATAGCGGCGGGCCAGCTTGAACGGTTCAATCGGCCGGGTCAGGCGCTCATTGAGCCGCGATACCGCGCGTTCCAGACGCCTCCGGAAAAACCAGCGGACCGAGGGAAACAGGAAGTGCGACGCAAAAGTCACCGCCGCGAAAAGCAACACCAGCACAAAGAGCCAGAGCGGGATTTCAACCACTTGCGTCATACACCTGACCATTACAGGCTCTCTGGCGGGGGGCAAAGGCGAAAAACTCCCGCCCCCTGATGCTGCATTGCAATTGCCGCGCCGCGGCGAATTGACAACGGCATAAAATTGCAGTTATCAGTCACTCAGCGCAATAAAATTACAAGACTGATTCACGAGGACGCCCGATGACTGAGACCAGAAAGGACCGCCCCTGGCTGATCCGCACCTATGCCGGTCACTCAACGGCAAAGGCCTCAAACGCGCTTTACCGGTCGAACCTGGAAAAGGGTCAGACCGGGTTGTCCGTGGCTTTTGATCTGCCCACACAGACAGGTTATGACAGTGATCACGTACTGAGCCGTGGCGAGGTTGGCAAAGTCGGCGTGCCGGTCTGCCATCTGGGCGACATGCGTACGTTGTTCGACCAGATCCCGCTGGAGCAGATGAACACCTCCATGACCATCAATGCAACGGCACCCTGGCTACTGGCGCTTTATATTGCTGTGGCCGAGGAGCAGGGCGCAGATGTCGCGGGGCTTCAGGGCACGGTTCAGAATGATCTGATCAAGGAATATCTCAGTCGCGGAACCTATATCTGTCCGCCCGCGCCCAGCCTGCGGATGATCGCGGATGTGGCCGAGTACTGCTATACCAATGTCCCGAAATGGAACCCGATGAACGTGTGTTCCTATCACCTGCAGGAAGCAGGTGCTACGCCGGAGCAGGAACTGGCCTTTGCGCTGGCCACTGCGACCGCCGTTCTGGATGCGCTGAAACCGCGCGTGCCGGCAGAGGATTTCCCGGCCGTAGTCGGGCGTATTTCCTTCTTTGTGAATGCCGGCATCCGGTTTGTGACCGAGATGTGCAAGATGCGCGCCTTTGTGGACCTTTGGGACGAAATCTGCCGCGAGCGCTATGGTGTCGAAGACCCGAAGTTCCGGCGTTTCCGATATGGTGTGCAGGTCAACAGCCTTGGCCTGACTGAGCAGCAGCCTGAAAACAACGTCTACCGCATCCTGATTGAGATGCTGGCGGTGACCTTGTCCAAAAAGGCCCGCGCGCGTGCCGTACAGCTGCCAGCGTGGAACGAGGCGCTTGGCCTGCCGCGTCCGTGGGACCAGCAATGGTCTATGCGGATGCAGCAGATCATGGCTTATGAGACCGACCTTCTGGAGTTTGACGATCTGTTTGACGGCAATCCGGCGGTCGATGCAAAGGTAGAAGCGCTGAAAGAAGGTGCCCGCCACGAGCTTGCCAATCTTGATGGTATGGGCGGCGCCATTGAGGCGATTGACTATATGAAAGCCCGGCTGGTTGACAGCAACTCTGAACGTTTGGGGCGGATCGAAGCGGGCGAAACCGTGGTGGTCGGCGTGAACAAATGGCAAAAGGGCGAGCCCTCCCCGCTGATGACCGGCGATGGTGGTATTATGGTGGTCGATCCGGCTGTGGAGGCCGAACAGATCGAACGCCTGGAGGCATGGCGGTCCGCTCGGGATGCCGGTGCAGTAAAGGCCGCTCTGGCTGATCTTCGCGCAGCGGCCTCTGAGGGGCGCAACATCATGCCACCGTCCATCGCAGCGGCCAAAGCCGGTGTAACCACGGGCGAATGGGCAGCCCAGATGCGCGCCGTTCACGGCGAATACCGCGGGCCGACCGGCGTGTCAGGGGCACGTTCCAACAGGACCGAAGGGCTGGACGACCTGCGCGACGCAGTGGACGCGGTGAGCGACCGCCTTGGCCGCCGCCTGAAGTTCCTCGTCGGCAAGCCCGGTCTCGACGGCCACTCAAACGGTGCCGAACAGATTGCCGTGCGTGCACGCGACTGTGGGATGGATATCGCCTATGAAGGTATCCGGCTCACGCCGGCAGAGATCGTCGCAGCGGCACGCGGGGATGATGCCCATGTCGTCGGACTGTCTATTCTGTCCGGATCGCACATTCCGCTGGTCGAGGACCTGATGGCTCAGATGCGCGCGGCGGGCCTGGGCCACATACCGGTCATCGTCGGCGGCATCATTCCCGACGATGACGCGGAGCGGCTGCGCGGCATGGGGGTCGCGCGGGTCTACACGCCCAAGGATTTTGAGCTGAACACCATCATGATGGATATCGTGACGCTCGCTGATCCGAAGGCTGTCGCGGCAGAATAGCCACCTTTTTCGCGCCTTACGTGCAGTTTTACCCGCAGACTTGTGCAAAAAGGTCTGTTGCATGTAATGCTTTGCGGCAAAGAGGAGGACAGGCGATGGCCGATCTGAAAACCATGAACCGCAAACAGCTCAAGCGCCTGATCGCAGATGCTCAGCGCGCGCTGAAAGCGATCGAGACAAAGGAAAAGCGTGAAGCGAAAAAGGCAGCGGAAAAAGCTGCAGCAAAATTCGGCTTCAGCCTGAACGACCTCGTCGGTGCTGCAAAGGGCGAAAAGCCAGCACGCAAAAAAAGGGCAACCACGCCGCCGAAAGCAAAATACGCAAACCCCGCGGACAGCAAGCAGACCTGGTCAGGGCGCGGGCGCAAGCCCGGCTGGTTCACCGAAGCCATTGCCGCAGGTACGAGCGCTGACGCGATGGAGATCTGATCCATGACCATCCATATCAGCGCGCAGCCCGGCGACATCGCAGAAACCGTGCTCATGCCCGGCGATCCTTACCGCGCTAAATGGGCCGCTGAAACTTTTCTGGACGACGCGAAACTGGTGAACGAAGTCCGCGGGATGCTGGGCTTTACCGGCACCTGGCGCGGCAACCGGGTCACGATCCAGGGCTCCGGCATGGGCATGCCGTCCCTGTCGATCTACGCGAACGAACTGATTTCAGAATATAATGCGCAAACCCTGATCCGCATCGGCTCCTGCGGCGGCATGCAGGCGCATGTGAATGTGCGGGACGTGATCATCGCCATGTCGGCCACGACGATCACCTCGCCGTCGTCGGGCATTTTCCGCGAGATCAATTTTGCCCCCACGGCCAACTATGACCTTCTGGCCGCTGCTGTCGCAGCCGCCGGGAACCAGGGCACCCCTACCCATGTGGGCGGCATCTACTCTTCGGACGTTTTCTACGCAGAACGGCCGGATCTGGATGAGCAGATGGTGCGGCATGGCATTCTGGGTGTCGAAATGGAAGCAGCAGAGCTCTATACGCTGGCCGCGCGCCACGGGCGCAAAGCGCTGGCGATCCTGACCGTGAGTGACCACCTGCAGACGGGTGAAGCGCTGCCGTCGGAGGACCGCGAGAAGACGTTCGGCGACATGGTCGAGATCGCTCTCGAAGCGGCCTTTACCTGACCCCTGGCGCAACGCCCGCTGCCCCTGACCCACCGGTCCGGGGCGTTTCGGCATAACCCACTGACATTCAACAAAACCCCACGTCGGTATAACGTCGGTATTTTGTCGGTATTCCGTCGGTGGAAGGGTCGGTATCCGCCTGATACGCCGGTTTAACGGCGCGCACGGTGCGTAAATGTTAACACCTGCAGAACGCGCCGGCCGCGGGCTCATGCCCCATGCGTTCGGTCGTACCGGGACACGGGCGGGCTCTGCCAGCCCGCCAGACTGCCCTCTGTCGGCGCGAAGACCTCCACCAGCAGCGGGTGGCAGGCCGCCGCATCGCTGGAGTGCTCCGACGAACAGTCGCCGCCCGGACAGGCGCTGAGGTTCCCCAGCAGATCAATCTCGGCAAAGAACTCGATGTAGTCGCCGGGCCGTACCGGGCTGGCCTTCATGAAATACTGGCCCGTGTCCCGGGTGAAACCGGTGCACATGAAGACGTTGAGCACATCATGCACCAGCGGTTCGGCGTCACTGCGGGGCACGCCCATGTGATCCGCCAGCGCGCGGGTCAGGTTGGAGTGACAACAGTGGTGATACTGGCCACCATCCGACAACAGCGTGTGGGTATAGGGGTCGCAGCGGGTCCCGATCACATCATGAACCGAGCCACCGAAGTCGTCGATGCCATACCAGTTCAGCGTATCATGGGTGACCGTCACCATGGGGCGCAGATGCGGGAAAGAGGACCACATACGCTCGCCGGTGGTGATATGTGTGCCGTGCAGAGCGCGGGTCTTGCCGGAATAAAACCGCTCGGAAAGGTCATGCGCGTTGTGCAGGTTCAGATCGCCCACCTGGGCCCCCTCGACCGAGGTGATGCGGAAAAAATGGCCTGCAGGCACATGAAAGGTGCGTGCCTCGCGTGGTGGCACAGTCACCTCGCCGGTTTTGGTCAGCGTGTCCCGGGCAGCTCCGTAAAGCGCCATATCCGGGACCGGCAGCGTTTCCACGGGATAGCAGATCACGGGCGCCACAGCACGGCGGGCCTCAGCATCGGCGGGGTGGGTCATGGGCGGCTCCTTTGCACCTGTCCAGGGCGTATCGCGTCAGACTGAACGCAACACGCACTAAACCTTTGGCAGGTTGGATTTGCAATCGCGCGGCGGGCCACCGGTGGCGGAAAACCCTTCTGCCCCGCAGGCTGCACAGCGGTATTTTTTGAGTTTCCCCCGGTCGCCGGTGTGATCCGCCCGCCAGCGGCAGTTGCGCGTCGCCCGGTTCCGGCGTGCGAAAATCGCAACGATCACAAAGGCGATGATCAGACCGATGACGATGTGCATAGAGCCCTGCTTTCTGTTCAGTCGCCCGTCGGTGCGCGTAAATCGCGGAATTCTTCAAACAGGCCGAACTGGTTGCCAACGTAGAGCACGACCAGTTCCAGAAAGTACGACCCGATGAGGATCAGGTAGCTGAGTACGGCAGCCATGAGAAATACGGATACGAGTGACTGGTATATCTGAAAGGTCGCGATGGCGAGCGACCGCGCCCCAAGAAAACTGGCAATCACTGACGTTCCCGCCAGAGCAAGTATCGAACCAGAAATAACCAGCATCGCCAGTGCTTCGTGTTCTGTGTCCGAAAAGAGGACAACGACGGATGAAACTGCCGCAAAACCTGCAGCACTCATCGAGACCACAAACAGGGACCGGGCCAACCAAAGCGGCAGTCGCGAGGGGTACCACAACAGATCTGTCGTATCATCAACCAGATCTTTGATCCGGAAACTGCAGATGGTCAGGGACACAATGGTCAGCAGTTCCGGCAGGGGTGGTCTGAGCTCGATCAGGTCGAAACCCGCGATTTTCCGGAAGAAATTGATGATCAGCTCCCAGAAATCCGACATGAGCTGCCGCCATTCGAGAACAACAAAAGCCAGCGCATCCGACCACAGGCGCAGGTCCTCGAAGCGTGACAGGAGCGTCAGCGCAATCAGAAACAGTGTGACCGGCCAGAAGCGTTGCGCCGCGTCCACGACCCGCGTGATCAGGTTGCTGTCTTTTTGTTCACTCATAGCCGGAGGTTACGCCAGTAACGGCGCATGCGGCAACCGCCTGTGGCGCGGGGTTTCGGCGCTTTGCGTCACACCACGCTCGAAGCCTGAGGCGCCACATTTCTGTTTTCGCGGCATGCCGTTAGTTGCGGCCGTTGACGACGTGCGCAGGGGCGACCGGCGGCTGCGCGTACCTGTCCGAAGGGATAGCCGCATGACCGTAAGACGTATGAAAACCACCCTTTGCCCATTCGCGTGACGGCCCGGGTTCTGCGATGTGTCTGACAACAGTTCACAGGAGTACAGATCATGCGCTTTTTCAAAACCATTGCATCAGCAGCGCTCGCCGCCGCCACGCTTTCCACCATGGCCGCCGCGGCAACGGTAGACATCATCAGAACAGACGGCCGCACGCAAACCACAGAGGGTCTGACGGGTTACACCACCAGCGGCGCGGATATGGATGGCATGGTTGTCACCGCAGGTTTTGTGCAGGGTGGCAAACGCAGCGCTGTGTTCGGCGCCACCGGCAACCGGGCGGGTGCGGCGCAGGGCGACGGGTTTGCGCTGAGCTTTTCCGGGTTTTCAACCTTTTCCTCGCCATTTGAGCTGAGCGTGTCGCAGGGGGTTCTGTCCTGGCTGCAGATTGATGCGCTGCCGGGCGACACCGTTTTTGATACGGTGCGCAGTGTCACGGGCACGCCGGGGAGTGTCTATGGAACCGTTTTCTCGCCCCGGACGACCCTGGACGGTACGGTTTCGGTGCTCTTCACCAACGCTCTGGCACTTGCGGGTGAAACGCCCGCCGGGGATCTTTATGGCACAATGCGGATCGGATTTGATCAGCTGACAGGCGGTGGCCTGCAAAGCGGCAGCAGCTTCAGCTTCGTTCAGGATACAGACAACCTGACCACACCCGCCGAGCCGGTGATTTCCTCCGTACCGCTGCCCGCGGGCCTTCCCATGGTACTGAGCGGGCTGGTGGCCTTTGGCTTTATGAAACGCCTGCGGCAGACACGTTCCTGACGTCTGTCGCGAAACGGGCGCCGCGTTTCCCAGGGCGCCCGTTTCCTTTTGCAAGTGTCGTGCCCGGGTCAGACCCGGCGTTCGACCATCATTTTCTTGATATTCGCGATGGCTTCTGCCGGGTTCAGACCCTTGGGGCAGGTTTTCGCGCAGTTCATGATCGTGTGACAGCGGTAGAGTTTGAACGGATCCTCAAGATCGTCCAGACGTTCGCCCGTTGCTTCATCCCGGCTGTCGATGATCCAGCGGTACGCATGCAGCAGGGCTGCCGGCCCGAGGTAGCGGTCGCCGTTCCACCAGTAGCTTGGGCAGGACGTGGAGCAGGACGCGCACATCACGCATTCATAGAGGCCATCGAGTTTCTTGCGGTCCTCGATCGACTGTTTCCATTCCTTGGCCGGGCGGTTCGTTTTCGTTTCCAGCCAGGGCATGATGCTGGCGTGCTGGGCGTAGAAGTGCGTGAGATCAGGGATAAGGTCCTTGACCACCGGCATATGCGGCAGAGGGTAGATTTTCACGTCACCCTTCACCTCGTCCATGCCATAGATACAGGCGAGCGTGTTGATCCCGTCAATGTTCATTGCGCAGGAGCCGCAGATGCCTTCGCGGCAGGAACGGCGGAAGGTCAGCGTCGGATCAATCTCGTTTTTGATCTTGATGAGCGCATCCAGGATCATCGGCCCGCAGGTGTCCATATCCACGAAATAGGTGTCCACCCGCGGGTTTTCGCCATCATCGGGGTTCCAGCGATATATCGAGAACTTGCGCAGGTTGGTGGCACCCTCCGGTTTCGGCCAGGTTTTGCCCGTGGTGACGCGGGAGTTCTTCGGGAGTTTCAGTTGAACCATGACGGGTCTCCTGTCTGTATCAGAGTGTCGCTGCTGCGGCCGGAGCGGCGGCAGCGAGGCATTGCTGGGTGGCCGGGCGTGCAAGCACAGCGCGGATAGTATCGGCGGTGCCCGTGTCGATCCCCGTCACAGCATCAGCGGCGAGGGACTGGACCTCGCTGGCATCCGCATTGTCGACCACACAGTCGGTGAAGGGCTGAAAGAGCGCCTTGGGCACCTGCGGGAAGTAGACCGCAAGCGCCTCGGGCAGGACGGTTTTGGCCGTGCTCCGGCCCGCCTGATCGGTGGCCTGCTGAATGTCGGCACAGGCCGAAAGAACGAGGCAAAGAGGAAGTATCAGTCTGATCATGCAGCCCACCTTGTCAAAAGAGCATCAAACACTGAACGCCGGGACGTCCGCCGGAAAAGCACAGGATATCGGTCACCGCCCGGGTCACGTCAGCTTTTGTACGGGCAAAAGATATTGCCGCGGTAAAAACCATTGAACCCGTCCGGGCAGGACGGATGACGCGGTGCATTCAGCGCGCGCACGGGCAGATAGCAGTACTGGTCACCGTAATAGTGGCCCCGTTCCAGCACAGGACAGCGGCCAAAGGGATCACGGTGCAGACGGCCTGCGCTGAGCCCGGCGCTGCCGCTGCTGTGTTTGCCGCCGTGATAGGACTGGTCAGTCAGCCCGCCCGCAAAGGACGCGCCGGGCAGCGTAACGCTGATCAGCGCAGCCGCGATAATTCCGGTCAGTTTCCGCATCAGAAGGTCCTCTTCTTGGGGGCGATTTTCTTGGGGTCGATGCCGCCGTCATTGTGGCTCGTGAGCGGCTGTTCGTGCACACCGCGATATCCCAGCGACGCCTTGTTGCCCTTGAACCAGATCAGCGAGTGTTTCCGCCAGTTCTCATCATCGCGCTCGGGGAAATCCTCGTGCGCGTGGGCGCCACGGCTTTCCTTGCGCGCCTCAGCACCCACGATGGTGGCCACCGCATTCGGGATGAGGTTCGCAAGCTCCAGCGTCTCCATCAGATCGGAGTTCCACACAAGGCTGCGGTCGGTGACGCCGACATCGGCCCATTTGCCTGCGACTTCTTCCATCGCCTTTTTGCCTGCCGCCAGCGTGTCATTGGCGCGGAACACGGCCGCATCCTTCTGCATGGTCTGCTGCATTTCGAGGCGCAGCTCCGCCGTGGGCGTATGGCCCTTGGCGTAGCGGGTGTTGTCGAACCGGTCGAGAGCCGCATCAATGGATTTCTGGTTCGGCGTCGGTACCGGGCTGTCGGGATCGACGATCTTGCCCGCACGGATGGCCGCAGCCCGGCCAAAGACCACAAGGTCAATGAGCGAGTTGGAGCCCAGGCGGTTCGCCCCGTGCACGGAGGCACAGCCCGCCTCGCCCACAGCCATCAGGCCCGGGCTGACACGGTCGGGATCATCCGACGTCGGCGCCAGCACCTCGCCCCAGTAGTTCGTCGGAATGCCGCCCATATTATAATGTACGGTCGGCAGGACCGGGATCGGCTCTTTGTTGAGGTTCACCCCCGCAAATACCCGCGCGCTTTCCGAAATGCCCGGCAGGCGCAACTGCAGCGTTTCGGGCGGCAGGTGGTTGAGGTTCAGGTGGATGTGATCGCCATTGGCCCCCACACCGCGGCCCTCACGGATTTCCATGGTCATGCAGCGGCTGACATAATCGCGGGGTGCGAGGTCTTTGTACTGTGGCGCATAGCGCTCCATGAAGCGCTCGCCTTCGGAGTTGGTCAGGTAACCGCCCTCGCCGCGCGCGCCTTCGGTGATCAGACAGCCCGCGCCGTAGATGCCGGTCGGGTGGAACTGAACGAATTCCATGTCCTGCAGAGGAAGGCCCGCGCGCGCCGTCATGCCGCCACCGTCACCGGTGCAGGTATGTGCGGAGGTCGCCGAGAAATAGGCACGGCCGTAACCGCCCGTGGCCAGTACGACCATCTTGGAGGCAAAGAGGTGCAGCGTGCCGTCATCGAGTTTCCAGCAGAGCACACCCTGGCAGACACCATCGTCCGACATGATCAGGTCGATGGCGAAATATTCGATGTAGAATTCCGCGTTGTTCTTGAGTGACTGGCCGTAAAGCGTGTGCAGGATCGCATGGCCTGTCCGGTCGGCGGCGGCACAGGTCCGCTGAACGGCGGGGCCTTCGCCGAATTCGGTGGTGTGGCCGCCAAAGGGACGCTGGTAGATCTTGCCTTCTTCGGTCCGGCTGAAAGGAACGCCGTAGTGTTCCAGCTCGTAGACCGCCTTGGGGGCCTCGCGCGCGAGGTATTCCATCGCGTCCGTATCGCCCAGCCAGTCGGAGCCTTTGACGGTGTCATACATGTGCCACTGCCAGTTGTCCGGGCCCATGTTGCTGAGCGAGGCGGCGATACCGCCCTGGGCTGCAACAGTGTGCGAGCGGGTCGGGAAGACCTTGGTCACACAGGCGGTGCGCAGACCCTGTTCGGCCATACCGAGCGTCGCGCGCAGCCCGGCACCACCGGCTCCGACAACAACGACGTCGTATTCATGTGTTTCGTATTCATATGCAGCCATGGAGTTTCTCCCGGATGTGTCAGGTGCGCGGGACGCAGTGTTCCGCGCGGAATGTCATTCAGAGGGCCAGACGCACGATGGCGTAGAGACCGGTGGCCATGGCCGCATACGAGAGGCAGGTCATGGCAATAATGGCGATCTTCTGGGCCACCCCGTGCACGTAGTCCTCAATGAGGATCTGCACGCCGCCCGCAAAGTGCCGGAAGCCCACGATGAAGGTCAGCGCCGCAACAACCGCCGGGAACGGGCGGGCGAAGTATGCTGTCACTTCTTCATAGGACGCGCCCAGCATCGGGCCGAATGTGAAGACGAAGAGCGGGATAAGGATCAGCAGTGCACCGGAACTCACGGTCATCGACCAGTGATGTTCGGTGCCGGATTTTGCCGAGCCGAGGCCTGTGGCGCGTTTGCGGTCTGTCAGATAGCTCATGGCGCCCTCCTTATACGATGATGATGGTCAGCAGGGTCAGCACGAAAGAGCCGCCGATCACTGCATAGCCAAGCTTATAGGCCGTCTCGAGATCGAGGCCGACGCCCTGGTCCCAGATCAGGTGCCGGACACCTGCCAGCGTGTGGTACCACAGGCCCCAGACGGACAGCAGCATGACCAGATCGCCGAACCAGCTGGTCAGCACCCCGTCAGCAACGGCAAAATACTCGGGCGATGTTGCCGCCGCGAGGAACCACCAGACTACCAGCAGCGACGAGATCAGCAGCGCATTGCCGGTGATCCGCGTCAGAATGGATGTCATGGAGGTCAGCTGGGGGCGGTAGATTGCCAGGTGCGGTGACAGGGGCCGGTTGCCCCGATTCACATCAGCCATATCAGATTCCTTTTGTTCCCTGCACGTATTAGTACCTGATCCTGCGGTTTTGTCACCCGGGCCACCTGTCGCGGGGCGCGGTTATTTGGCGCGGATTGGAACTTTTTCGTTCACTTTTCACTTTTGTGATCACATGGAAAAGAACTGTGATCACATTACGGAAAGCTACTGAGCTGGCGTGTCGTCTCACGCTGCAGTTTGCGGCGGATCTGTTCGGGATAATCCTCGAATCCATCCGCGGTGATCACAAAGGCGCCCTCGCCCATGATCAGGTTCTCAAAAAACCAGGCCGTCAGGTCCGTTTCATCCGTCTCGATGGCCAGCGCGTTTACGGTGACCCCGAGTTCCTTCAGAGCGGGGTGGCGGTCGCGCGGGTCAGGGCCCTCATTTGAGATACCATCGCCTGAGACGTCGATCACACGGCGGGTGCAGTGCGGCACCTGGCGCAGTGCCGTTTCCGCCGCAGTCAGCGCCTCGCCGATCGCCGTGGAGAAATTCCGCCAGACCCTTTTGTTGCCAGCAACCGCATCTGCCAGCGCCAGTGCCTCCTCGCCGGAGCGGACCGGGGTCCAGGGGATGGTCTGGCGTTGTCGTGAGGAGCCTGTCCACTGGATCAGCGTGACCATGGCCTCCTGGCTGATCAGCGCGTCGATGACGATACCGTCCTGCAGCGCGTCTGCCAGCCCGTCCATCTGGATGCGGAATTCCTGCTCATCTACCGATCCGGATACATCAACCGCCAATACCAGCGCCAGCTGACAAGCAGCAGCGGGAGGCGCGCAGAACAGCGCGAGGATCATGGCAGATATCCGGATCACAGGACCGAGCCTAGCAAAGCGCGCCGTCGTGTCACCTGAAAAGACGCTGAACAGAAACCGGCCTCAGACGTCTTTTTGCGCGCCCCGGCTGAGCGCGGAGAAAGCTTGACTCAGCAGCGCGGCTGGCTAGGGTGGAAAAGTTAATAATAAGTTAATGATCTTTCAGGGGGTTAAAGATGATCAGAAATATCCTCGCCTCAGCCTGTCTGGTGGCGGCAGCCACAGCGGCAGATGCAACAACAACCGTAAACTTTGTCACCAGTGGGCCGGATTCGGCGACCACGGCAGGCTTTTTCAGCTTGTCGGTGAGCAGCACTGACGGTCAGTCCGTGTCATCCATTTCAATCGATCTCAGCCCTTCGGCGGGCGCATTTTTCGATTTTGACGGAAGTGGCAGCTTCGACGACGCAACCGCGCCGGTGTTTTCCGGCCTCAGCGGTGTGACAGAGAGCGACATTACCCTGGGGTTCGTCGGACCGGCCTCTAGCCCGACAGAGCTGATCCTGAACTTTGCTGCCGGAACCTTTGCGGATGGCGATTCACTGCTTTTCGGCGCGGACACAGACAGCTTCTTCGGCGGGCCGCCTAATCCGGGTGGCGATTTCGGGGACGCCGGGGTACTGGTCAATGCAACGGTCGGCGGCACAACGCGGTCTTCGTCCTTCACGAAGGTCAGCGACAACGTCTCGGTGGCCCGAATCGAATTTGACGTACAGGTCGTCCCACTGCCTGCAGGACTGCCGCTGCTGATGGGTGGACTTGCTGCCTTTGGCCTGATCCGCGGCGCAAGACGGAAGGCATAAGCGGGTTCAAATCCGGCGCGATGTGACATTCTGAACCGGACGGCACGATCAAGTGCCGTCCGGTTTTCTGTTTTCGGCCCCTGCCCCGGTTCTCCAAACCGCTTTCCTGCAGCTTCGGGATGCCGCAACACGCGGGCCGCCCCCCAGAGCGCCTGCGGCACAGGAACGGGAGCCAGTGCAGGCGGTTTGAGGTTCGTTCGGGCGCAGATCTCCCTGTAGACATCCGTCAGACTGCGCCAGCTTTTCAGAAATCTGCGAGCGTGCGCAGGTAATCGTCCAGTTCAGAGCAGATGGTGATGCGTCGGATGCCCGGATCATAAAACCCGTTTGCCTCGCCACAGTCCTCCACCACCATATCCACCTGGTCCGGCAGCGCGAAATCCGTGTTGAGCGCTGCAACCTCATCAGCGATCAGGGCACCGATCAGCGTGTCCCGGGGCCCCGCGTAAACCATGGACCGCGCGCCACCTTCTGACGCGATATCGTCCAGCACCGGCCCCCAGCTGTCATTGGCCAGGTCAAATTCTTCTTCGCAGGTCTCGGCGCGCTCGTCGGGCAGGCTGAGTTCCCGGGCCAGATCCTCACGGGCTTCGGGGTTCGCGCCATAAAACAGGCAGATCATCGTATAGTAGCGCTGCAGATCGGGGCCATGCACATCCCAGTACGCCGGCTCGTTTTCCTGTGCCTCGCCCAGAAAGCCGAAGGCAGCGTCGTATATAATGTCGGATGCCTCCTGCTCTTCGTAGAACGCATCAATCAGCAGAACGCTCAGCACATCGGCTGCGTCTTCTTCCTGGCCAAACACCGGCAGGGCCAGCACATCAATCAGCGCATGACCCATCTCGTGATAGAGAATGGCCAGGACATTGGACCGCACGAAGGCATCTTCGCGTTCAGACGCATGCACTGCGCCACAGAGCCAAATCAGTACCCAACATGCTGCAACAAGACGTTTCATACCATGCGTCCTTTTAGCGGGTCAGACGGGCATCAGCGCCCAGTAATCCAGATCGAGCAGGACCTCTGGCAGATACCGGCCATCTTCCCCGCGCAGCCGGAACGGATCGCCGCCCTTTGTCGCCACCAGTCTCAGCCGGATGGCGCCGACGCCCGGTGCATCGGTTTCGGCCTTGTCCAGCACTTCTGACCAGGCGCGCACCGTATCGCCTGCAAGGCAGGGGTTGGCGTGGGCGCCGCTGTTGATGCCTGCAATCATCTGCGCATTGGAGAGTCCATTGAAGCTGAGCGCCCGGGCCATCGAGATGACGTGGCCGCCGTAGATCAGCCGCGAGCCGTCGGCACGGGCGGAGGTATCGAAATGCACTTTGGCGGTGTTCTGCCAGAGGCGCGTGGCCATCATGTGTTCGGCTTCCTCGATCGTCACGCCATCAACGTGGTCGATCTGTTCGCCTATCGCGTAGTCGCCCCAGCGGTGCGGTTCGCCCGCCAGCGTGGTATCATAGTCCGAGAAATCGAGGCCTTCGGGCACCACTAGGCGATCCGCCGGAACAGCATCGCTGAGATCGGGGATAACCGGCGCGGGTGCAGGTGCATCAGCGTCCCGTTTGCGCACCATGACCCAGCGCACATATTCCAGCACCGTTGTGTCGTGCTGGTTCAGCCCGCGGGTCCGCACCCAGACGACACCGGTTTTGCCATTTGAGTTCTGTTTGACGCCAATCACTTCGGATTCCGCGCGCAGCGTATCGCCCGGCCAGACGGGCGCCAACCAGCGGCCTTCGGCATACCCCAGATTTGCAACCGCGTTCAGCGAGATATCCGGAACCGTTTTGCCGAAAACCACATGAAAAGCGATCATGTCGTCGATTGGGCTGGCCGGAAGCCCGGAGGCCCGGGCGAACTGGTCGGAGGAATACAGGGCGTGCCGCGCCGGGTAGAGCGCATGATAGAGCGCCCTTTCGCCCCCCGAGAGCGTGCGCGGGACAGCATGGCGGATCACTTCACCGATGGTGTAATCCTCGAAAAACCGGCCCGGATTGGTTTTGGCCATTACTGCGCCCCCAGCTTTGTGTCGGGTGTGTAGGTGCCCGGGGCTTCTTTGACCACGGCCTGGCCACAGCGCATCACACCGGCGGCGTGATCCCAGGTCTGGGTCGGGCTGCCGTGCAGTTCCCAGCCCTTGTTCAGTGCCTCGGTCACCTTGTGGCAGAAAGCGGATGTGTCCTCTTCAGAGAGGAAACGGTAGAGTTTCATGTGTGCCTCGTATTCAGGAGGGGAACGGCCAGACGCCCAGCCAGATATGAATGCCTGCCACGGCGGCAAATAGCACCAGCGAGATCACGGCAAGCCGGATATATGTGGCGCGTCCCGCAGGTTCGGGCGCGGTCCAGTCCGGTTCCGCACGGTTGATCAGGATGACAGAGCCCACAGCCCAGGCGAGCAGGCCACCAAACAGGATCACAGAGGCCAGATCACCGTTCACCAGCAGGTGTGCTGCGGCCCAGATCTTGAAACCGGTCAGCTGCGGGTGGCGCAGTTTGTAGGCAGGCCAGGCTTTGGCGCCTTTGGCCGCAGAGGAGCCGTAAACCCAGAATGCCAGCAGCATCAGGGTGTTGTTGACGTGCACCATAAAAGCGGGCGGGTTCCAGACTGGGATGAAGTCCGCCGCGCGGTAGCCCAGGATCATCAGCACCAGGCCCGCAACGATGCCCAGCGCCACGATGCCCTTGCCCGGGGTCCCCAGTGCGGCGCGGTGGTCCGGCTGCAGGCGTTTGAAGTAATGTGCGCCCGTCCAGAGGATCAGGCCGGCGATTATCAGGAACATGGGTTACTCCGCCATCATTGCTTTGATTGCCTCGGACTTTGCCAGCGTTTCGCGCGCGGTTGCAACATGCAGATTTTCGACGATCTTTCCGTCCACGACAGCGACGGCCTCACCAGCGGCAATGGCCGCGTCATAGGCTGCGATCTGGCGCGCGGCGAGGTCGATGTCTTCGGGTGTCGGCGAAAAGGCCGCGTTGGCGATGGCAACCTGCGCCGGGTGGATCAGCGTCTTGCCATCAAAGCCCATATCCCGGCCCTGAGCACATTCCGCCGCGAGCCCCTCGTCATCTTTGAAGGCGTTATAGACACCATCCACGATGGCAACCCCATGTGCCTTAGCCGCCAGCAGGCAAAGGGAGAGCCCACCCATAAGCGGCAGGCGGTCCGCCCGGAACCGCGCGCCCATGTCCTTGGCCAGATCGTTGGTGCCCATGACCATGCCCTCAAGCCGGTCGTGTGCGGCGATGGCTGCGGCATTGAGCATGCCGAGCGGCGTTTCCATCATGGCCCAGAGCGGCAGGTCGCCGGTCAGCGCGGCCAGCGCATCCAGATCCGCTGGTGTGTCCACTTTGGGCAGCAGCACCGCATCTGCGCCCATGCCGGCAGCGGCCCGGGCATCGGCCTCCCCCCATTCGGTGTTCAGCGCATTGATGCGCACGATCTTCATGCGCGCGCCGTATCCGCCCGTGGCCAGCGCGGCAGCAAGCGTGTCGCGCGCGGCCGTTTTTTCGTCCGGCGCCACGGCATCCTCAAGATCGAAGATGATGGCATCCACAGGCAGCGTCCGGGCTTTTTCCAGCGCCCGCTCCTTTGAGGCGGGGATATAAAGCACAGATCGTAGCGGGCGGGCAGCGGTGGTCATTTGTGTCTCCAGTCAGGATCAGCGGCCGTTCGGCGCGATATATTGTTGCGCGGACAGACGCATTTTTTTGCACAAAATACAAGCAGAATTGCGCTGCGGCGCAGCAAATTTCAAATTCGATCCTTTTGCGGACGCCCGGTTAACCATTATTTCAGGCCTCAGGCGGATGTTGATGACGTTCTCTGACTGCGGGCAGATGGTTTTCCGGTTAAAAGGCCGGGCTTATTCCGGAGGGATCAGAGGCATCAACTTGAACCGGGGCCGCCCGGTCATCGCCGGGAAACGGCAAAGCAGATGACAGCGGGTGCCGCCTTTCGAATGAAGGCAGACACGTTATGAAACGCACATCAAAGATCCTGCATCTCGGTGCACTGACTGCGGCGGCAGCGCTGTGGATTTCGTCAACAACAGATGCAGCAGCGCAGAATTCGCGCAACTGTGGCCCGCGTGAGGCAGTGGTCGACCGGCTTGCCGATGGCTATGGCGAGACCCGCCAGTCCATGGGTCTGGGCGCAAATAATGCGGTGGTCGAGGTGTTCGCCTCAGACGAAACAGGCACCTGGACGATCACAGTGACCACACCGAATGGCATGACATGCCTCGTGGCATCCGGACAGTCGTTTGAGGCGCTGGCCGAAGCCCTGCCCGCCAAAGGCAACGACGCCTGAAAAACACAGGTGGGCAAACGTCCACCTGAAGATAACAACTGAAATAAAGACGCCGCAGCGGTGGGATTTCCCGTTGCAGGCAGGTTCAGAAGAGGCCGTCCCAGATCAGTTTGCCACCCGTTATGGTGAGCAGCACGTAGGTCAGGCCGAAAAAGAACCTCTCTGACACCAGGGTGTGGGCGCGCACACCGAGCCAGGCCCCAAGAAGCGCAAACGGTGCAAGGTACAGATTGGCAAGTGCGGTATCCGCCGTAAACATCCCCAGCCAGGCATAGGGGATGAATTTCCCGATGTTTACGATCCAGAATACCAGCACTGTGGTGGCCTGATATTCCGTCTTCCCGAGCTTTTTCGACAACAGATAAACAGCCGCCGGCGGCCCGCCCGCGTGGCTGACAAAGGACGTGAAACCCGCAGCCACCCCCGCCGCGGCACCGGCCGCGGGCGACATCTGCGCGCGCGGTCCGGCCAGCAGCCCCCGCCGCACCGCATATTGCCAGGCCACAAATCCCACGGCGATCGCACCGATCAGAACGCGGAAATGATCGGGCTCGGTCACGCGGTAGAGAAGGGCGCCAAGCGCCACACCGGGCACAGCACCCAGGATCAGCAGGCGCGCGGCCTCCGGATCCCAGCGATTCCAGTAGGGGCGCAGCGTGCTGACATCGATCAGCATCAGCAGCGGCAGCATCACGGCAAGTGCCTGCCCCGGCTCAATCACCAGCGCCAGCATCGCGGCGGAGGCGAAAGCGGCGCCGGAGCCGAATCCCCCTTTTGAGATGCCCGCAAAAATGACCGCGGGGCCCGCCACGGCAAAAAAGGAAAGGTCCATCACCAGCATGCGGCAACACCTGACGGGAAAAATCCGGGATGTCCATGCCCGCCCCGCGCTGATGCTGCGGTGCGGAGTAAACTTGCGCTGCGTGCCATGATTGGATAGCAGGATGCCAATCTAAACCGCATGCGGAGCATTCACCAATGGCAAGACCCAAAATTGCGCTGATCGGCGCCGGCCAGATCGGCGGCACCCTCGCCCACCTCGCCGCCCTCAAGGAACTCGGAGACGTTGTCCTCTTTGACATCGCAGAAGGCATTCCGGAAGGCAAAGCGCTCGATATCGCGGAAAGCGGCCCGGCCGGCAAATTTGACGCCTCGCTGTCGGGTACCCAGTCCTACGAGGACATTGCAGGCGCGGACGTCTGCATCGTGACCGCCGGTGTGGCCCGCAAGCCGGGCATGAGCCGTGACGACCTGCTGGGCATCAACCTCAAGGTTATGAAATCCGTTGGCGAAGGCATAGCAGCACACGCCCCGAACGCTTTTGTGATCTGCATCACCAACCCGCTGGACGCGATGGTCTGGGCACTGCGCGAGTTCTCAGGTCTGCCGCACAACAAAGTCTGCGGCATGGCCGGCGTGCTTGATTCCGCACGTTTCCGCCATTTCCTGGCCGAAGAGTTCAACGTGTCCATGAAGGACGTGACAGCCTTCGTTCTGGGCGGGCACGGCGACACGATGGTGCCGCTCGTCCGGTATTCGACAGTGGCGGGTATCCCCCTGCCCGACCTCGTGCAGATGGGGTGGACCACGCAGGAGAAACTGGACGCGATCGTGCAGCGTACCCGTGATGGCGGTGCCGAGATTGTCGGCCTGCTGAAAACCGGCTCGGCGTTCTATGCACCGGCAACATCGGCGATCGAGATGGCGGAAAGCTATCTGAAGGACCAGAAGCGCGTTCTGCCCTGTGCTGCCTATGTGGACGGGGCCTACGGGCTCAACGGTTTCTACGTTGGCGTACCCACAGTGATCGGCGCCGAGGGTGTCGAACGCATCGTGGACATCAACATGAACAAGGACGAACAGGCCATGTTCGACAACTCCGTGAACGCGGTAAAAGGCCTCGTTGAGGCCTGCAAAGGGATCGACAGCAGCCTTTCCTGAGCTTTCGCAGCACAAAAGAAAAAGCCCCGGAAACACCGGGGCTTTTTTTGTGACATTTAGCTTCGGTTCAGGACTTGTTGCGCTGACGGCGGCGCAGAATGCCCAGCCCACCGATACCTGCCAGCAGAAGCGGCAGACCCGCAGGAAGCGGGACAGGGTTCACAACAGCAGATGCGAGATAGAACTGATCGGCAGTATTGTTGCCCCCGTTGAAATTTGCGTCGTCAAAGGCAAATGTCGCGCTCGTGACACCCAGAAAGGTCTCCATCGAGAGTTCACTGAAGGTAAACTCTGCGAGAGGACCGCCATTGACACCGAACAACAGGGTTGCTGCGGAGCGGTTCAGGCCGGTTGTTTCATCTTCGAGGAAAACAGGATTGCTGAAGCTGTGACCTTCGCCGGTAAAGCTCAATTCGCTGAGGTTAAAGGCCTGATCAAAGCTGATGGTTACGGTCTCTGTAACGGTGACGTTGTCGTCGCCCGCGTCAGAACAGTCGTTTCCTCTACCCGCGCCTGTGCGTCCTTCACCGAAGGTCACACCCGATCTTGGTGATTTACAAACACCGAGGCCCGCGCCGCCGTGGTCAAAATAGGCAAACGCTGTACCGTCTATACCCTCATGAAGTCCCGCATTGAACGTAACATCGACACCTTCAAACTCGATGGTTGTGCCATTCGCGACGCCGTGTTCATTGTCGTTAGCGAATTCAAGAAAATCCAGTGTGGCTGACTGCGCCGCTGTCCCAAGCGTCGCGCACACCGCTATTGCAATAATTTTTTTCATTTTCTTCTCCTGCAGCCCTTCGTCGGCATCACAAAGATCCGAACTGGCCAGTAGAAGAGCTGAATTGGTAACCACACCTTGGCTGGTGCAAAAAGCACTGGCTGCGAAAACAGTACCTTTCGGACACGCCTGCATGGGCAGAGAGTTCTGTTCCGGAGCCAAATCGTGATCAAAAAAGAGGTTAATGAAACATTAACACGACCTCAGGTAGCAAAATTCCGCCACAGAGATGGCAAACTTTCGCCCAGGTTCGGTTGATTCGTGCGAATCATATTGCATGGCCAGATCAGCAGAGCGGCCGTAATTTTGTGATCACACCAAAAAAATGTGTGATCACAAAATCCATAATTCCGTGTCTGTGACAGATGATCCCCGGGAAACCGGTTGTTTTTGCAGACCGCTGCGATCTTATCTGATGTTGGGAACCGATACACAACCACAGGACGGACAAGATGAACATCCACGAATACCAGGCCAAGGCCCTGCTGCGCAGCTATGGCGCTCCCGTATCCGACGGACGCGTTGTTCTTCGGGCCGAAGAGGCCAAGACAGCTGCCGGCGCGCTCGATGGCCCGATGTGGGTGGTCAAGGCGCAGATCCACGCAGGCGGCCGGGGCAAAGGCAGCTTCAAGGAGCCTGACGCCGGCGAAAAAGGCGGCGTGCGTCTGACAAAATCCGTGGAAGAGGCCGCCGAAGAGGCGAAAAAGATGCTGGGTCGCACCCTGGTGACACATCAGACCGGCCCGGTGGGCAAACAGGTCAACCGCATCTACATCGAAGACGGATCCGGCATTTCCACTGAACTCTACCTCGCCCTGCTGGTGGACCGCCAGACCAGCCGCATCAGTTTTGTGTGCTCGACCGAAGGCGGCATGGACATCGAAGAAGTCGCGGCCTCGACGCCGGAAAAAATCCTGTCCTTCTCGGTTGATCCGGCCTCCGGCTATCAGGCGTTTCATGGCCGCCGCATCGCCTTTGCGCTGGGGCTCGAAGGCAAGCAGGTCAAGCAATGCGTGGGCCTGATGGGCACGCTGTATAAAATGTTTGTCGAGAAAGACATGGAGATGCTGGAGATCAACCCGCTGATCGTGACCGATGGCGGTGATCTGAAGTGTCTGGACGCCAAGATGGGCTTTGACGGCAACGCGGTTTACCGCCACCCGGATATCGCCGAACTGCGCGACACCACCGAAGAGGACAGCAAAGAGCTGGAAGCCTCCAAATACGATCTGAACTACATCGCGCTGGATGGCGAGATCGGCTGCATGGTGAACGGCGCGGGTCTGGCGATGGCAACGATGGACATCATCAAACTCTACGGTGCGGAGCCTGCCAACTTCCTCGATGTAGGCGGTGGCGCGACCAAAGAGAAAGTCACCGAAGCCTTCAAGATCATCACCTCCGATCCCAACGTCAAAGGCATCCTGGTGAACATCTTCGGCGGGATCATGCGCTGTGACGTGATTGCCGAGGGTGTGGTCGCCGCGGTCAAGGAAGTTGGTCTCAAGGTACCGCTGGTGGTGCGTCTTGAGGGGACCAACGTTCAGGAAGGCAAGGACATCATCAACAATTCCGATGTTGATGTGATTGCAGCCGATGACCTGAAGGACGGCGCGCAGAAAATCGTGAAAGCCGTCAAGGGCTGATCCTTGGCACAGCTGGGTCACATGACAGCTGCTGCATGTTCCGCAGTACTGGCGCTCGGCGGATGTTCCGCCGGGTCGGTTTCGCCTGATGCGGCGGAACTGAACAACATGTGGCGCGCCAATCTGGTGCCCAAGGCAACGCCTGCGCAGATGGTCGGCACGTTCGACCGGTTCTGTGTGAACGGCAGTACGGATCCGGGCCAGGCTGAGCGAGATCTGCGGGCGGCCGAATATATCCCGCTTCCCAACAGCCGGACGCCGGGAGCGCGGGCCTGGGTCGAGGATGATGAGGCCCCTGCCGTAGCGTTGTCTGATACGATGTGTGTCGTGGCCGCCAGCAGCCGCTCTGGCCAGACGGACCGGTTCCGCCGTTATGTGGCGGAGACCTTCCCGCAGGCGCGCGCGGTAGATCCCACGCCCTTGGGCAACACAATTGAGCAGGCCTGGGAGATTGGCGGGGACGCGCCGTTTCTGATCGCCACGGAACGGACACCCGATGTCGACTGGTACCGGTATATGCTGATCCTGTATCGCCCGGAGGGACGGGCATGAAGAGGCTGGCTCTTTCACTGACAGCAGCTCTGAGCCTGTCAGCCGGGTCTTCGGCCTTGTCCGGCAGCACTGCCGGGACCGCCATTGCCGCGTTCAACGGTGTCTGCTTCAAGGCCGGTCAGACTGCGGCGCAGGCGCAGGCCCGGATGGAGGAGCGCGCGGGCAGTCCCCTGCCCTTTGCCCTGACATTCTGGGACCGGACGCTGGAACCCGGCCCAGCGGATCATCCGCGGATCGAACGCCGCTGCGAAGTGCTGTTTGACGGTGATCACACCCGCGAGGCCATTGATGCGCTGCGCGTTCAGATGGCGACACCGCCGGTTTTTGGTTTTGCCACCGAGCTGCCGGACACGCACACAGCGGGTCAGGGCACAGCACTGATCGAAGGTCGCGAATTGCTGCGCGGACGCATTGCTGTGGTGCACGTGGGTCTGCGCAACGGCAAGACATTCATGGCGGTCGACAGGCTGCCCGAAGGCTGGGAGACGCTCTGATATGCCGGATGCTGCTCAGGACACGTGCCGTGACGCCCGCCCGGGGCATCCCAATGCCATTCGACGACAACAACTCCGTACTGCGGCACAGGGATACGACCCGGTGCAGCAGTCTCATACCAACGAAACGCCCGGCGCACCTGTCGCCGCTGTAGCCAGAATGTAAGTCAAAGGAAGCAACATGGCCGTACTTATCGACGAAAACACAAAAGTCATCTGCCAGGGTCTGACCGGCAGCCAGGGCACCTTCCACACCGAACAGGCGATTGCCTACGGCACGAAAATGGTCGGCGGCGTAACACCCGGCAAAGGGGGTCAGACGCACCTTGATCTGCCGGTTTTCAACTCGGTGCATGAGGCGAAGCACGTGACTGAGGCGAATGCCAGCGTGATCTACGTGCCGCCGCCCTTTGCCGCGGATTCGATCCTGGAGGCGATTGACGCCGAAATGGAGCTCATCGTCTGCATCACCGAAGGCATTCCCGTTCTGGACATGATGAAAGTACAGCGCGCGCTGGAGGGGTCATCAAGCCGTCTGATTGGCCCGAACTGCCCCGGCGTGATCACGCCCGATGCCTGCAAGATCGGCATTATGCCCGGCCACATTCATAAACGCGGTTCCTGCGGCGTGGTCTCACGCTCGGGCACGCTGACCTATGAGGCGGTGAAACAGACCACGGATATGGGTCTGGGTCAGTCCTCTGCGGTTGGGATCGGCGGCGACCCGATCAAAGGCACCGAGCACATTGACGTTCTGGAAATGTTTCTGGCCGATGATGAGACGCAGAGCATTATTATGATTGGTGAAATCGGCGGCAGCGCCGAAGAAGACGCAGCACAGTTCCTTGCAGATGAGAAGAAAAAAGGCCGCTGGAAGCCGACCGCAGGCTTCATCGCGGGCCGCACAGCGCCTCCGGGCCGCCGCATGGGTCACGCGGGCGCGATTGTCGCCGGCGGCAAGGGCGGTGCCGAGGACAAGATCGAAGCCATGCGCGCCGCTGGAATCGTGGTGGCGGACAGCCCCGCGACGCTGGGTGAGGCCGTGAAAGAGGCGATCGACAAAGGGTGATCCACGAACCGGGCATAAGCGATGCGAAAGCGCCAGGGGCGCTTTCAAGCGGCGTACAGGCGGAGCCCCGGCGCACGGCCAATCCGAACATGCGTGAGAGCATGTTCTCCGTCGCGCGTGCGCGGATCAAAGCTGCTGAGCCCCGGCCCGCAACCAACCGAAACACCTGCGCGCAGAGGGCAGCGCCCGAGCCTGGGGTGGGCGGGAAGCGCCCTCCCTGGGGGGAGGGTCGGGCGCTGCCCGGCGGTGCCCGCCGGGCGGGAGATTGCGCGCGATGACCTTCAAAAAGTCCATCATCACCTGCTTTCAGAAGTACTTCACCTTCTCGGGCCGCGCTTCGCGGTCGGAATACTGGTGGTTTTTTCTGTTTACCGTGCTGGGCGGATTTGCTGCAGGCTTCCTGGAAGGCTTTATCAACGCAGCCTCCGGCACGCCCGGTGGCCCGACCCTTCTGTCCGGTGCTTTCAATCTGGCAACTTTCATTCCCGGCCTCGCGGTTGGCTGGCGGCGGATGCATGACAGCGGACGCTCGGGCCTTTATCTGCTCTATCCGCTGATTGCCATGGTCGGCGTTGCGGTTTTCATCGGCATGTTCGCCGAGACGGAAGTCCTCACCGGTTCCGACCCTTCGACACTCTTTGGCGGGGCATTCGGTCTCATCCTGATTTTCGCCCTCGCGATCGTCGCGCTCTCCCCTTTCATCGTTCTTTTCTGGCTCACACGGCCTTCCCAGCCCGGCCCCAACATTTACGGTCCCAACCCACATGAGGTAACCCCATGACCGAACATTCCCCCAACGACCAGTTCCATGCCTCTTCTTTTATGCAGGGGCACAATGCCGAGTACCTCGAACAGATGTACGCGCGCTATGCCAATGACCCGAATACGGTCGACGATGCCTGGCGGGCCTTTTTCAAGGCGATGGGCGACGATGAGGTGTCGGTAAAACATGAGGCCGCAGGGCCGTCCTGGGCGCGCAATGACTGGCCACCACAGCCGGGCGATGACCTGACCGCCGCGCTGACCGGAGAATGGGCACCGGAGGCAGAAGCCAAAGGCGCGGGCGACAAGATCAGGGCCAAGGCAGCCGCGGCGGGTGTGGACGTCACCGAGGATCAGATCAAACGCGCTGTGCTGGACAGCATCCGCGCGCTGATGATCATCCGGGCCTACCGGATCCGGGGGCACCTGGTGGCCGATCTCGACCCGCTGGGCATGCGCAACAATGACCCGCACCCGGAGCTTGACCCCAAATCCTATGGGTTCACCGAGGCCGACATGGACCGGCCGATTTTCATCGACAAGGTTCTGGGGCTTGAGACCGCGTCGATGCGCGAGATCATCTCGATCGTGAAGCGCACCTATTGCGGCACCTTTGCGCTGCAGTACATGCACATTTCCAACCCGGAAGAAGCGGGCTGGCTGAAAGAGCGGATTGAGGGTTTTGGCAAAGAGGTTTCCTTTACCCGCGAAGGGCGCAAGGCGATCCTGGCCAAGTTGGTCGAGGCCGAGGGGTTCGAGAAATTCCTGCACGTCAAATACATGGGCACCAAGCGTTTTGGCCTTGATGGCGGCGAAAGCCTGGTGCCCGCGATGGAGCAGATCATCAAACGCGGCGGCGCGCTGGGGGCGCGGGACGTCGTCATCGGGATGCCGCACCGCGGGCGTCTGTCGGTCCTCGCCAATGTGATGGCCAAACCCTACAAGGCGATTTTCAACGAATTCCAGGGCGGATCGTTCAAGCCCGAGGACGTGGATGGATCAGGTGATGTGAAATATCACCTGGGCGCCTCGTCCGACCGCGAGTTTGACGGCAATACCGTACACCTGAGCCTGACGGCCAACCCCTCACACCTGGAGGCGGTCAACCCGGTGGTCCTGGGCAAGTGCCGTGCCAAGCAGGACCAGAACAACGACGATGAACGCACCAGTGTCATCCCGATCCTGCTGCACGGCGATGCGGCGTTTGCGGGCCAGGGCGTGGTGGCGGAATGTTTCGCGCTGTCGGGCCTCAAGGGGCACAAGACGGGTGGCACGATCCATATCGTTGTGAATAACCAGATCGGTTTCACAACCGCGCCGCACTTCAGCCGCTCCTCGCCCTACCCTACGGACAACGCGCTCGTGGTTGAGGCGCCCATTTTCCATGTGAATGGCGATGACCCGGAAGCGGTTGTGCATGCGGCCAAGGTCGCGACCGAGTTCCGCCAGAAGTTCCGCAAGGACGTGGTGATCGACATCTTCTGCTACCGCCGGTTCGGGCACAACGAGGGCGACGAGCCCATGTTCACCAACCCGATCATGTACAAGAAGATCAAAGGTCATAAGACCACGCTCAGTCTGTATACCGAGCGGCTGGTGCGCGACGGCCTGATCCCCGAGGGCGAGATCGAGGATATGAAGGCCGCGTTCCAGGCCTATCTGAGCGAGGAGTTCGAGGCCGGCAAGGAATACCGCCCCAACAAGGCCGACTGGCTGGACGGCAAGTGGTCCCATCTGGACAAACAGAAAAACCAGTACCAGCGCGGAAAGACGGCCGTTTCCAAAGGCACGCTGATGGAAGTGGGTCAGGCGCTGAGCACGGTGCCCGAGGGCTATCCGCTGCATAAGACGGTGGGGCGTCTTCTGGATGCGAAAAAGCAGATGTTTGAGACCGGAGAGGGCATCGACTGGGCCACGGCTGAGGCACTCGCTTTTGGCTCGCTGCTGACCGAAGGGTATCCTGTGCGGCTGGCCGGGCAGGACAGCACGCGCGGCACCTTCAGCCAGCGCCATTCCGGGCTGGTCAACCAGGATACCGAAGAGCGGTATTACCCCCTGAACAACATCAAGGCGGGTCAGGCCCATTATGAGGTCATCGACTCGATGCTGTCGGAATATGCGGTGCTCGGATTCGAGTACGGCTATTCGATGGCCGAGCCCAATGCGCTGACCCTGTGGGAAGCGCAGTTCGGTGATTTCGCCAACGGTGCGCAGATCATGTTCGACCAGTTCATCAGCTCAGGCGAGAGTAAGTGGCTGCGCATGTCAGGCCTTGTCTGTTTGCTGCCGCATGGTTTTGAGGGCCAGGGGCCGGAACACTCTTCGGCGCGGCTGGAACGGTTCCTGCAGATGTGCGGCCAGGACAACTGGATCGTCGCGAACTGCACGACACCGGCGAACTATTTCCACATCCTGCGCCGGCAGATCCACCGGTCATTCCGCAAACCACTGATCCTGATGACGCCGAAGTCACTGCTGCGGCACAAGCTGGCGATCAGCAAGGCGGAGGAATTCACCACCGGATCGAGCTTCCACCGGCTGATGTGGGACGACGCGCAGCAGGGTAATTCAGATACTGAGCTGGTTGCAGACAACAAGATCAAACGCGTCGTGATGTGTTCGGGTAAGGTCTACTACGACCTGCTGGAGGAACGCGACGCACGGGGTATTGATGATATCTACCTGCTGCGTCTTGAGCAGTTCTATCCCTTCCCGGCGCAATCCGCGGTCAAGGAGCTGGAGCGGTTCAAACAGGCCGAGGTTGTCTGGTGTCAGGAAGAGCCCAAGAACCAGGGCGCCTGGAGTTTCATCGAACCCAACATTGAATGGGTGCTCAGCCGTATCAAGGCAAAGCATCCGCGCCCGGTTTATGTGGGCCGCGCCACATCCGCCTCGCCCGCGACGGGCCTGGCCTCGCAGCACAAAGCACAACAGGCAGCGCTGGTGAACGACGCGCTGACCATCAAGGGGAAATAAGTCATGACCACCGAAGTACGCGTGCCCACGCTGGGCGAATCCGTCACCGAGGCCACCGTTGCCACCTGGTTTAAGAAGCCGGGCGAGAGTGTTGCCGTGGATGAGATGCTGTGTGAGCTGGAGACGGACAAAGTAACCGTCGAAGTGCCGTCACCCGCCGCCGGAACCCTGGCCGAAGTGGTCGCAGCAGAAGGCGACACGGTGGGGGTTGATGCCCTGCTCGCCACGATTTCCGAAGGAGACGGCGCAGGTGCCGGGAGCGCGGCTCCCGCCGCTGCGCCCGCGCCAGCCGCTGAAGCGCCTGCCGCGTCGGGCGGCACCGTGGATATCATGGTGCCAACCCTGGGTGAAAGCGTGACCGAAGCGACGGTCAGCACCTGGTTCAAGGCCGTCGGGGATACGGTCGCGCAGGATGAGATGCTGTGTGAGCTGGAGACCGACAAGGTATCAGTCGAGGTGCCGGCACCGGCGGCGGGCACCATCACGGAAGTCCTTGCGGCTGAAGGCGCAACCATTCAGGCGGGCGGAAAGCTGGGCGTCCTGTCTGCCGGCGCAGGTGCTGCCGCTGCTGCCCCGGCCCCGGCGGCCGCTCCTGCAGCAGCCGCACCGGCATCCGGCGGCGCGGATGTCGAAGACGCCCCATCCGCAAAGAAAGCCATGGCTGAAGCCGGCATAAGCCGCGATCAGGTCACGGGATCCGGCCGCGACGGACGGGTCATGAAAGAGGACGTGGCTGCCGCCGTGGCAGCGGCCAGCGCAGCACCAGCGGCAGCACCTGCCGCTGCCGCACCGCGCGCGCCCGTGGCCGCCGATGACGCGGGCCGCGAGGAGCGGGTCAAGATGACCCGTCTGCGCCAGACCATCGCGCGGCGCCTCAAGGACAGCCAGAACACTGCCGCGATGCTGACGACCTACAACGAAGTCGACATGACCGAAGTCATGGCCCTGCGCAACGAATACAAGGATCTGTTCCTGAAAAAGCACGGCGTGAAACTGGGCTTTATGTCCTTCTTCACCAAGGCCTGCTGCCATGCGCTGAAAGAAGTGCCCGAGGTCAATGCAGAAATCGACGGCACCGACATCGTGTACAAGAATTTCGTGCATATGGGCATCGCGGCCGGGACCCCGACAGGCCTTGTGGTGCCGGTCATCCGTGACGCGGATTCCATGTCCTTTGCTGCGATCGAGAAAGCGATCGCAGAAAAAGGGGCGCGCGCGCGGGACGGCAAACTGTCGATGGCGGAGATGCAGGGCGGGACCTTCACGATCTCCAACGGCGGTGTTTACGGCTCGCTGATGTCCTCGCCGATCCTGAACCCGCCACAGTCCGGCATCCTTGGCATGCACAAAATCCAGGACCGTCCGATGGCGATCAACGGTCAGGTCGTGATCCGCCCGATGATGTATCTGGCACTGAGCTATGACCACCGGATCGTTGACGGCAAAGGCGCTGTAACCTTCCTCGTGCGGGTCAAGGAAGCGCTGGAGGATCCGCGGCGGCTGCTGATGGACCTCTGAGACGGGACACCGTACGCTTAGGCTGTGATGCCACCTCGGTTTCCGTGATCCGGGTGGCCGAAAAGACCTGACAGGAACTGCGCCGCGATCTCCCGTGGCACAGTCCGGCGAAAAGGAGTGATCAAATGGCTGAAACAACTGCGCTTATCCTCTATGGTTTTCTTGTTCTGCTGACCCTGCTGCTGCAGGCCACCGGCGCGCTGACGCAGCTGGGTATGGGCTATCTGCTGGGCAGCCGGGACGAGGGCCGCACCGTCGGGGGCATTGCTGCCCGTCTTGAGCGCGCCCTGAACAACTCTGTCACGGCGATGGTCCTGTTTGCTCCCGCCGTTCTGCTGATCGAAATGACGGACAAAAGCACTAACCAGACGATGCTGGCGGCCACCGCCTTTCTGATCGCCCGGGTCGTGTATCTGCCCGCCTATGCCTTTGGCATAATCGGGATCAGAAGCCTCGCATGGACCGTAGGATTCTTTGCGACCGTGCTGCTCTACTTCCTGGCGCTGTGAACGGACAGAAATGACAACGGAACTCACCGTCCTGACGCTGGCTGCGCTGCTGCAGGTGATCCAGTTTGTGCTGATGGCAGTTCCGGCCAACCTGGAACTGGGGCCAAAACGCACGCTCAGCCCGCGCGATCCGGAAAAGATGGGGGGCCGGCCGCTCGCCGATCAGATGAGCCCCCGGACAGCGCGGCTTTACCGCGCGCTCAACAACCATTTTGAGGGGCTGATCCTTTTTTCCATCGCCTGTACAGTCATCACGCTGAGTGACCAGTCCACGCCCTTTACAGGGGCCTGCGCCTGGATTTATCTGGCCGCCCGCGTGGCCTATATCCCGGCCTATGCCTTTGGCCTGACACCCTGGCGCTCGCTGATCTGGTTTTCAGGTTTCTCTGCAACGGTTGCGATCCTGATCGCAGCACTTCTATAGTACCCCAACCCTGCCTGCCGCGCGCTGATCAGACCGCCCGGAATTTGACCAAGGAGACTTTCATGTCCAGCTATGACGTAATTATCATCGGCTCCGGCCCCGGCGGCTATGTCTGCGCCATACGCTGTGCCCAGCTGGGTCTGAAGGTGGCCTGTGTCGAGGGGCGCGAAACGCTGGGCGGCACCTGCCTGAACGTGGGCTGTATCCCCTCCAAGGCGCTGCTGCACGCCAGCCATATGCTGCACGAAGCCGAGCACAATTTTGCGACCATGGGCCTGAAGGGCAAAAGCCCGACCGTCGACTGGAAACAGATGCTGACCTACAAGGAAAACACCATCGAGCAGAACACAAAGGGCATCGAATTCCTGTTCAAAAAGAACAAGGTAGACTGGCTGAAAGGCTGGGGGGCGATCCCGGAGGCGGGCAAGGTCAAAGTCGGCGATGAAGTGCATGAAGCAAAAAACATCATCATTGCCTCCGGCTCAGAACCGGCCTCACTGCCGGGTGTAGAGGTCGACGAAAAGGTTGTCGTCACCTCCACGGGCGCACTGGAACTGGGCAAGGTGCCGAAGAAAATGGTGGTCATCGGTGCCGGCGTAATCGGTCTGGAACTTGGCTCGGTCTATGCACGCCTCGGCGCCGAAGTAACCGTTGTCGAATTCCTTGACGTGGTGACACCGGGGATGGACGGCGAAGTGCAGAAGACCTTCCAGCGGACGCTCAAGAAGCAGGGTCTGACCTTCGTGATGGGCGCTGCTGTGCAGAAGACGGAAAGCACGAAGACCAAAGCCAAAGTCCACTACAAACTGCGTAAGGATGACAGCGAGCATGTGCTGGAAGCTGACGCCGTGCTGGTGGCGACAGGCCGCAAACCCTTTACCGAAGGTCTGGGCCTCGACGCGCTTGGCGTGAAAATGACCGAACGCGGTCAGATTGCCGTCAACGACAAATGGGAAACCAGCGTGCCGGGCGTATATGCGATCGGCGATGTGATCGAAGGCCCGATGCTGGCCCACAAGGCCGAGGACGAAGGCATGGCCGCGGCTGAACAGGTCGCAGGCAAACATGGCCACGTGAACTATGGTGTGATCCCGGGCGTGATCTATACGCACCCCGAAGTTGCCAATGTGGGCGCAACCGAAGAATCGCTGAAAGAGGAAGGCCGCGCGTACAAAGTTGGCAAGTTCAGCTTTATGGGCAACGGGCGTGCCAAGGCGAATTTTGCAGGCGACGGGTTTGTGAAGATCCTTGCGGACAAGAATACTGACCGCATTCTGGGCGCGCATATCATCGGCCCGGCGGCGGGTGATCTTATCCACGAGATCTGTGTTGCGATGGAATTCGGTGCCTCGGCAGAGGACCTGGCGATGACCTGCCACGCACACCCGACCTATTCAGAGGCGGTACGAGAGGCAGCGCTCGCCTGCGGCGACGGTCCAATTCACATGTGAACGCGGGCGCGCATCAGTCCGGATCAGACCACATGGTCCGGGCCGCCCGCGGCGCCCAGGCATCGTCATAGGGTTTGCCGCCCTCTGCACCGTCTGTCTGCTCGGCGAGGATCTCGCCAGGAGTTGGCAGCCCGGCGCTTTCATCACCCCCTGACCACGTGCCCGACCGCAGAAGCGCGCGCGCACACTGGGTATAGATTTCGCCGATTTCGATGATGATGACCGTGCGCGGCAGATGTTTGTCGCGCGCAAACCGCTGCAGCATCTCCGCATCAGCGGTCAGCCAGGCCCGCCCGTTCAGACGCACCACGGTGTTCGATCCCGGCACCATGAACATGAGCGAAACCCGGCCGTCCTCGACAATATTGCGCAGTGAATCGAGGCGGTTGTTGCCGCGCCAGTCGGGCATTGCCAGGGTCTGCGGGTCCAGTTCAGTGACCACCGGGCCGGCATCCCCGCGCGGGCTGCCGTCGGTGCCGTTGGGGCCAACGGTGCTGAGCACACAGAACTTTGAGGCCATGATCCATTTGCGGTAGAGCGGGGTCATCCGGTGCGCCACTTTATTCAGCGACGCAGACCCCGGCTTGCCGTAGAGCGCTTCGAGCGCTTCGGTCGTTCTGATCGCTTCAGCCATTTATCTCTCCTCTGAAACCCGCCTCAGCCATCAGCGCGTCGGAACGGCCTTCAACATCTGCCTCCAGCTTTTCCATGAAGGCGTCGCGGGACAGCCCCGGTTCGATGATGGGCAGGAATTCGACAACGGCCACCCCCGGTTTGCGCAACAGACCGCGCTTGGGCCAGAGCACGCCGACGTTTGTGGCGACCGGCGCACAGCGCTGGCCGAGCTGTTCATAAAGCACCCCTGTTCCTACTTTGTAGGGCATCTTTTTGCCCGGCGGGACACGCGTACCCTGCGAATAGATGATCAGCTGACCAGGTTCCGCACGGCCCGCTTCGACATCCGCCACCATTTTCTCAATCGCCTTACCGCGTTTGCCCCGGTCTACCGGTACGCAGCCCAGCATCTTTGCGTACTGGCCAATCACCGGCATCATCAGGATTTCTTTTTTCATGATGAATTTCGCCGCCGGGAGGGCCGTGAAAATCATCATGATATCAAGGAAGGACTGGTGCTTGGCCGCCACGAGGGCTTCACCGTCCGGCGGGGTGCCACGCACCTCACATTTCATGCCAACCATCCAGGACGCCGTCCAGAAGACGTAGCGCGAGTACCCCTTGCAGGCCGCATAGGCCCCGCGGCGGCTGAACAAGGCCCATGGGGCAAAGGCGATGCCAAAAAGAGGCATGGCGATGTACATCTGAACGATAAAGATGACGGATCGGATATACTGAATCATCAGGCGAGCTCCCTCAGGGCGCGGTGTGCGGCGTAGCGTGTCGCCAGAAAGGCAACCGCCGCCATCAACGGCGGGATCAGCCCGGGCAGCAACCATTCGGCTCCTTCAAATCCGATACCGGACAGAAAACCCGCCATATCGGTGGCGGGCGGCAGCACCCGGACAAAGATCATGGCGACCGCAGCGCCGCCGAACGCCCCCAGCAGCACCCGCAGGGTGAAGCGGCGGATAAAGGCCTGAGCGATGTAGCGGTCTGTTGCGCCGACAAGACGGAGCACCCGGATCACCTGGGCATTAGCGGCAAGGGAAGCATTGGCAGCAAGCGTGACCATCGCCGCAGATGTCAGCCCCAAGAGAAGGGCGCTGAACCAGCCGACAGCGCGCAGCCGTCCGGCCGAAGCCACCAGCGGCGCGCGCCACTGGTTATGGTCATCAAGAACCGCGCCGGGCACTTCCGCCTCCAGCCGCAGTTGCAGGCCCTGACCGTCGAAACCATCGGGGGCTTCGGTGATTTCTATCAGTCCGGGCAATGGCAGGGTGCTGAGATCCAGCCCGGATCCGAACCATGGCTCCAGCAGCGCCTGCTGGTCGCTGGCGGTCAGCGCGCGAAAACTCTGCACGCCTGCAGTGGTCTCCAGAATGCTGAGGGCCGTGGCCTGCAGGTCCGCCATCTGCTCCGCTGGGGCTGTGATACGGACCGTGGAGGTGCGGGCCAGTTCATCGCCCCAGCTGTCCGCCAGCCGGTCCGCCGCAAGCGTCAGAGCCAGCGCAAAAACAGCCAGAAACCCCATGGCCGCAGCCGCAAAAACCGTCAGGCGCGCGGTGAAGCCGGACGGGGGCACAACCCGGTCAGAGCGTGTGTCGCCCCGCAAAAGCATGCGCAGATCATCCGGCAGGCTCACAGGTCTGCTCCTGCCAGGTTGAGCTGACCGTTGGCTATGCGCAAGACACGGGCCTGCACCTGCGCCTTTGCCGCCCGTATCAGACTGAGGTCGTGCGTTGCGATCAGGACGGTCTTGCCCATTCGGTTGAGCTCAACCAGCAGATGCAGCAGGCGCTGGGACATTTCCCAGTCCACATTGCCCGTCGGTTCATCTGCGAGCACCACATCAGGTGACATGATCACCGCGCGCGCAAGTGCCGCGCGCTGCCGTTCACCACCCGAAAGCTCCGGCGGCAGTGCGTCAGCGCGATGCGCAAGACCGACCCATGCCATCAGTTCCTGCAGGTCATCTTCCGCTTCTGACGTCTGGCGATCCGCCGCGGCCAGCGGCAGCAGGATGTTTTCCGAAACCGTCAGGTGATCGAGAAACTGGCAGTCCTGGTGCACCACGCCGACACGACGGCGCATCAGGGCAATACCGTCCCGTTCCAGCCCACTCATGTCTTCACCGAATGCGGTGACCTGCCCTGCGGTTGGCTGCAGCGCGCCATAGCAGAGTTTCAGCAGCGTCGTTTTGCCCGCACCGGAAGGACCGGTCAGGAAATGGAACGACCCCGCCCCGAGGCTCACAGAAACATCAGATAACAGCCCGCCACCGCCGTAGCTGTAGGCGACTTTGTCCAGCTCGATCACAGGGCCTCCGCTCAGATACAGGCGATGTTGTGCCCCAGCACCGGTCTGGTTTCAATGCATCACTTGCCCGCTTAATGCACAGTTAACACTTTTCGGACAGACACGAAGCGCCTAAGATGCTGCAAAACTAAAAAAAGTGGTCCGAGGTCATGAAACAGCAGGTTTTTCCATGCGACTGATTTGCCCGAATTGCGACGCGCAATACGAAGTTCCGGACGAAGTCATGCCGCCCGAGGGGCGCGATGTGCAATGCTCGAACTGTGGCCAGACATGGTTTCAGGACCATCCGGATGCCGTTCCCGACATTGAGGAAGAAGTCACCGGCCCCCAGGCGGCTGGTGATGAGGACAGAACGGCAGCCCCCAAAAAGACGGCACCGGAGCCCGAAGCCGCACCACCTGAGACACCTGCCGCTGCTGCCCCAGGCGCACCCGCATCCGGGCCCGGGCTTGCGGATGAGCAGCCAGAGGACACTCCCCCGGAGGCCCCTGCCCGCCGTCGTGTCGACCCCGCTGTTGCCAGTGTTTTGCAGGAGGAGGCTGAGCTTGAGGCGCAGGCGCGCCGCAACGAAATGGCCGACAGCCTTGAGAGCCAGCCGGATCTGGGCCTGCCGGAAACCGATGCCCGGGACGACGCGGACCGCACCCGCGGCGCAGACCAGGATACGCCAGAGACCGGCGACCAGGTGACCCCGGCACCGGGTCAGATGCAGGATGCAGCTGCCGTGGCCGCCGCCGCTGCGGGGTCACGCCGCGATCTGCTGCCGGATATCGAAGAAATCAATTCCACGCTGCGTTCCAACAATGACCGGAACCCGGGCAGCGATCCGGGTCAGACCGCACAGGCGGAAAACCGGGAAAAGCGCAGCTCGCGCCGTGGATTTGTCCTGGTGATCGCGATCGTGGCGGTCATGGCGCTTGTCTATGTTTATGCCCCGCAGCTGGCAGAGGCGATGCCGCAGTTTGCTGATGCTCTGCAAACTTATGTGACTGTAATCGATAGCTGGCGTGCCTGGCTTGACGGCAAAGTAGCGGGCTTTCTGAGCTGGCTGGACGCAGTTGCGGTGTCCAGCAGCCAGTAGCCTGCGGGTTTTCCGGATCAGAAACGATCAAGCAGCCGGTTGAGATAATTACGCTCTTCCTCTGGGCGTTCTGCTTCGCCTGACCGCCGCCGGATTTCATCGAGCAGCTCGCGCGCCCGGCCATAGGCATCGTCGTTCAGAGCCAGCGGACCATTGTCGCCATCCGCACCGGAGTTGCCCGACTCGCGTCCCAGCGGGTCACGGTTGTCCGCACGCCGGTCCGATTCCTGAGCGCCCTGCCCGGGCTGTTGCTGTTGCTGCTGCTGGGCCATCATCTCACCCAGCGACCGCATGCCTTCCCGCAACGCTTCCATGGCCTGGCCCTGATTGTCGATTGCTTCGGCCAGATCATTCTGGCGCAGCGCCTCCTCCGCCCCGTCCATAGCACGGCCTGCGCGATCCAGTGCGTCGCGCGCGGCGTCTCCCTCGGGCGTTCCGGCGCCGGGCAGATTCTGCTGCTGGCGGCTCAGTTCATCACGCAGAGCCTGCTGACGATCGGCGATACTGCCCTGCGGATCGGCGCCCTGTCCGGGCTGGCCCGGTGCGCCCTGTTGCGCGTTCTGATCACCGCTGCCCTGTCCCTGGCCCTGCTGGCCCTCGTGGCTCTGGCCCCGGCCCTCACCACCATTGCGGCCCTCGTTGCCCTGGCTCTCCCCGGCCTGGGCGCCCGGGTTGAACTGCTCCTGCAGATCGCGGAACGCCTGATCACTAAGACCCTGCTGCTGCCGCAGGGTGTCGGCCAGGCCTTCCATCGCCTGCTCGCCCGCACTTTGCCCACCCTGACCCTGCTGGCCCTGGGTGACGCGCATATTTTCCATCATCTGCTGCAGTTCCTGAAGCGCCTGCTGCGCCTCGGCCATCCGGCCCTGCTCCATCAGCTCCTGGATACGGTCCATCATCTGTTGCAGGTCGTCCTGCGACAGCTGCATGGAGTTCTGCTGATCGCCCGGCTGTTGCTGCTGGCCGTTCTGCTGTTCCTGCTGCTGGCGCTGCGCCTGACGGGAAAGTTGCTGCAGGTAGTCTTCGGTCGCGCGGCGCAACTCACGCATCAGTTCGGCAATTTCTTCGTCCGAAGCACCGTTTTTGATTGCCTCGTTCAGACGTTCCTGCGCCCGGCGCATGCGCTCGGCGGCATCCGCCAGATCACCCTCCTCCAGCAGCAGCGCAAGATCCCACAGATCGGCCGCAAGGCTGGTCTGTTTTTCCTCGCTCATACCGTGCCGGGCGTGGGTTTCCAGCTGCCGGATCACCCGGCGCAGCCGCAGCACATCTGTTTCTTTGCGGAAAACATCTTCGGGGACATGGCTGACCGCGCGCAGGACCTGCGCGATGCGCGACATATTCCCCCGCGACCATAACAGATCGCGGCGCGCCTCGATCATTGCAGCGGCCAGCGGATCAAAGAACCGGCGGCCCGGCAGGACAATCGCCCGTGGGTCCGTTGTGGCATTCTGCTCTGCACCATCGAGAGCAGACAGGCTGACAAACACCGGCAGATTTGCCCAAGGGTGTTCCGAGAAATCCTCAATCAGGTTTTCTTCGAACTGCGCCCGGTTGCCGGCAATCGGCGTGGGCAGCGGCACAACCAGATCGGGCCGGGCTTCAGGATCGATTGTCAGCCCGTAGCGGCGGTCAACCGATGCAAGGTCCAGCGTGAAGACCGCCTCACCGGCCTCAACGCCGTAGTCATCACTGGCCTCAAACGGCAGGGTCATTTCTCCGATGGCAGACGCGGTCGGTTCAGACAGCACGGCAATTTCGGGCGGCATGTCTTCAATCACCACGACCTGCCAGCTGCGCCCCCCCGGGCCGTTGATAGCAATGTCGCCGCTTTGCGCGACAATGAAATCCTGCGCGGGATCAGAGGCAGGCGGTACCTCCGTGCGGCCGGACACTGTCTCTGCAAGCGTCAGCGCGCCGATTTCGCCATAAAGGCGCAGCGTGATCAGACTGCCCACAGGGATTTCGAGAGTGCTCGCGTCGATGTCATTAAGATAGATTGTGGGTTTGCCGGTATAGCGGGGGCTCTCTGCCCAACCTTCCCAGACAGGACCACTGGCCAGACCACCCGCACCCGGCGTCATGTCTGCCACGGTCCCAACCCGCCAGACAGATCCGAAAATGAGTGCCACAGCGAAAAAGAGCGCTGCCATATACCGCAGGGCATAAGGGTCCCGGTCTGCAATACGCAGATCGGCCGGAACCGGCGTCGCAGCGCGCGCCCGCTCTGCCATGCGCGCCTGATGCGCCCGCCAGACGGCAGCAGAGGCCGCATCCTCATGTCCGATTGTCTGTGTGTCCAGCAGCGCCTGGACGGGGCGGCCGGGAAGGCTCGCATCGAGCCGCGCCAGAGCTTCACTGCGTGCCGGCCAGCGGAACGTGCGCAGCGCAAAAAAGCCACCTGCCGCAAGCGCCAGAAGGGTCACGACCACAGCGCCCCAGACGACCTCGACACCCACGGCGTCCTGAAGACCCAGCATGAGCGCGGCAAGGGCCGTCAGCAGCACGCTGAACACCGGCCAGCAGCTGCGCAACAACCGCTCAGAGATCATTCCCAGATGCGTGAAGCGCAACGGCCATATCAGGGCGCGCAGTGTTTTGTCTGCATCGTGACGGGAAAAAGATGACATCGGTACCTCTCCACTGGGCGGGTCTGGCACCTTATGCCATCACAACCATTCAGGAATGGTATCCCGATTTATCATTTCGTCAAAGGTCGGGCGTCGGCGAATAACCGCAAATTGATCATTGTGAACCAGAACCTCCGGAATAAGCGGCCGCGAATTGTATTCACTGCTCATGACCGCGCCATATGCGCCCGCAGACCTGAAGGCGACGAGACCGCCCGCTTCAACCGGTGGCATGACCCGTTCCCGTGCGAATGTATCACCCGTCTCGCAGACCGGACCAACGATATCGTATTTCGCCTGTGTCACGCCCGGCTCGGGCTCTGTCACAGGGACAATATCGTGATAAGCCTCGTACATCGCGGGCCGGATCAGATCGTTCATTGCGCCATCAAGGATCAGGAAATCACGTCCTTCGCCAGATTTCACATAGATCACTTCAGAAACCATTAAGCCTGCGTTCCCGGCGATCAGCCGGCCCGGTTCAATCTCGATCTCGCAACCCAGATGGCCAAGTGTTTTCAGCACCATAGCGCCGTAGTCAGAAGGCAGTGGCGGTGCCTGGTTGTCGCGCGCATAAGGGATGCCGAGACCGCCGCCAAGGTCCAGCCTGCGGATGTTATGACCGTCCGCGCGCAGAGTTTCGGTCAGTTCGGCGACTTTCTGGTACGCCAGCTCGAAGGGTGCAAGGTCCGTCAGCTGGCTGCCGATGTGCACGTCAATCCCGATCACCTCAAGACCCGGCAGGGAGGCAGCAAGCCTGTACACTTCGCGGGCACGCGAGATCGGGATGCCGAACTTATTTTCCGACTTGCCGGTCGCAATTTTTGCGTGAGTTTTTGCATCCACATCCGGATTAATCCGGATCGTCACCGGAGCCACAACGCCCATTTCCCGGGCAGTTGCGTCCAGAACCATCATTTCCGGCTCGGATTCGACGTTGAACTGGCGAATGCCACCTTCGAGCGCCAGCCGGATTTCAGCGGCGGTTTTTCCGACGCCGGAAAAAACGATGCGTTCGCCGGGCACGCCGGCCGCTTTGGCACGCATGTATTCCCCGCCCGAGACCACATCCATGCCAGCACCTGCCTGCGCCAGTGTTTTGAGGATGGCCTGATTGCTGGCGGCCTTCATCGCATAACAGACAAGGTGATCAACGCCCGCCAGCGCCTCATCAAAGAGGGTGAAGTGGCGCAGCAGCGTCGCAGTTGAATAGACGTAGAACGGCGTGCCAACCGCTGCCGCAATTTCCGGAACGGGGACGTCTTCGGCGTGCAGAACACCGTCTTGGTAGAGAAAATGATCCATAACCGCGCATTAGCCACGATTCCCCGGTCAGATCAATGCAGATCGGTGCGGCAGTCTTACGCGTCGTTGTTGTGGCGCAGGAAGAGGTAAAGGGGCAATCCGCAGCTGACCCCGATGCAAAAGGTCGCCGGGATCGCGATGAGGCCCCGCCAGCGGCGTGTCCGGACAGTCTCGGCAATAATCCAGACGGTCAGTGCACTGGCCGCAACGGTCAGGTCCCAGACCAGGCCACTGGTCGCAGCATTCGCATGCCAGGCGTCCACCATCGCCATGAGATCGTAACCGTTCTCATTGAACCAGGTCAGAAACCAGCTCATCGGGTGGATGGTACCCCAGACAGCAAGCGCAAGATAGACATACCGCATCTCAGTCACAGCCCCTTTGTGACGCCGAAGCGCGCTTCACCCGAGAACGTGACACCGGTTTCGACGGCAGGCTCGCGCGGGATCGGTCTGAGCGTGGGGTCAACCGGTTCAGGCTGGGTGCAGCCCACAAGCACAACCAGAGCCGCCACCGGGAAACACCTGAACATCACAGTCCGACGCGTACAGAGACAGGTCCGCGGTTCAGGCCCACGCTGGCGCTCGGATAGATACCGCTGTTCGAAATTGTTACGCCACCGTTCACCGTTGGCCGGACCGGTTCCCCGTCCGCGCCACAGGCTGCCAGCATCGCAAGTGCCAGCAAAACTCCGGTCAGTCTGATCATGCCATCAGCTCCTTCCAGCGGGCGACCTGCTCACGCACCTGCGCGGGCGCCGTCCCACCGTAAGATGTACGCGAATTGACCGAATTTTCCACCCCGAGCACACCAAACACGTCTTCGGTGATGCCGGAATGGGCGGATTTCATCTCGTCCAGCGACAGATCCGGCAGATCACATCCTTTGGATTCGGCCAGCGCCACAAGGCTGCCGGTGATGTGATGCGCTTCGCGGAAGGGCAGCCCCAGCACGCGCACCAGCCAGTCGGCAAGATCAGTTGCCGTGGAGAAGCCTGAGCCTGCCGCCGCTGCCAGGCTCTCCCGGTTCGCGGTCATGTCTGTCACCATGCCCGTCATTGCGGCCAGCGCCAGCATCAGGTTGTCAGCGGCGTCAAACACCTGCTCTTTGTCTTCCTGCATGTCCTTTGAATAGGTCAGCGGCAGCCCCTTCATCACCATCATCAGCGCGGTGTTTGCGCCGAAAATCCGGCCGACCTTGGCGCGGATCAGCTCTGCGGCGTCAGGGTTCTTTTTCTGCGGCATGATAGACGAGCCCGTCGAAAACCGGTCGCTCAGCGTCACAAAACGGAACTGTGCAGACGACCAGATCACCAGTTCCTCGGCAAAACGGCTGAGGTGCACGGCACAGATGGACGCAGTACTCAGGAATTCCAGCGCAAAATCACGATCGCTCACCGCATCCAGCGAATTGGCCGCAGGGGCATCAAAACCCAGCGCTTCAGCAGTCATATGGCGGTCAATCGGAAAGGACGTGCCAGCCAGAGCCGCAGCGCCCAGCGGCGACGTGTTCATCCGCGCGCGGGCATCCCGCACCCGGCTCAGATCGCGTCCGAACATCTCGACATAGGCCATCATGTGATGCCCCCAGGTCACCGGCTGCGCCGTCTGCAAATGGGTAAAGCCCGGCATGACCCAGCCGGCACCTGCCTCTGCCTGGTCCAGCAACGCACGGATCAGCGCCTGCAGACCGGTGTCACAGGCGTCAAGCTGGTCGCGCACCCAGAGTTTGAAATCGGTCGCGACCTGATCATTCCGGCTGCGCCCTGTGTGCAGTCGCCCTGCCGGTTCGCCGATAATTTCCTTAAGACGCGATTCCACATTCATGTGGATATCCTCCAGCGCGGCGGAAAACGGAAAGTCTCCTGCCTCTATCTCTGACAAGACCGTGAGCAGGCCTTCCCTGATGGCGTCGACATCGTTAAGTTCCAGAATGCCTGTCGTGCCCAGCATTGCGGCATGCGCACGCGAGCCTGCGATATCCTGTGCCGCCATCCGCTGGTCAAAACCGATTGAGGCATTAATTGCCTCCATAATCGCATCGGGACCTGCGGAGAAACGGCCGCCCCACATGGCGTTGGATGCGGTGGTTTTCTGCGTGTCGCTGGAATCTGTCATCTGCCTGAATCCTCCGGAGGGGATATGAAAAATCTTGTTTCTGCGCTCGTTTATACGGCCCTCAGCCTGGGCGCAATCACAGCCGCAACCACAGCCCACGCGGACCTCGAAGCTGCAGCCCTGCTGCGCGAAGGTGACATGAAAAAGCTGATCATCCATGAGGTGCCTGAGGCAACATCAGACGCGCAGTTCGATCTGGCAGACGGCGCGGGGCAGACATCGCTTGAGGCCTGGCGCGGTAAATATGTGCTGCTGAATTTCTGGGCGACCTGGTGCGCACCCTGCCGCAAGGAAATGCCGATGCTGTCCGAGCTCCAGACCGAGTTCGGCGGCGACGATTTCGAGGTACTGACCATCGCCACAGGCCGCAACTCACCTGCGGGCATCCAGAAATTCTTCGAAGAAACAGGTATTTCCAACCTGCCGCGCCACCAGGATCCGAAACAGGCGCTGGCCAGTCAGATGGGCATTTTCGGACTGCCGATCACCGTGCTGATTGACCCCGAAGGGCGCGAAATCGCCCGGCTGCGCGGTGACGCGGACTGGTCATCGGACAGCGCCAAAGCCATTCTGGCCACCATCCTCGGCAAAAACAGCTGAGGGCGGAGACCGCCGCGCGCGGCGGTCCCTGTCAGACCTGGGGTAGCAGCACGATATTTCCGACATGGCTTTTGCCGGAGAACGCTTCCTGAGCGTCTGAAATGTCGAAAAGCGGGTAGGTCGCGGCCACCAGCGGCCGCACTTCGCCCTTTTCGATGTATCCGACCAGTGTCCGGAAGATTTCCGGCGGCAGCACCGTTGACCCTGTAAAGGTCAGGTCCCTCAGGTAAAGTGTGCGCAGATCCAGCCCGACAATGGGCCCTGCAATCGCGCCCGAACAGGTGTACCGCCCACCCCGCTCCAGCACATCGATCAGCGCGGGAAAGTAGTCACCACCGACGATATCCGCGACGACACTGACGGTTCGCTGGCCGATTGCACCCTCCAGCGCCGCCGCCAGATCAGCGGGCGCACGCGGCAGCACGGCCGCCGGGTTCAGAGCGGCGACCCGGTCGTGTTTCGCTTCGCCCGCAAGGCAGACAACCCTGGCACCGCGCCGCCGGGCCAGCTGTGTCAGGGCGGACCCGACCCCGCCTGAGGCCCCCGTGACCAGCACCGTATCCTCTGCCGTGACACCAGCCCGGGTCAGCATGCCCTCGGCCGTACTGTAGGAACAGGCAAAGGTCGCCAGCTCTGAATCGCTCAGCGGGCTGTCCACGGCGACCGCATTGCGGTGGTCGACCACCATGTATTCCGCAAAACCACCATCACATTCCGAACCGACGTAACCGGTTTTGTCCCGGTTGAGCGGGTCGTCCCAGTCGCGCAGCCAGCAATCCACCATAACGCGCCGCCCGATCAGGCCCTGTTCTGCGGCTTCACCCGCAGCCACAACCTCTCCGACCACATCCGCACCCTGGATACGCGGGAAAGCAAGAGGTGCGCCGCCCCAGCTGGGCTCCTCATCGCCTGCGTCCACAGCATCAGCCGTGGCGCCCGTCACTGATTTTGCATACCAGCCCGTGCGGGTGTTGATGTCGGTATTGTTGACCCCGCAGGCACCAACACGGATCAGTACGTCATGCGGGCCAGGCTGCGGCACCGGCCAGTCCCAGCGGAGTTCCAGCACTTCGGGTCCACCATGTCTGGTCAGCACGACCGCGCGCATTGTTTCAGGCACTGCCATATCTGCCCCTTTTCATCCAATTCGTGTTGCAGGCCCGCGCGGTATCCCACAGTGCCGCAGCCCTTGCCAGAAATTTCCGGAAACCCGGGCTGTGCTTTACGGAAAATTTCTTTTCCTTGGTCATAGTGTGCCCGGTTCAGGCCGGATCCCGGAGATTAAATATGACACGTACCGATATTTTTCAGATGTATTTCAGCGGTCTGGCCGAACTGGCGATCTGCGCTCTGGGATGGACGGTTGTCGTGATGCTGCCGCTGAGCGGTGTCGTTCTGGCCAGCGGTCAGGCTCAGGTGCCCGAGAGTGCCTTTTTCCTTGTCTTCTCGTCAGCGGTACTGATGGCTCTTTGGCCCGGCCAGACATTCTGGACCATCCGCAGGAAAACCTCCAGTGGCCGCGTTCACAGTATCATCGGCCAGCCGAGCGATGATGACATCGCAGCGGCCAACCGGATTGCAGCCCGAAGCCGCACCCCGGGCGCGGAGATTTAACCGCCCCGTTCAGCCACACTTCGAATAGCCGCAGGATCCACAGGTCATGCAGCCTTCGACCATGCGAAGGTCATACTGACCGCAACTGCTGCAGGCCTGGCCGCGCTGATTTTCGAGGCCAACAACCTGCGCCTGTGGATCAGACTTGAGCCCCATGCCCTCGCCCGCGATGAACCCTGTCGCAATCATGTGCTGCTCGATCACCCCGCCAATCGCCGCGAGGATGGACGGAATATATTTGCCCTGCATCCAGGCACCGCCGCGCGGATCGAACACCGCCTTGAGCTCTTCCACCACAAAAGAGACATCGCCCCCGCGCCGGAACACCGCAGAAATCATCCGGGTCAGCGCAACCGTCCAGGCGAAATGCTCCATGTTTTTGGAGTTGATAAACACTTCGAAAGGCCGCCGGTGTCCGTTCAGCACGATATCATTCACCGTGATATAAAGCGCATGCTCGCTGTCGGGCCATTTCACCTTGTATGTGTTGCCCTCGAGCTCGCTCGGCCGGTCGAGCGGCTCAGACATGTAAATCACATCTCCATGCGGCTGCAGCGGCTCAGCATCTGAGGTCGTGATCACCTCGGGGGCCTTTTTCTCTTCTTCCGACACACTCAGAACCGAGCCGGTGACGGCGTTGGGCCTGTATGTCGTACATCCCTTGCACCCGGTATCCCAGGCCTGCATGTAAACGTCCCGGAACGCGTCAAAACTGATATCTTCCGGGCAGTTGATCGTCTTTGAAATCGACGAGTCGACCCATTTCTGCGCCGCGGCCTGCATCTTCACATGATCCGCCGGCGCAAGCGTCTGCGCATTCACAAAGTAGTCGGGCAGCTCGGTGTCACCGAATTTCTCCCGCCACATCTGAACCGCATAATCCACCACTTCCTCTTCGGTACGCGATCCGTCCTTCTGCAGCACCTTGCGCGTGTAGGTATAGGCAAAGACCGGCTCGATGCCCGACGAGACGTTGCCCGCATAAAGGCTGATCGTGCCGGTCGGAGCGATCGAGGTCAGCAGCGCGTTTCGGATGCCGTGTTCGCGCACAGCCTCGCGCACATCCTCGTCCATCATCTGCATGGTGCCTGAAGCAAGGTATCCTTCTGCATCAAACAGCGGGAATGCGCCTTTTTCCTTCGCCAGCTGCACAGACGCCAGATACGCGGCGCGGGCGATCAGGTGCAGCCATCGCTCCGTCTGACGCGCCGCCTCGTCTGACCCATAGCGCAGTCCGACCATCAGCAGCGCATCTGCCAGTCCCGTTACACCCAGCCCGATGCGGCGTTTGGCCTGCGCTTCCCGGGCCTGCGCCTCCAGCGGAAACTTCGACGCATCCACCACATTATCCATCATGCGTACCGCCACAGCGACCAGTTCTTCGAGGGCGTTCTCGTCGAGGGCGGCGCCCTCCTCAAACGCATCGGACACCAGTCGGGCCAGGTTCACCGACCCCAGCAAGCAGGCACCATAGGGTGGCAGCGGCTGCTCGCCGCAAGGGTTAGTTGCCGCAATGGTCTCACAGTAATTCAGGTTGTTGGCCGCATTGATCCGGTCAATGAAAATAACGCCCGGTTCGGCGTAATCATAGGTCGCCTGCATGATCCGGTCCCACAGATCACGCGCCATCAGCGTCCGGAACACGCGGCCCTCAAATACCAGGTCCCATGACGCATCCGCCTTAACGGCGTCCATGAAGGGATCTGTGACCAGCACCGACATATTGAACATGCGCAACCGTGCCGGATCCGACTTCGCAGCGATGAAGTCCTCAATATCCGGGTGATCACAGCGCATCGTGGCCATCATCGCGCCGCGCCGTGACCCGGCGGACATGATGGTGCGGCACATGGCATCCCAGACGTCCATGAACGACAACGGCCCTGAGGCATCCGCCGCCACACCGCGCACATCCGCGCCCTTCGGCCGGATCGTCGAAAAATCATAACCGATGCCACCACCCTGCTGCATGGTGAGGGCTGCTTCTTTCAGCATATCGAATATGCCGCCCATACTGTCGGGCACAGTTCCCATGACAAAACAGTTGAACAGCGTAACCGACCGCGCCGTGCCGGCACCCGCTGTGATGCGCCCCGCAGGCAGATACCGGAAGTCCTCAAGAGCTGCATAAAACCGGTCCTCCCAGAGTTCCGGTTCCTTTTCGACACGCGCAAGGTCGCGCGCGATCCGGTGCCAGGTGTCTTCGACAGTGACATCCTTCGGTGCACCGTCAGCGTCCTTGAAACGGTACTTCATGTCCCAGATCTGTTCGGCAATCGGGGCAGCAAAGGCGGACATGGGCGCAGTCTCCTGTCAGGATTATCCACAGGCAAGTGTGGAAAAAACACTAGGCGTTGATGATCTGAAAATCGAAGCTACAACATAAGCTATGGCACCAGAGAATCAAAGTAAAACCGTTCATCTGATCAAATTGTCCGTCGGGACGGAGAATGTTGAGGGTCTTGCAGCCTGGCAGGCGACGAAACGGGCGCAGGCACCGGACGGGCTGCCGCGTCACGTGACCCGCATGTGGCCCCGGCGCGAGGCCGAAGTGCTCAATGGCGGATCTATTTATTGGGTGATCAAAGGGGTCATTCAGTGCCGCCAGCAGATCGACCGGCTGGATGAATATGTCGGTTCCGATGGCATCCGTCGCTGTGCCATCGTCCTGCAGCCTGACCTGATCCGCACACAGAACAGCATTCGGCGTCCTTTTCAGGGCTGGCGCTACCTGCCCGCAGCCGATGCGCCGCCTGATCTGCCCGAAGGCCGCGGGGACGAAGAGCCCCTGCCCGTGGAACTCAACCGCGCTCTGGCGGAAATCGGCGTCCTGTAATCCCGGCGACGCCAGACACTGCCCTGCTCAGGCATCCAGTTTCTGCATGAACGCTGTGGTCACATCCCGATCGCCATCGTCCAGCGGCGCCTGACGGCTGCGCCACAGGGTAGCCTGCGACCGCAGCACCGGACCATCACTCAGGATCTTCAGATGGTTGGCCCGCAGGGTCTCACCACTGGATGTGATATCGGCAATCGCCTCAGCCGTTTCATTGGCAACCGTTCCTTCGGTCGCCCCCTGACTGTCCACCAGCGCATAATCCGCGACCCCACCCTGGCGCAGGTGTTCGCGCACCAGACGGTGATACTTCGTGGCGATACGCAGTCGCATGCCGTGGCGTGCCCGGAACGCAGCCGCCACCGCATCCAGATCATCCAGCGTGTCGACATCGACCCAGGCCCTCGGCACCGCCAGAACCAGATCCGCAAAGCCGAAACCCAGTTCCTGCACCGGCTCCACCTGCTGCTCCCAGAGCGGCAGTTTCTCCTGGATCAGGTCGGTGCCTGTGACGCCGAAATGGATCCGTCCCGCTGCCAGCTCGCGCGGGATTTCACCGGCGGACAGCAATACCAGCGCCACGCCCTCAACGCCCTCGACAGCCCCCGCGTATTCGCGGTCAGACCCGCTGCGCGACAGGGTCACACCACGCGCGGCGAACCAGTCAAAAGTCTTCTCCATCAGCCGCCCCTTGGACGGCACGCCCAGACGAATGCTCATGTGTTACCCCCGAGGTCCAGCATCAGACCGGGCCGCAGAACACCCCCAACCGCAGGAATTTCAGCACCCGCCCCAAGCCTCCGCGTCAGCGCGTCATAGCGCCCGCCCGAAGCAACCGCAGGCAGGTCCGGGCGGTTTGCGCTGTAAAACCCGAATACAAACCCATCGTAGTATTCCATCGATGTCCGGCCAAAACTTGTCTCAAATGGCAGCTCTGCGACTTCGACGCCGCGTTTTTGCAGCGCATCCGCCCGCGCCGCCAGCCCCGCAACCGCACCTGCAACCGATGGCAGATCCACTGCCAGGTCCCGCAGATGTTCCAGCGCAAAAGGCAGAGTCTCCCGCACGTTCAGCAGCGCATCCAACAGCCCCACCTCTTCCGCGCTCAGCGGATCAGCCGCCGAATCCGCCCGCAGCGCTTCAATCCGCGCGTCAATCTCCGCCCGTGTGCGCCGTCCCGTCAGCGGGGCATCGCACAAGGCCGCATCCCCCGCGATCAGCGCTGCCCGTTCGGTACTGACCGGTGTTTTGCCCGAAAACCGGTCCAGCAGGCTGCGGAACCGGCGCGGTCGCCAGATATGCCGCAAGAGCGCGGATTTACGGGCCCCGGTCGTTTTCAGACCCTGAACCGCTGCGGTCAGCAAACCAATATCCCCGGTGGCCGCGCGCAGATCAAGATGCGCAACTGCCGTCGCGATCAGCGCAAAGACCTCCGCATCAGCCGCTGCCGGGTCCGTCCGGTCAAAGACCTCATAGCCAACCTGGATGTATTCATTGGCGCGGTCCGGATCATGCTCCTGACGGCGGAAAACCTCGCCGGAATAGGTGTACCGCGCAGGCTCAGCCCCATCCGCCATATGCATCTGCACCACCGGAACAGTGAAATCAGGGCGCAGCATCTGCTCACCGCGCAGCGCATCCGAGGTCACATAGGCGCGCGCGCGGATCTCCTCGCCATAAAGGTCGAGCAGGATATCCGCAGGCTGCAGCACCGGCGTTTCAACCGCTGCTGCGCCCGCCGTTTCAAACCCCGCCCGCAGCTCTGCGGCCAGCGCCAGGGTCTCGCGCCGCGATGTCATTTTGTGCCCTCATCCAGACCGTGTGTGCTCAGGATTTCGCGCACCTTTTCAACAAGCTGGTCACGCGGCACCTCAAACTGGCTGGGACGGTCTTTCCATTCCTCCAGTGTCGCACTTTCGGCAATCTTCGCCCCCAGAATCAGGTCCTTGATCTGAATAACACCGCGCTCTTTTTCGTCACCGCCTTCGATGACGGCGGCCGGGCTGGCACGGCGGTCTGCGTATTTCAGCTGGTTGCCGAAGTTTTTCGGGTTGCCCAGATAGACCTCCGCCCGGATACCCGCCTGGCGCAGTTCCGCCACCATCGCCTGGTAATCCGCCATGCGGTCGCGGTCCATCACGGTTACAACCACGGGACCTGCGGTGTCAGACTGCATCCGGCCTTTGGCATGCAGTGCCGCCAGCAGGCGGTCCACACCGATCGACACGCCCGTCGCCGGCACGGCCTGGCCGGTGAACCGCTTGACCAGGTCGTCATACCGCCCGCCACCGGCAACAGACCCGAAGTTACGCGTGCGTCCCTTTTCATCCTGAATATCGAACGTCAGCTCCGCCTCATAGACGGGCCCGGTGTAGTACCCGAGACCCCGGACGACTGACGGGTCGATCTCGATCCGGTCCGGACCATAGCCACCTGCCGCCAGCAGCCCGGCGATGGTTTCCAGTTCGCTCACGCCTTCTGCGCCGATGGCAGAGCCTTCGACGAGCTCACGCAACCGGGCAACCGTTTCGGCACCGGTTTTGCGTTTCGCGTCCATGAAGCCCATGACCACGTCTGCCTGTGCATCACCAAGCCCCGCCCCGTCCGTAAAGTCGCCGCTTTCGTCTTTGCGGCCCTCCCCCAGCAGGGCGCGCACGCCGTCCGGGCCCAGACGGTCCAGTTTGTCGATCGCGCGCAGTACGATGCCGCGTTCGCGCTCTTTGTCATCCCCCGCCAGGCCTGCCACTTCCAGCACGCCGTTCAGCACTTTGCGGTTGTTCACGCGCACAACGTAGTCACCACGCGGGATGCCCACCTCTTCGAGACAATCGGCCAGCATCGCGCAGATTTCCGCATCCGCAGCCACGGATGGCGCACCAACTGTGTCCGCATCACACTGATAAAACTGACGAAAACGCCCCGGCCCCGGCTTTTCGTTGCGCCAGACGGGTCCCATCGCATAGCGGCGGTAGGGCGTGGGCAGGTCGTTGCGGTGCTGCGCATAGACCCGCGCCAGCGGCGCCGTCAGATCGTACCGCAGCGCCAGCCAGTCACCCGGCTTGTCGCCCTCTGCATCTTCCTGCCAGGCAAAGACGCCCTCGTTCGGGCGGTCCACATCGGGCAGGAATTTGCCCAACGCCTCAACTGTTTCCACGCCCGAGCTTTCCAGCGCATCAAACCCGTACCGATGGTACACACCCGCAATCTTACGCAGCATTTCGGTGCGCTGGGTAACCTCAGCGCCGAAATAGTCACGAAAGCCTTTGGGCGTCTCAGCCTTCGGGCGCGGGGTTTTCTTGGGCTTGGCCATGGTCTTCCCTTTGTGCCAGGTGTCGCGCGCGGTCTACCGGATGGGACTGCGCGAGACAAGGCACCGGGTGCGGGCCCTTCCGGGACCCGTCACGCCGTGCTAGAGCACACCCAGGAGAGCCCCTTATGACCAAGAAACTCGAAGAGCAGATCGCGCATCTGACACGCACGGTGGATGACCTGTCCGACGTCATCGCCCGTCAGGAAAGCGAGATCGCCACGCTCACCCGCCGTGTTCACATGCTGATGCAGCGTGAGGGTGAACGCGATGCGCAGGGCTCCGGCGGTGTGGTGCTGGGCGACGAACGCCCGCCGCATTACTGACCTCCGCCTGCCGCCCGCTGCCGCGGTCAGATGTCTTCGACCTCCAGCACGCCGTTCAGCGATTTGATCGCGCCCTTGATCTGTGGGTTCACGGCAAAATCCTGACCGAGGTCCACCTCGACCTCGCCCGGCAGGTCCGGATGCATCAGGCACAGCTGTACCGGGCCGCGCCCCGCGCCGCGTGCCGCTTTGGCGGCCCCTTCCAGCACGCTGGCAACGGCGCTGACCGCACCGGGTTCCTCGACAAAAACGCGCAGTCCCATACCGCCCGCGTCTGCGGTGACCGCGTCGATGGGGGCCACGGAACGGCCCAGAAGTTTAAGCTGATCCGCCTCCATCGTAGCCTCGACGGTAACCACAACCTTGGCACCCGTCTCCAGGTGTTCGCGTGACTTTTCAAGGGTTTCAGAGAAGAGCGTGACCTCGAACGCGCCTGTGGTGTCGGACATCTGACAAAAGGCAAACCGGTTGCCCCGTGCGGATTTGCGCTCCTGCCGGCCCGCAACAACGCCCGCCAGTTTTGCGACCAGTGGCGCGCCTTCTGCCTTGGCCGTTACCTCATCAAGGGTCAGCACACCCTTGCGCTTCAGTGGCCCGGCATAATCGTCCAGCGGATGGCCCGAGAGGTAAAAACCAACGGCCCTGAATTCCTCGCTCAGCCGCTCGGCAGGCAGCCAGTCATCCACCGGATGCAGGCGCGGTTCAGGCAGGTCGTCCCCCGCTTCCCCAAAAAGCGACACCTGGTCAGAGGCGCGCTGTTCGTGAATCGCCGCCGAATATCCCACCAGCGCATCCAGCGCGTCAAAGACCCGCCGCCGGTTGCTGTCCAGCTGGTCAAATGCGCCCGAACGCGCCAGCATTTCCAGCGGTCGCTTACCAACCCGCTTCAGATCCACCCGGCGCGCCAGATCAAAGAGCGTGGCAAAGGGTTTGTCCCCGCGCCCCTCGGTGACCAGTTTCATCGCCTCGACACCGACGTTTTTCAGCGCGCCCAGCGCATAAACCAGCGCGCCGTCGACCACTTTGAACGTTGCATCCGACCGGTTCACGCAAGGCGGCACCCACGGCAGATCAAGCTGTTTGCGCACCTCCTCAAAGTAGACGGCCAGTTTGTCGGTCAGATGGATATCGCAGTTCATCACACCGGCCATGAATTCCACCGGGTGGTTCGCTTTGAGCCAGGCGGTCTGATAGCTGACCACCGCATAGGCTGCCGCGTGCGATTTATTAAAGCCGTAGTTGGCGAATTTTTCCAGCAGGTCGAAAACTTCGGTCGCCTTTTTCTTGTCGACCCCGTTTTCCATCGCGCCCTTTTCGAATTTGGGGCGCTCCTTGGCCATTTCCTCGGCGATCTTTTTACCCATTGCGCGGCGCAGCAGGTCAGCGCCGCCAAGGCTGTAGCCCGCCATCACCTGGGCGATCTGCATCACCTGCTCCTGGTAGACGATAATACCCTGTGTTTCCTTCAGAATATCGTCGATCAGCGGGTGAATGGATTCCAGTTCGCGCTGCCCGTTCTTGACCTCGCAATAGGTCGGGATGTTCTCCATGGGCCCGGGCCGGTACAGCGCCACAAGCGCCACGATGTCCTCGATACAGGTGGGTTTCATGCGCTTCAGGGCATCCATCATGCCCGAGCTTTCCACCTGGAAAACCGCTACCGTCCTGGCGCTGGAATAGAGTTTGTAGGACGCCTCGTCATCCAGCGGGATCGTGGCGATATCGTCGATCAGCCCCTCGGGTGGTTCAAAAAGCTCTGTGCCATCCGCAGCGATATGCAGATGCCGGCCCGACGCCTTGATCTGGTCTACCGCGTTCTGGATCACCGTCAGGGTTTTCAGACCCAGAAAGTCGAATTTGACGAGCCCTGCCTGCTCCACCCATTTCATGTTGAACTGGGTTGCGGGCATGTCCGAGCGCGGGTCCTGGTAGAGCGGCACCAGCCGGTCAAGCGGACGGTCGCCGATCACCACGCCCGCGGCGTGGGTCGAGGCATTCCGCAGCAGCCCCTCGACCTGCTGGCCGTACTCCAGCAGCCGCGCGACGACCTCTTCGTTGCGGGCCTCTTCCCGCAGGCGTGGCTCGTCCGCCAGCGCTTTTTCGATGCTCACCGGCTTGACCCCCTCGACAGGGATCATTTTGGACAGCCGGTCCACCTGGCCGTACGGCATCTGCAGCACCCGGCCGATATCGCGCACCGCAGCCTTTGACAAAAGCGCACCAAAGGTGATGATCTGTCCCACCTTGTCACGGCCGTACTTGTCCTGGACGTACCGGATCACCTCCTCGCGCCGGTCCATACAGAAATCGATGTCAAAGTCAGGCATCGACACCCGTTCGGGGTTCAGGAACCGCTCGAAAAGGAGGTTATACCGCAGCGGATCAAGGTCCGTGATCGTCAGCGCATAGGCCACCAGGCTGCCCGCCCCGGACCCCCGGCCCGGCCCGACCGGAATATCCTCGTCCTTGGCCCATTTGATGAAATCGGCAACGATCAGAAAGTAGCCCGGAAACCCCATCCCTTCGATGATGCCCAGCTCGAAATCCAGCCGCTTTTCGTATTCCTCAACGCTTACCGCATGCGGGATCACCGCCAGCCGGTTTTTCAGGCCCTCATAGGACTGACGCCGCAGCTCCTCGATCTCATCATCGGCAAATTTCGGCAGGATCGGGTCCCGGCGATACGCCTGAAACGCGCAGCGACGCGCAATTTCCACCGTATTCTCAATCGCTTCCGGCAGGTCCGCGAAAAGCGTCACCATCTCCGCCTGGCTCTTGAAGTAATGCTGCGCCGTCAGGCGGCGGCGCGGATCCTGCTGGTCAACATAAGCGCCCTCGGCGATGCAGATCAGCGCGTCGTGCGCCTGATACATCTCAGCGTCGGGAAAATAGACATCATTGGTCGCCACCAGCGGCAGGTCCATCGCATAGGCCATCTCGACAAATCCGCGCTCGGTGAGCCGCTCTGCCTCGGGCTGGCCGTCCTCACCCGGATGCCGCTGCAGTTCGACATAGAGACGGTCACCGAAAATGCCCTTCAGCCGGTCCATCAGCGCCTGCGCCGCCGGGGCCTGCCCCGCACGCAACAAACGCCCCACCGGCCCGTCCGGCCCGCCCGTCAGACAGATCACATCCTGCGCCGCTGCCTCCAGCTCGTCTGCCGTGACCTGCGGCAGCTGCCCGCCCTTATCCACGTAAAGACAGGTGTTCAGGCGCATCAGGTTCTCATACCCGGCCTCTGACTGCGCCAGCAGCACAACAGGTGCAGGGTCAGCCGGCCGGTCGCCGGGCCGTGTTGCAGCATAGGCCAGATCCACCTGACACCCGATGATCGGCTGCACCCCCGCACCGGACATGGCCACGGAAAACTCCAGCGCCGAAAACATATTGTTGGTGTCGGTCAGCGCCATCGCAGGCATGGCATGATCGCGGCAGAGCCCGGGCAGTTTTTTCAACCGCAGCGCGCCCTCCAGCAAAGAATACTCAGAATGCGTGCGCAGGTGGATGAATCGGGTCTCTGTGTTCATGCCCCGAAGCTATGCCAGAGCCCCGCCGCCTGCCAGTACCAGAAGACGCACACGCTGAATTTTTAACGCTGCCAGCCCGCCACGCCCCCCTCCTCATGCTTTTTCCTTGCCAGGCGACACCGGTGCCAGATACCGTGACAGCCGTTACTGCCCGCCCGTCGTTCTACGCCGCATCGAACGTCGGGCCATCCGGGGGCTCGTGGTACCGCGGCGGATCTGACTGAATGGACATCACGTTTCGCCTGAACGGAGAAACAGTGGCGCTGACCGATGTCGCGCCAACCATGACACTTCTGGACTGGCTGCGCGGAGAACGCGGGCTGACAGGCACCAAAGAGGGATGCAACGAAGGCGACTGTGGCGCCTGCACGGTTATGGTCACTGACGCGGATGGTGCAAAATCCCTCAACGCCTGCATTCTGTTTATGCCTCAGCTGAACGGCAAGGCCATCCGCACCGTCGAAGGGATCGCAGCACCGGACGGCTCCCTGCACCCGGTGCAAAGCGCAATGATTGACCATCACGGCTCTCAGTGCGGGTTCTGCACGCCGGGTTTCGTGGTCTCGATGGCCGTCTCTCATCTGAACGGGGCGGCGGATCATGACACCCAACTGGCCGGCAACCTCTGCCGCTGCACGGGCTATGCCCCCATCATCCGCGCCGCAGAATCCGCCGCAAAAGACCCCGTGCCCCCGCATATGCACGACACGCCGCCTCTTCTGGCTGAAAATATCCCCGGGGGGGGCGCCGCAGGCGGCGGGGGCGGGCAGCCCCCTGCGTGGGTACAGCCGCGCACCCAGGACGCACTGGCCGCGTGGTACGCGCAAAACCCGCAGGCCACACTTGTTGCCGGGGCAACCGATGTCGGCCTCTGGGTGACCAAACAGTTCCGCGACCTCGGCCCGGTGGCGTTCCTGAACCAATGCGACGACCTGCGCGGGGTCGATATCACCGATACCACAATTGATATCGGTGCCATGACCAGCCTCAGCGCGCTTGAAACGGCAATCGACCCCTTCCATCCCTCCTTTGCCGCCATGATCCGCCGTTACGGTTCGGTGCAGGTGCGCAATGCCGCGACCATCGGCGGCAATATCGCAAACGGCTCGCCCATCGGCGATGGCCCACCCGCCCTCATCGCGCTGGGTGCTGCTGTGCACCTGCGCTGCGGCGATGCGCGGCGTGAGATGCCGCTTGAGGATTTCTTTCTGGAATACGGCCGGCAGGACCGTAAACCGGGTGAATTTGTCGAACGCATCACCATCCCGCGCCAGCCCGACCGGCTGAAATGCTACAAACTCTCCAAACGCTTTGACCAGGACATCTCAGCGGTCTGCGGATGCCTTTCCATCACCGCGGACAATGGCACCGTCACCGAGGCGCGCATCGCTTTCGGCGGTATGGCCGGCACACCCGCCCGCGCCACACACGCCGAGACCATACTGACCGGCGCCCCCTGGACCGAAGACAGCGTGGCGGCAGCCATGGAGGCCCTGGCAGAGGATTTCACCCCCCTCTCAGACATGCGCGCCAGCGCGGCCTACCGGCTGCAGACCGCACAGAACATGCTGCGGCGCTACTGGCTGGAGGACACGGGCCACGCCCCCCTGACCGTCGGGGAGGCCGCATCATGAGCGTTGCAAAACCCCTGCCCCACGATTCCGCCCGCCTGCATGTGACAGGCAAGGCGCGTTACGTGGATGATATCCCTCTGCCCGCAGACACCCTGCACCTCGCATTTGGTACCAGTACCGTAGCTTGTGGCGATATCACCGCTGTGGACCTGACAGACGTACGCGCCGCAGAAGGCGTCGTCGCGGTGATGACCGCAGACGATCTGCCCTTTGACAATGATGTCTCGCCCTCTGCGCATGACGAACCACTGTTGGCCAAAGTTGTGGTACATTACGCGGGCCAGCCGGTGTTTCTGGTGATCGCCACCTCGCATCTGGCCGCCCGCCATGCGGCCCGGCTGGGCAAAATTGACATCACCCCGGGCGACAACATCCTGACCATTGAGGACGCGCTTGCCCGGGACAGCCGCTTTGAGGAAGGCCCGCGCGTCTACGCCCGCGGTGACCTCGCCACCGCGCTGAGCACCGCAGACCACCGGATCACCGGATCGCTCGACATCGGCGGACAGGAACATTTCTATCTCGAAGGCCAGGCCGCCTGTGCCCAGCCGCAGGACAACGGCGACATGCTGGTGATCAGCTCGACCCAGCATCCCACGGAAATCCAGCACAAGGTTGCCGAAGCCCTGGGCACGCCGATGCACAGCGTGCGCGTGGAAACCCGCCGCATGGGGGGCGGTTTTGGCGGCAAGGAAAGCCAGGGCAACGCGCTCGCGGTGGCCTGTGCTGTGGCCGCGCGGGCGACCGGCCGGACATGCAAAATGCGCTATGACCGGGATGATGACATGATCATCACCGGCAAACGGCATGATTTCCGTGTGACCTATGACGTGGGCTTCGATGCACAGGGGCGCATCGCGGGCATCGATTTCACCCATTATGCCCGCTGCGGCTGGGCCCAGGACCTGTCGCTGCCGGTGGCCGACCGCGCCATGCTGCATGCCGACAACGCCTACTTTCTGCCCGCCGTGCGGATCACCAGCCACCGGCTGAAAACCAATACACAGAGCGCCACAGCCTTCCGCGGCTTCGGCGGCCCGCAGGGCATGGTCGGCATCGAACGGGTGATGGATCACATCGCGGCTCACCTCGGGCTTGACCCGCTGGCCGTCCGCCAGGCCAATTTCTACGGCACCGAAGGCGCGGACAGAAACACAACGCCCTACGGCCAGGAGGTCACCGACTTCATCCTGCCCGACATGACCCGCGCCCTGCTGCAGAGCAGCGGTTACGCGCGCCGCCGCGCCACCATTGACGCCTGGAACGCGGAAAACGCCGTTCTGAAAAAGGGTATCGCGCTGACACCGGTGAAATTCGGCATCTCCTTTACGCTGACGCATCTCAATCAGGCAGGCGCGCTGGTGCATGTCTACCAGGATGGCTCCGTGCACCTGAACCACGGCGGCACCGAAATGGGCCAGGGCCTGTTCCAGAAAGTGGCCCAGGTCGCCGCCAGCACCTTTGGCATCAGCATGCAGGCCGTGAAAATCACCGCGACTGACACCGCAAAGGTGCCCAACACATCCGCCACCGCCGCGTCTTCGGGCAGTGACCTGAATGGTATGGCCGTGCGCGCGGCCTGCCTGACGATCCGGGACCGTATGGCCGGGGTCGTCGCCGCAAAACACGGGGTTGCGGCGGATACGGTCCGCTTTGAGGAAGACACCGTGCACGCAGGCAACACGCGCATGAGTTTCGCCGCAGTGGCCGCCATGGCGTACGAATCCCGCGTCAGCCTGTCCTCGACCGGGTTTTACAAAACACCCGGCCTCGCCTGGGACCGCATCCGCGGTGAGGGCCGCCCGTTTTTCTATTTTGCCTATGGCGCTGCGGTGACCGAAGTGGTGATCGACACGCTGACCGGGGAAAACCGGATTCTGCGGGCCGACATTCTGCATGACTGCGGCGCGTCGCTGAACCCTGATCTCGACATCGGCCAGATCGAAGGCGGTTATGTCCAGGGCGCGGGATGGCTGACCACCGAGGAGCTGGTCTGGGACGACGCGGGCCACCTGCGCACCCATGCGCCCTCGACCTATAAAATCCCGGCCTGCGGGGACCGGCCGGATGTGTTCAACGTGCGCCTGTGGGATGCGCCCAACCGCGAGGAGACGATCTATCGCTCCAAAGCGGTAGGGGAGCCGCCGCTGATGCTGGGTATTTCGGCCTGGTCAGCGCTGGCGGATGCGGTGCGTGCCTGCGGCCCCTCCTATGCGGACCTTCAGGCCCCTGCCACAGCAGAGGCTGTTCTGGATGCGGTGGGCAGGGCCAGGACATGAGCGCGATCTACGTTGAGGTCATTTCGGCCCGCGGGTCCGTCCCGCGCGATGCAGGCACCGCCATGAAGGTCACCGCCCGCGGGACAGAAGGCACCATCGGCGGCGGCGCGCTGGAGCACCTGGCCATCACCCGGGCGCGCGACATCCTGACATCCAATGCTGCAGAGGAAACGCAGACCATGCCTCTGGGCCCGTCGCTGGGTCAGTGTTGCGGCGGTGCGGTGACCCTGCACTATTCCCGCACGCCCCGGCCTGTTGACGCCCCGGCGCGCCACACCCACGCGCCGCTTCGGAACCCGGCACAGCCGAAAGACCTCTGGATCTGGGGCGCGGGGCACGTGGGCCGCGCGATGGTCAACGCCTGCCACCCGCAGGTCTTCAAAATCACCTGGGTCGATGACCACCCGGACCGTTACCCCGACCATGTCAGGCAGGGCGTCACCGTGACCCCGGCCCGCGACATGCCGCGCCTCGCGGCACGCGCTCCCGCTCATGCGCACCACCTGATTTTCACCTACGCGCATGACATTGATCTCGCGCTCTGCGCCGCCCTGCTGAAACGCGGCTTTGCCTCCTGCGGACTGATCGGCTCTGCGACCAAATGGGCGCGTTTTCAGAAAAGGCTGACGGCCGCAGGGCTTGACCCCGCGCCCATCACCTGCCCCATAGGCGATAAATCCCGCGGCAAGCGCCCCGACGACATCGCGGCGGGCACAATTGACGCGCTGATGAACCAGATAAAGGCCGCCGCATGACCCCACTGCTGTCTCTGAAAGGCTTGACCAAGGCATATCCCGGGGTCGTCGCCAATGACGACGTCTCCCTCTCGATCGCCCCCGGCGAAGTGCACGCCCTGCTGGGGGAAAACGGTGCGGGGAAATCCACGCTGGTGAAAATGATCTATGGGCTGGTGAAGCCGGATCAGGGAGCTATGCAGATGAACGGGGCCGATTTCACGCCACCGGAACCGCGCGCGGCGCGGGCGGCGGGCGTGGGCATGGTGTTCCAGCACTTCTCGCTCTTTGATGCGCTGTCGGTGGCAGAAAACATCGCTCTGGGCATGGAGAATGCGCCGGCGATGGGCGCGCTGTCCGAGCAGATCCGGCAGGTGTCAGATACCTATGGTCTGCCGCTTGCGCCGGACCGGACCGTGGGCGATCTCTCCGCGGGTGAACGTCAGCGCGTGGAGATTATCCGGTGCCTTCTGCAGGAACCCAAACTGCTGATCATGGATGAGCCGACCTCGGTACTGACGCCGCAGGAGGTGGAGATCCTGTTTGAGACCCTGCGCAAACTGAGTGCTGAAGGAACCGCAATTCTCTATATTTCTCATAAGCTTGAGGAAATCCGCGCCCTGTGCGACGCCGCCACCATCCTGCGGCTTGGCAAGGTGGTCGGCACCTGTGTGCCGCGCGAAACGACGGCGCGCGACATGGCCGAGATGATGGTGGGCAAAGTGCTGGCCACTCCGTCACGCGCGGGCGCAGAACCCGGGGAGCCGGTGCTGAAGATCGAAAATCTGTCGCACCCCTCGCCATCGGCCTTCGGCATGCCGCTGCGGGACATCAACCTGACCCTGCGCCGCGGAGAGGTGCTGGGCATCGGTGGTGTGGCGGGCAATGGTCAGGACGAATTGCTGGCCGCGCTGTCCGGCGAGATGCGGTCGCCCGCCGGCATGATCCGTTTCAAAGGCGAGGACATCGGCCCCGCCGGGCCGGAAGCGCGCCGCAGGCTGGGCGTGCTGGCGGCACCCGAAGAACGGCTGGGGCATGCGGCAGCCCCCAATATGAGCCTCACAGAGAATGCGATGCTGACCGGTGCCACCCGCGAGGGGCTGATGCGCAATGGCTTTCTGAACTGGACGGCTGCAAAGGATTTCGCCGAGCGCATCATCGAAACATTTGATGTGCGCACGCCCGGTCCCGGCAACGCCGCGCGTGCCTTGTCGGGGGGCAATCTGCAGAAATTTGTGATCGGGCGCGAAGTGCTGCAGCGGCCCGAGGTGCTTGTGGTGAACCAGCCGACCTGGGGGGTCGATGCCTCGGCTGCGGCTGCGATCCGTCAGGCGCTGCTTGATCTGGCAACCGGCGGGGCGGCTGTGATCGTGATCAGCCAGGACCTGGATGAGCTGATGGAGATTTCCGACCGGTTTGCAGCACTTAACGAGGGGCGTCTGTCTGACCCGCTGCCCGCGCAGGGGCTGAGTGTTGAACAGATCGGCCTGATGATGGGCGGTGCCCACGGCATGGAGGTGGCGCATGTCTGAAACACCTGTGCATGAGATTCTGTGCCTCCGGCGGGGATATTTCGGGCCAGAAGAAACCGGGGGACTGTCATGATCCGGCTTGAGAAACGGGCGCAGCCCTCTGCTGTTTTCGGGTATCTGACGCCGCTGCTGGCGGTTCTGGCCACTTTTTTCTTTGGCGGACTGCTGTTTGCGACGCTGGGCAAGGACCCGGTTCAGTCGATCCTGACGATTTTCTGGGAGCCGCTTTTTGGCGAGTTTTCGTTCTTTTACCGCCCGCAACTGCTCATCAAGGGGGCGCCGCTGGTGCTGATCGCCATCGGGCTCAGTCTGGGGTTCCGCGCGGGCATCTGGAACATCGGGGCCGAGGGGCAGTACATTATGGGCGCGCTTTTCGGGGCCGGGTTTGGCCTCGCGTTTTATCCCGCAGAGAGCGCGCTGATCTTTCCGGGCATGGTTCTGGCGGGGGCATTCGGCGGCTGGGTCTGGGCCATGATCCCGGCGGTGCTGCGTGTGCGGTTCGGCACCAACGAGATCCTCGTGTCGCTGATGCTCGTGTATGTAGCCGAGCAATTTCTGGCGTCTATGTCTCTGGGATTGCTTAAAAATCCCGAAGGGTTCGGTTTTCCGGGCAGCCGCAATCTGCAGCAGTATCCATCGGCGCATAATGCCGAACTCATCGCGGGGTCGGGCATGCACTGGGGCGTGGTGGCGGCCATGATTGCTGTGATCTTTGCCTATGTGCTGCTGACCCGCCACCGGCTTGGATTTGCCGTGCGCGTGACGGGCGAGGCACCGCGGGCGGCGAAATTCTCGGGCGTCAATCCGGGGCGGCTGGTGCTGTTCTGTCTGGGCACATCGGGCATGCTGGCGGGCCTTGCGGGGCTTTTTGAGGTCGCGGGCCCCTCGGGCCAGGTGACCATCGATTTCAACACAGGGTATGGGTTTACCGCGATCATCGTGGCCTTTCTGGGCCGGCTGCATCCCATTGGCATTGTGCTCGCCGGGCTGTTGATGGCGCTGACCTATATCGGGGGCGATATCGCGCAGAGCCAGCTGGGCCTGCCGGCCGCCGCCATTCAGGTGTTCCAGGGGATGCTGCTGTTCTTTCTGCTGGCCTTTGATCTCTTTACCAACTACCGGCTGCGCATCGGCCGGACGGAGGCCGCATAATGGACCTGTCGTCAATCAACCCGATCCTCCTGATCGCCGCGCTGATGTCTGCGGCCACGCCTATTCTGCTCGCCGCCGCCGGAGAGCTGATCGTTGAGAAAGCCGGCGTGCTGAACCTCGGGGTCGAGGGTATGATGATCACCGGTGCGATCTGCGGTTTTGCTATCGCGGTGGAAACGGGCTCGCCGGCGACCGGTTTTGTCGCCGCAGCCGCAGGCGGTGCGCTGCTCAGCCTGCTCTTTGTGCTGCTCACCCAAGTGACGCTCGCCAATCAGGTTGCCTCCGGGCTGGCTCTCACGCTCTTTGGCCTCGGGCTGTCATCGCTGCTGGGCCAGGGCTATGTGGGCATTAAACCACCGCGTATGGGGGATGTGAATTTCGGCCCTCTGGCGGATATTCCGGTTCTGGGGCCCATCCTCTTTTCGCATGACCCGATCCTCTATGTCGGGCTGCTGCTGGTGGCCGGTGTCTGGGCCGTCCTGCGGTTTACGCGGGCAGGCCTGGTGCTGCGCGCTGTTGGCGAAAACCACGACGCGGCCCATGCGCTGGGGTACAAGGTCGTGCGGATCCGGACGCTGGCGATCATGTTCGGCGGTGCGCTGGCGGGTATGGGCGGTGCCTACATCAGCCTGATCCGCGTGCCGCAATGGACCGAAGGCATGACAGCAGGCGTCGGCTGGATCGCTCTCGCCCTGGTGGTATTTGCCAGCTGGAAGCCCTGGCGGGTCCTGCTGGGCGCCTATCTTTTTGGCGGAATCACGCAGCTGCAGCTTAATCTGCAGGGTGCGGGCGTTGCCATTCCTGTCGAATATCTGGCAATGTCGCCCTATCTGATCACCATTGTCGTGCTTGTCATTCTCTCGCGGGATAAAAGCGCGGCACCCGGCTCACTGGGCCGGCCATTCCACGCCTCCGGATAGAGGCCAATCAACGCCCCGGAAAACGGGGCGGTTTAACATGGGGAAGACCTGAAAATGAAACTCACCACACTTCTGGCCAGTGCTGCTGTCGCACTTGGCCTCGGTGCCGCGGCCTTTGCCGACGGTCACGAAAAAACCAAGGTCGGCTTTGTCTATGTCGGCCCGATCGGCGACGGCGGCTGGACCTATGAGCACGACAAGGGCCGCCTCGCGGTCGAAGAAGCACACGGCGACAAAGTCGAAACCGTTTATGTGGAAAACGTGGCCGAAGGCCCGGACGCAGAACGCGTGATGACCCAGATGGCGCTCGACGGTGCGGACCTGATCTTTACCACATCCTTCGGCTACATGGACGCGACCATCAACGTGGCCAAGAAGTTCCCGGATGTGAAATTCGAGCACGCGACCGGCTACAAGCGCGCGGACAACGTCTCGACCTACTCGGCACGTTTCTATGAAGGCCGCGCCATCCAGGGCCACATCGCGGGCAAGATGACCAAGACCAACACAATCGGCTACATCGCGTCCTTCCCGATCCCCGAAGTGATCCGTGGCATCAACTCCGCTTACATCCACGCAGCAAAGGTAAACCCTGACGTCGAATTCAAAATCATCTGGGTCTACACCTGGTTTGACCCGGCCAAAGAAGCGGATGCTGCCAAGGCGCTGATCGAACAGGGCGCGGATGTTGTGCTGCAACACACCGATTCCACTGCTCCGCAGGCCGCCGCACAGGAAGCCGGTAACGTGATCACCTTTGGTCAGGCCTCCGACATGGGCCAGTACGCACCCTTCCCGCGCGTCTCCTCGATCATTGACGACTGGGCGCCCTACTACATCGCGCGCACGGCTGCTGTGATGGATGGCACCTGGGAAAGCATGGACACATGGGACGGCATCGGCGCTGGCATGGTCGGCATCGGTGAAATCTCTGACGCGGTGCCCGCCGACGTCAAAGAAGAAGCTCTGGCGCTCAAGGCAGCTCTCGCAGACGGCTCCTATCACGCTTTCACCGGCCCGCTGAACAAACAGGACGGCTCCCCGTTCCTGGCAGAGGGTGAGACAGCTGACGACGGCACGCTTGCTGGCATGAACTTCTACGTTGAAGGCATCACAGGCGACATCCCGAACTGATCCGCTTATCAAGCCACAAAACTTCAAAGCCCCGGTCACTGCGCCGGGGCTTTTTCATGTCTTATCTTGCCAGGGCAAATCGGCCGCGACCCGCCCGTACCCGAGGGCTGCACAAAGGTCGCCGGATCAGTCCGAAACAGGATATCCGAACCGCTCGAAGTCCTTCCGCCAGGCAGACCGGATCAGCGCCCGCGATTCCGGCGTCAGAAAACTGTTCTTTGCGGGGAAGGCCCCTTGCGCCTCGCGGAACCGCACAAGGCTTTCCGCTGTCATCCTGGAGGCATCGGGATCACCCGGAACCTCCCGGTACGCATTGTTCTGCGTCCGGACCGACAGAATACTTCCGTCGCGATCGCCCCAGACATCCGCATGCTGCTCCATATCGTGCTGCAGGGACTCAAGTCTTAGAAAACACACCTCCGGAACCGCGTCGATAATCAGGGATTGCCGGCGCCAGTGCGCATTCATCTCTCCATGCGGCGTGGTCTCAACATAGCGCAAAAAATCCATGAAAGTGGGGCTCTCGACACCAAAGGCACCGACGACCTGGCGCACCCAGCTTTTGTGCCGGTCCGCACCGCAGAATTTATCGATCCAGGCGCTGACGGCCCGGCTGTAGGGATCGCGCACGACCATGAAAACCGGCATCTGCGGCGTCGCGGGCGGCTCGTCCAGTGATGTGACCAGACCGCGATAGTTCGAGATCAGCCTGCGCGCATGAGTGTCGGTCGGGTCTTTCAGATACCTGTGCGAAAAAAGCCCGACCTTCGCAAATTCCTTGGACAGGGCCCGGAGGCCGAAATACCGGGCAACAGACACCGGAGAACGGATCATCCGGTGAAAACTGTGGGAGCTCAGAAACCAGTGTTTCAGTGTGGTGCCGCCGCATTTCGCATTCGTAAACAGGACAAAACCGTTGACCGGGTCAACCATAGGGCTCGGACTGAGTAACAAGTGTTTCCTCCGCATCAGACAGGTCAAGCCGGCACGCCGCGTTGGCGCGTGTGTCCGTCAGCGGCAACCCCGGCGCTACCGTTAAAGTGCTTTCGGGGTAGCAGAATGGTGCCTGCAGCGCAAACCAGCGACGCTGCGAGCCTTGTCCCGGACACCACAGGTTACGGCGACAGTGGCCGGCGACTGTTGCGACCCCGCGTTTTCCACTATGCGGGCTGCAGATCATTGCCAAAGGCCACCCCCCGGCTTACCAGGCGTTATAGCCCAGGAATTTCCCCGACATCTCCAGCTTTACGCGGTCGCCTTTTTCATGAGGTACCTTCGTCACGGACATATCGAAATCGATCGCAGACATGATGCCGGTCCCGAATTTCTCTTCGATCAGCGCTTTCAGCGTCGGGCCATAAACCCCCACAATTTCATAGAACCGGTAAATGCAGGGATCGGTCGGCACCGACTGCTCCCACACCTTCGTCGGCGGTTCATTCAGCACCAGTGCGGCTTCCTGCGGCAGGCCCAGCACACTCACCAGAAGCTCTGCTTTGTCTTTGGGAAAGGCGTTCATGCCCATAGACGCGGAATGGGTGAAAACCGGCGACATGTCGATCTTCTCTGCAATCTCCTCCCAGGTCAGCCCCGCCGTTTTCTTGGCGGACAGGATCATCATTGTCACGTCTTCCTTGGTCATCATTGATGGCACCTCAAATGTATCTTTCATGGGTCGTCCTCCTCGTGAGTTAAAGCGTTCAGAGACCGAGCTCTGTGAGCCCGGGGTGATCATCCGGTCGTCTGCCCTGGGGCCAGCGGAAAAGCCGGTCTGGCTCTTCAATGGGCACATCGTTGATCGAGGCATGGCGCACCGCCATGTGGCCCGTCTCACTGAACTCCCAGTTCTCATTGCCATAGGCGCGGAACCACTGCCCGCTGGCGTCATGCCATTCGTAGCAAAACCGCACCGCAATCCTGTTGCCCGCATGCGCCCAGATTTCCTTGATCAGGCGGTAGCCGGTCTCACTGGCCCATTTGCGCTGCAGAAAGGCGCGCACGGCGTCACGGCCCTTCAGGAATTCGGACCGGTTGCGCCAGATCGTGTCAGGCGTATAGGCCATCGCCACCTTATCCGGATCGCGGGTGTTCCAGGCGTCTTCGGCCATGCGCACCTTTGTCACCGCATCCTCAAAGGTGAACGGCGGAACGGGCGCGCGAAGGGCGGGTTGGTCGGTCATGCCCGGAGCCTCACTCATTCGCCACGGCGCGCAGCGGCGGGGCCGGTTCGGGCTCTGGCTCTGCTTCCGCCACGGTTTTGTCGATCACAATTGTTTCCGGGGACTGATCCACGGCATCCGACTGCTGCCCGGCCAGCGCCACAGAGCGGTGACCCAGGAACTGCACAAGGTGGTTGCGGATCGCGTAATAGTTCGGGTGTTCGACTATTTCCGTTCTGTTGCGCGGGCGCGGGATGGTGATCTCCACCGATTCCGCCACACGCGCAAACGGCCCGTTGGTCATCAGCAGAATGCGGTCGGCCAGCAGGATCGCCTCATCGATGTCATGCGTGATCATAAAGACGGTCTGTTCCGTCTGGCTCCAGACCTTGATCAGCTCATCCTGAATGGTCCCGCGGGTCAGCGCATCAAGCGCACCAAAGGGTTCATCCAGCAGCAGCAGTTTTGGCTGATTGGCAAAGGCCCGCGCGATGGAGACCCGCTGGCGCATGCCCCCCGACAGCTGGCTGGGTTTGCGGTGTACCACGTCTCCCTCCAGCCCGACCATCGCCAGATATTGCCGCGCGTGATCCTCAACCTGCGCCTTCGACCAGTCCCTGTACCGCGCCGCAACGCCAAAGGTGACGTTCTTCAGCGCCGAAAGCCAGGGCAGCAGCGAATAGTTCTGAAACACCACACCACGGTCCAGCGACGGGCCGGACACATGCATGCCGTCCATTTTCACAACGCCCGAGGTCGGCTCCGCCAGCCCCGCGAGGATGTTCATGATGGTGGACTTCCCACAGCCGGAATGGCCAAGGATGCAGACGAACTCTCCCTTTTCCACGCCGAACGTGCTGTTCTCAAAGACGGTGAGCGTTCCCCCCGCCCCGTCGGGGAACTGCTGCGTCATACGTTCGATGGACAGAAACGGTTTGGCCATTGCTGCTCTCCTTCTTTTATTCTGCGTAGGACACGGCGCGCTGCAGCCGGGCAAAGGCCGCATCGAGCAACATGCCAACAATGCCAATGAACAGGATGGCCACGATCATGCGGTCGAGGCGCAGGCCGTTCCATTCGTTCCAGACGACGTAGCCAATGCCGGTGCCGCCAACGAGCATCTCTGCCGCGACGATCACAAGCCACGCGATACCGATGGAAATTCGCATGCCCGTGATGATTGTGGGCGCCGCCGCCGGCAGGATCACAGTCAATGCTGTGCGCAATGATCCCAGCTCATGAGTGCGGGCCACGTTCACCCAGTCGCTGCGCACATTGGCCACGCCAAAGGCGGTGTTGGTCAGCATCGGCCAGAGCGAACAGATGAAAATCACAAAGAGTGATGACAGCTCGCTGTCGCCAATTGTGAAAAGCGCGATGGGCATCCAGGCGAGCGGGGAGATGGGTTTAAGCACCTGGATATACGGATCAAGGGCGCGGTAAAACAGCGGCGACATGCCGATGAGAAAGCCCAGCGGTATGGCAACCGCCGCCGCCAGCGTGTAGCCAATGACAACCCGCATCAGCGAATAGCCCATCTGGATGCCGAACCCCATGTCATTGGTGCCATTGACATAAAACGGGTCGGTTACGGTGGCCCAGAGCTCTTTGCCGATGAGTGCGGGCGACGGGAAGAGTGACCCTGGCGCGGGCGCTGAGCCTTCCTCCGGAACACTGATGCCGAGCGCCCGGATACCACCCGCAGATTCGATCATCGACCGCGACAGGCCTAGATTTGCAATCTGCTCAAGCTGGGGAAACTGCACCCCTTCGGCTGCATAGGTGTCGATGTCTTCAGCACTCATACTGGCCGCCAGAAGCGTATCCCGCTGGTCCTGCGACAGCTGAACGCCAACCGGGCCGGTATCCGGCACATGGGTGGCGAAATGCCAGATCGCGAGCCCGACGATCAGGATCGCAATGGAAAGGATCGAACTTCGGGCGTCGAATTTTGCGAGCATTCCGCAACTCCAGAGTATTCAGAAAAATGGGTGGGGCGGCTCTCCGCCCCACCGTACCGTATCCGCGCGCCTCAGACGGTGCGGCTGAAGGGCTGGCTGTCGATGAAGTCCTGCGCGGCGTCCGGCGCAAATGTCTGGCCCTGGATCTCGACCGGGGCGTGCACGTCCTGCTCCGCGTCAGAGAAGATCAGGTTCGCATCCGCGTTCATCATCTTGCGCATGGTCTCGCGCGTGGTCGTGGTCAGCACCAGTTCCTCGGCCAGCGTTGCGTAGTTTGCGTCGCTTTCAATGTAGTTCCAGCGCCGCAGCTGCGAGAGCACCCAGGCGCCCATCGTCTGTGTCGGCAGCGGCATGAACGAAATCCGGTCCGGCACGTTCTTGATATTGCCCTGACCATCCGGGAACACGCCCGTCAGGATCTGTTTCAGGATTTCCACCGGCTGGTTGAGGTAGTTTGCCGGTGCCATCGATTCCGCAAAGGCAACACGTCCGTCCGCAGTTTCCGCCGAAGCTGTCGCCTCCAGGATCGAGGTGGTCAGCGCCACGGTTGTATTCGGGTTCTCGGAGATGAATTTTTCCGACAGGCCGAATACACAGCATGGGTGCTGTTTCCAGAGGTCCAGCGTCAGTTTGTGGATGAAACCAACCTGATCGTAGACAGCGCGCTGGCAGAAGGGGTCCGGCGCCAGGTAGCCGTCCACATTCTCCGACCGCAGGTTCGCGACCATCTCAGGCGGCGGTACAACCCGGATCTGAATGTCGCGGTCAGGGTCAAGACCCGCATCCGCCACATAGTTGCGCAGCAGCAGATTGTGCATCGAATATTCAAACGGGACCGCGAATTTGAAACCCTTCCAGTTCGCAGGGTCCTGGTTGTCGCGGTGCTTGTTCGCAAGCACAATCGCCTGACCGTTGGTGTTGACGTTCGAGACCACCTTCCACGGCTGCGCCGTCGATCCGATTCCCAGCGACATCGCCATCGGCATCGGGAACAGCAGGTGCGAGCCGTCGTACTCTCCGTTCAGACACTTGTCGCGGGACACCGCCCATCCGGCTGTTTTGACAATATCGACGTCCAGACCGTAGCGTTCGTAAAAGCCCAGCGCATGGCCCCCGATAATAGGCGTGGCGCAGGTGATCGGGACAAACCCAAGGGTCAGTTTGGTCTTTTCCAGGTTCTTGATCGCCTCTTCGGCCATCAGCTGCAGCGACGACAGCGGAAAGAGCGTGGACACAGCCGCCAGCGCCCCGGTCACACCGGCACTGCGCAGGAAAGCGCGCCTGGAAATATCCGTTTTGAACAGCCCCTGCATGACTGAGCTTTCCAGCGCACGGGTCATGCCCACTTCCGGGTTCAATGACTGCTTTGCCCGGCGGCTGAGAATTTCTGCATCCTCAGCGGACAATCCCACGTAAGGATCAGAAGGTCCTTCCGAGGCTTCGCCACATTCATTCCAAACGTCGATGTTTGGGTTAAACGGATCTTTAAAGTGCGTCATCGCCAATCCCTTTTCCAGGTTTCTCTGTGTGCCCGACGCACGAAACGACAGGCTTCCCTCCACTGCTTTCAGGCTTCCGGAAGGTGCCTGATCAGCTGCTTCGGTATGATGATGAAGCGGTTCAACAGACAAAAAAAGGTGGCGCACAAAATTCGGGCACTTTGAAAAAGGTTAACAAAAACAATATTTAAACGGAAATTCCGCAACGGCATAAAACACGAAAATTCGTAAATTACGAAATTTCGATATTCAGTCGTCACGAAAACTGAAATGCTGGGCGCATGGCTGATGACTTACTGCAATCCGATTCCATTGTGGCCGACCTGCCCGAGCCGGCACTCGTCCTGTGCACCCGGTCAGATGCGATCCTCGACATTAACGATCACGCGCGCGCATTGCTGGGGCTGCAGGACGCACAGCTGCCTGCTTTTGCAGAGCTTCTGGGCCCCCGGATTGCGGAATTTATGGTCTTCGTTGACGAGATCGACACCCGTGGTGAAGCCTGGACGCGCGAAATTGAGATCATGTCGCTGCATAGTGGCGCCCTGCGCTGTGAGCTGAAAGCCCGCAAAATCTCTCACGCCCCGGGGCAGATCGTGATCATTCTCACCGACCTCGATCTGATGGACCGCCGGGCGCACGTGGTCGAGATAGCCGAACTGCAGCGTGCGGGCATTGACGAATGGCGCCGTGCGGAAAGCTTCTTTTCTGACCTCGAACGGCGCAACCAGCTGATCCTGAATGCGGCGGGCGAAGGCATCTATGGGCTGAATGCCGAAGGTAAGACGACCTTTGTGAACCGCGCCGCGCAGGAGATGCTCGGATGGACGACCGAAGATCTGCTGGGCAAGGACATTCATTCCATCATGCACCACACGCACCTGTCGGGCGAGCCGTACCGCCATCATGACTGCCCGATCTACAAATCCTTCCGGTTTGAACAGGTCAACCGGATCGAAGACGAGGTCTTCTGGCGCAAAGACGGCAAACCGATCCGCGTCGAATACATCTCGACCCCGATCTATGACCACCAGATCCTCGCCGGGGCCGTGGTGATTTTCCGCGACATCACCCGGCGCAAGGAAGATGAGAGCAAACTCAAAAGCGCGCTCCAGGAGGTTGCGGACCTGCGCGACCGGCTCCAGGAGGAAAACGCCTACCTGCAGGAGGAAATCAACTCCGAACGCGCGCATCACGACATCATCGGGTCATCTGCCGCGACAGCCCAGGTGCTGGCACAGATTGATCTGGTCGCCGAAACGGACGCAACTGTGATGATTTCGGGCGAACCCGGGACAGGCAAATCACTCGTGGCAAAGGAAATCCACCAGGGCAGCCCAAGACGCAAACGCCCCCTCATCCACTTCAACTGCAGCTCTGTTGTGCCGGAGGCGGTGGAGGCTGAACTCTTCGGTCAGGTCCGGGGTGGCCCGAACGCGGCCAGACAGGACAAACCCGGCAAGCTCGAACTTGCCCACGGCGGAACGCTTTTTCTGGCAGAGGTCGAAGCTCTGCCCGTCAACATACAGGGCAAACTGCTGCACGCCCTGCAGAACAGGGTCGCCACCCGGCTGGGGGACACCCGCGAAAAGCCGCTCGACATACGGGTCATCGCCGCCACGACACTGTCGCCGGGGCACGCGTCCGCGCAGAAGTCCCTGCGCGAGGACCTCTTTCTGCACCTCAGCGTTTTCCCGATTTCATGCCTGCCCCTGCGCGAACGACCCGAAGACATACCCGCTCTCGCCGCGCATCTTCTGAGGGATGCCTGCAAAAAACTGAACCGGCCCGTGCCAAAGATCACCGAACGCGCCATGCAGCAGCTCAAACACTACGAATGGCCCGGAAACGTGCGGGAACTGCGCAATCTGATCGAGCGCGCCGCGATCGTCTCAAAAGGAAACAAGCTGAACATCCAGCTCACCGGCAATGCCGCCGGCGATGTCTCCAGCGTGGAAAACATCAGAACCGAAGCTGAGCTGCAGGCCCTGATCCGCGCAAATCTGATTTCTGCGCTGAAGATCGCAAAGGGCAAAGTGTCCGGGCAAACCGGCGCCGCAGCCATCCTCGATATGCCACCAACCACGGTCTATTCGCGCATCAAGACACTTGGGGTTTCTGCATCAGACTGGGAATGACCGGCGGGCGGCGGCACCCCGCTCTGCAGAACCCGTTCCTGGGAAATAACCGAAGCGGTCTGTCTGGCCTCCCGCAAACATACCCTCTGAGCCCATTCAGTCTGCCTCTGCGCCAGGCGTGCCCTATGCAGCCTCACGGGCCTGTACGCAGTGTTCCCGGCAGAGAAACCTTAGAAGCGCCTGCTTGTCCGCGCAACGCAGCGCGGCTATTGCTGGATGCAAAGGTTCACAAAACGCCACGTGCGTTCCATTCTTCCGGGAACAAACTGCTGTCTCAGGGCGAAAACGCAGCGCCCCCAAAAGCACAGTGGCACAGTTTTAAAGCGTGAGCAGATCATCCGCACAATGCGTGCGGTCAAACCCTGAAGGATACAGATGAAACATTTTATTGCTTCCACCGCCCTTGTTGCCTCTCTTGCCGCGCCTGCGGTTGCGCAGGATGCCGATACTGTCCTCGCGACGGTTAATGACAAAGAGATTACGCTGGGCCAACTTATTGCCATAGCCGACAGCCTGCCGCAGAACTTCAAGGATTTGCCGGATGAACAGCTTTTCGACGGGCTGCTTTCGCAGTTAATCCGGCAGGAGGCCCTTGTGGCGAGCCATGGTGACAACCTTAACCGTGCGCAGCGACTGCAGATCGAAGCGCAGGAGACCACAATGATAGCGAATTTCGCTGTCACAAATGCGACCGAACTGACCGAACTGACCGAAGAAGACCTGCGCGCGGAATATGACAAGACCTACGGCAACGCTGCCCCGCAGCCTGAATTCAACGCCTCCCATATCCTCGTCGCAACCGAAGAGGAGGCCGCCTCGCTCGTCGCGCAACTGGCAGAGGGTGCGGATTTTGCAGAGCTGGCCAGAACCTTCTCCACCGGTCCGTCCGGGCCACGGGGCGGCAGTCTGGGATGGTTTGGGCTTGGCCAGATGGTGCCACCTTTCGAAGCGGCCGCGATGGCGCTTGAGGTGGGCGAAGTATCACCTCCGGTTGAAACCCAGTTTGGCTGGCATGTTCTGATCCTCAATGACAAACGCGAAAACGAGCCGCCCGCCTTTGAGGCCGTGCGCAGTGATCTCACGGCAAAACTTACCGAGGAACGCGCTAGGGCGGCTGTTCAAGCGGCCATGGCAGCGGCAACTATCGTCAATTCGGATGACGGGATCGATCCGTCCCTGATCCGCAACCTGGATCTGATTGCGGACTGAAGCATCAGCGGGCAAACCCCCTGCAAAGCGCCGTGCGACGGCAGGGCGCTCTGCCCGCGCGTTCAGCGTGTTCAGGGCGTTCACAGGACAGATGCGGGGGGATGAAACAGAGCCGCCACGCTTTGGTGGTGACATCACACTGATGATCCTCCGCCTGTGCCCCACAGCTGACACAAGCGGCGGATTTGTCCCGGAAGGCCGCCCTTAACCTCCCATCAACCTTTCGACAGCGCACGCTCTGTTACTGCACCAGAACCCGCGCAACACCGCCGTACGCACCGGCGTTATACCGACGCAACACCGACGTTTTACCGACATCGAATTTGCCCTGTTTTGCTGGCAAAAAGGTCAAAGTCTCTATCCGGGGCCCCAGGACCGCCCGCACCGTTGCGCGCGCGGTAGGTTAACCGGCCAGCGCGCGGTGGGTCGCGGGATCAGTGGCCGGTAAAGACCAGGGTCTGCAGCGGCAGCAGGATCGACTGGATCCGCAGGCCCGCAGCATGCACGACCCCGACCGTGTCCACGACGTGCATGAAGATCCAGCTGCCCAGTCCAAGGTCCGGATCATCCAGCCGGTCATGGTTGTTGGTGTAGGCCGTCGCCACACAGCGGCTGCCGGGTGGGATGTCATCGGTCTGCCCGGCATAGATCGGCTCCATAAAGGCCGTGATCGTCCCCGGCGCGCCCTGGAACTGCGCATCTCCCAGCCGGTCCGAGGGGCGGACCTGGCCTGCTGCAATCACGTCCTGCACGTCCGTAATCACCATCGGAATAACGGTGAATGGCTTTGAAACACACATGATCTCGGCAACGCCGCCGGGTTTGATCACCTGCGCCGAAATCTGCGGGAAACCGGCCTGAAAACGTCCCTGACCCGCACCTTCAGGCACCAGAATGCCGGCCGGGCGCAGCACCGGGCTCACGATGTCGCCGCGGCGCAGGGTGAACTGTTCAATCCGCCCGGATGTGCCGGCATAGACAGTCAGTTTCGCGATCTCGACTTCGGCCTGCTCCAGCGCGGCTTCAGCCACCGCTCTTTGTGCCGGCAGCATCACTGTAATGGTCGCATCAACGGCCGCCACGCCCGCCTCTGCTGCGTCCAGGGCACCCTGGCGCGCTGCAAGCTCGTTCTCCAGGGTCTGCACTTCCTGCGCCGAAACGGCGGTAGAGCCCCGCTCCTGGAGCGTGCGGCGGCGCTCCAGATCCTCAAATGTCTGGCGGTAGGAGGCACGCGCCTGGTCCAGTGTCGCAATTGCCACCGCCCGGTCCGACTGTGCCAGGGTCAGCGCCGCACTTACTTCCTCAATCTGGCTCAGAGCTGTATCGCGTGCGGCCTCCTGTCGGCTGGCATCCATGCGGAAAATCGGATCGCCTGCTTCAACCGACTGATTGTTTTCAACGTAGATCTCCTCGACCCGCCCCCCTGCCTCGGACAGGATCGTGACCGTCCGGAAAAAGGACGCCACGCTCGAGGTGGTCGGATGATAATAAAAGACGATGGTGATCAGGCTGATGGTCAGCATCGCACAAAGCGTGATGCCCCAGCGCAGTTCATACCAGACCGTGAAGAAGTTGATCTGATCGCCCCAGCGTTTGCCCTGGAACTGCCGGCGCAACAGATAGTCTGGCAGAATCGTCACCAGAGAACAGATCATCAGTTCCAGCATCTCAGCGCTCCCGGTTCACAAGGTTCTGCAGCGACTGCGCCATGGAATTCAGCGGACCGGCCAGATCGGGTGGCCGGAAGGCGGCCAGCACAAGCGCCCCGACCCAAAAGAGGTTGTTGTGCGTAAAGAGAGCCAGCATGCACAGGATCGAAATGAGCTGCAGCTGTGCGCTGTTGCTTTTGTGCGCCATGCGTTCGGGCAGTGCATGCAGCGTGAAATAGGCCACCCCAAGCAGCAGGATGATGCCCAGCACGAAAAACACCATGATGGTGAAAAGGCCATCCCCGCCATCCGCGGAGGCAAACCAGTGCGGCAGGTGATGCGGGGCCTGGGGGTGAATATTCTCGGACATGACCAACCTCGGAACGCGGTGAAGAACGCGGGCACGCTACATGGGATTTGGCAGACCCGCTATGGTTATTTCGCGCAAAGCGGGATCAGTCGATGCGCACAACCACTTTGCCGGTTGCTTTGCGCGTCCGCAGCAGGTCCAGCGCCTCGTTGGCCTGCTCCAGCGGCAGTACGTTGCTGACATGCGGGTGGATTTTCCCCTGTGTGTACCAGTCTGTCAGAACGCGGAAACTGTCGGTCAGGACTTTGGGGTTCACGCGGGTGTACCCGCCCCAGTAAAAGCCGATCACGGTCAGGTTTTTGACCAGCAGATGGTTGGCCGGGATCTGCGGCACCTCGCCACTGGCGAAACCCAGCGGGATCAGTCGCGCTTCGGGCCGGCAGGCGCGCAGGGCCGCTTTGAACTGGTCCCCGCCGATGGGGTCATAGACCACGTCCGCGCCCCCGAGACCTTTCACGATCTCCCGGATATCGTCCGTGTCCGAATTGATCAGGTGATCCGCGCCGGCCGCCTTTGCGACCTCCAGCTTTTCGGCGCCGCGCGCCACAGCGACAACTTCGGCACCCATCAGCTTGCCAAGTTCCACAGCCGTCAGTCCGACACCGCCGGATGCGCCCAGAACGAGCAAACGCTCGCCCGCTTTCAGGTGCGCTTTGTAATCCAGTGCGACGTGGCTTGTTCCGTAGGCGATCAGAAAAGCTGCGGCATGTTCGTCCGTCATCTGATCCGGAACCGGGACGCAGACGCTGGCCGGGATGGCCGCATAATCGGCCAGCGCGTCAAACCCGCAATAGGCGGCAACCCGTTGCCCGACTTGCAGATCCGTGACGCCCTCGCCCACTTCTGTAACCGTACCGCAAAGCTCCATGCCCAGCGTGAAGGGCACCTGTGGCCGTTCCTGGTAGGTGCCCTTGATGATCAGCAGGTCGCCGAAATTCAGCCCGCAGGTGTGTACTCTGACCACAACCTGGCCTGCAGCAGCATCCGGGACTGGGATGTCCTGCATGCTGAGGGGCTGTCCGAGTTCTGTCACCTGCATGGCACGCATTGCGTCATCTCCGTTTGTGAGCGTTTGAGCGATGTGGCCTGTTTGCCGACCCGAGCGCAAGGGGCGGATTGCGGCATCTGAAGGGATGCCGCTGCGTTTCCGGTTGGCCCGGGCCGCTGTTGGTGGCAGGTTCCACGCGAACCGGGACACAGGAGCGACGCGTGACGTTCACCAGATACGCGATCTATTACACACCACCGGCCGGCGCATTAGCCCGCGCCGGGGCGCACTGGCTGGGCTGGGATATCGCGACGGGCGAAGGTATGGCGCCGGTGGCCGGAGAGGCGTCGGACCGGCCCCGGAAATACGGATTTCACGGGACCATCAAACCACCTTTCGCACTGGCCCCCGGCATGCACGCGGAAACGCTGGAGGCAAAAGCACGGGCGTTGTGCGCGCTTCAGGCGCCGGTCACTCTGGATGGTCTGCGGATCACTGCGCTGGGGCGTTTTCTGGCCTTTACGCCGTCGGGGCCAGCCGAACCGCTCGCTGCGCTGGCGGCTGACATGGTGCGGGAGCTGGATACCTGGCGCCGTCCTGCAACAGAGGCTGAACTGGAACGGCGCAGGAGGCCGGGGATGTCCACGTTGCACGAGGAAAACCTGCGCACCTGGGGCTATCCTCATGTCATGGACGCATTCCGGTTTCACATGACACTGACCGGGCCGCTTGATCGTGACGGGCGTGGTGAAGTTCTGGCACGCGCACAGGATCATTTTGCGGGCCTTGTCCCGGAGCCGTTTGAGATCACATCGCTCACGCTGTGCGGTGAACGCCCCGATGGCAGGTTTCAGGAGATCTCCAGGCTGCCGTTGGGCGCTGGCTGATCAGATAAAACCCATATGCTGCAGCGCCTTGCGGGCTTTCTCCTGCTCATTTGGCGTGCCGGACATCAGAGCGTTGTTCAGGTCGGATACCAGTCTGCTCAGTGAGCGGTCCCGTATGCAACGTTCAACGAACGCACCGACTTCGTTCCCGGCCATCGCGAGAATGCTCTCCGCGCAGGGTTTCTCTGAAATGACTGCGTGTCTCATATTCACCCCTCAGATTCGCTCCTTTCTGAGGTTACCTGGACGCTGCGAATGGTGTCACCGATTCTTTGGAATCTGTGGATAAACACCCCTGCCCGCAGCACATCTTCCACCGGTTCTGTGGATAATTCAGAGATCGAGTTTCAGAGTGCCGCCTTTCTGTGCAGCGCGCGACTGGCAGAGGATGATATTCTTCTCCCGCTGAGCCTTTGACAGGACAAAGTCGCGATGCTCCGCTTCCCCGTCCAGCAAGCCACACTGACAGACCCCGCACAGACCGTCCGAGCATTTCAGATCCACCGGAACACCCGATGCTATCAGCACTTCGGCCGCGGACATTTCAGGCGGAACATCCAGAACACGTCCGTCGTTCAGCTCAATCCGGAAGGCGTGGTTTTCATACTCCGGTGTTTCCGGAACGGCGAAGTATTCAAGATGGCAGGCGTCTTCGGGCAGTCCGGCGGCCTGCGCGGCATCGGTAACCGCGGCCATGTAGCTGTCAGGACCACAGGTGTAGACATGCGTACCGGCTGGCCGGTCCGCGAAAATGGCAGGCAGGTCCGCGCGCGTACCCTGATCAGACATATGCTGCGACACAGCCTTCGCCCAGGGCACCGCCGCAAGCTGCGCCGCAAAGGCCGCATCCGCCGCGCGGGATGCTGAATAATGCAGCTCAAAAGAGCGCCCCTGTGCCGCCAGTTCATACGCCATGGCGATCATAGGGGTCACGCCGATACCGCCTCCCATAAGGATGGTGTGTGATGCCTCCGGATCGAGCGGAAAATGGTTGGCCGGTTTTGCCACAAACACCCGTCGCCCGGGCCGGAAAATACGGTGCAACAGGACGGACCCGCCGCGGCCTTCATCCTCGCGCAGCACAGCAATCCGGTACCGCCGCCGGTCCGCCGGATCACCACAGAGCGAATACTGGCGCAGTTTGTCCGGGCTGACGACGATGTCCAGATGTGCGCCCGCTGTCCACGCTGGCAGGTCCGCGCCATCGGCGGCCTCAAAACTGTAAAGCGACACCCGGTCAGACAGGACCTGCACATCCGCCAGGGTCACTTCGACGACCGGGCTTTCCAGATTGGCGGTATACCGGTGATCCCACGTCCCTGTCTCACCTGCCGCACGGCGCTCTCGGTATTCGTCGGCCGGGATCATATCCTGATACGCGCGGATACCGGCCTCGCGGTCCATCGGGAAAGGGTATGGCGCGGGCGGCGGCGCAAGCGGTGCCGGGTAGACGGCCAGTGTCTGATCTTCGTAGCGCAGCTTCAGTTCCGGTTGCAGCGAGCGCGCATTTACCGGGCTGCGCGCCGGATGATACCCGCCGTCTTCAGCCAGTTCGATATCCCACCACCACTTCTTGACCGGATTCAACCCACCGTGTCCGAGCCTGTCATCCAGTTTCGCCAGAACCGGTGCTGCTGACGGAAACTTCATCGCTGCCCAGCGGAACGGCTTTTCCGCAAACAGCCCTTCGAGATTCCACGGACAGGTTTTCATGCACCTGCCACACATCGAGCCACCCGCCGTGGTGATCCGGTAGGTCGCGCATTTCTGGCTGTCAGATTTCCAGATCTCATACCCGTTGAACATCAGCTTGGGGCCTGCGGTGATCGCGCCCGACGGGCATTCCCGGGCACATTTGTTGCAGCTTTCGCAGAACCGCTGCAGCCCGAAATCAATCGGCCGATCATGATCAATAGGCATATCCGTCGTCACCACGCCGGACTTCAGGCGCGGACCGAGAAACGGATTCAGGATAACCTCGCCGATGCGGCTGACTTCGCCCAGGCCGGACAGGAGCAACAGCGGCGGCTGCAGAACCTCACCGTCCATCACCGTGTGCGCTTTGGCCTTATAGCCGAGGTTGCGGATATGGCGCGCGATCACCCCACCCAGCAGCGAAAACCGGAGATAGGCCCGCATGGATTGCGCGACGCTGATCCAGTCATCCCCACTTGCCCCCTCCATCGTGTCAAAGCCCTGATCCACGATCATGCTGATGGCCTGATCATGCGACGGCTCGATTGGTTTCCCGGTGGCATCATGGCTGTACCAGGCCCATTCGGGACACCGGGACAGGCCGACCGCATCAATCCCCAGGAAATAGCAGGCTGCCCGGATGTTATCGCCGTTTCGCTGCGCATCCGTCGGCCGGTTTCCGTCACCCGACGCCCCGTCCTGCAACAGGGTCAATGCGCCCAGCATCCGCCGCTGCGCCATAGAAGGTGCCGCCTTGCGCGCATAGTGTCCGCCCGATGCACCATCCTGCACCGCCTTGCCCATGTCGCCGAACTGCGCACGGGCAAACATGTCAGTGCGTTTTGGCACCCGGGCGACGCGCGCTTCATCGATGTACGTGGTCGGGGTCTCTACGCGGGTGAGCGTTTCAAAAGGGTGCGGCCCCTGCCGGTAGTCACGGCGCACAAACGGATCGCGGTTGTGCGCGGATTTCGCCGTGCCGACACCAAGCTGCCAGGCCAGCCCCCCTGCGTTCTGCAGAGCATCCGCTGCCAGCGGGCTGTCATGGGCCAGAGGCATGGTCGTCGTGACACAGGCCACGCCGAAGCGGTTGCCCAGAAACGGGTTGTGCAGATCACCCTCCTGCGGGATCGCAAGACCTGCGCTGACTGTCGCGATGTTGAGGTCGATGTCCGTGCTGGTTGCGGTATGGGCCTTGGCATCCCAGCCCAGCAGTCTGATGTAACTGGCCAGAACAACCGCAACTTCCGCACTGCGCATGGCCGCGCGGTGCGCCTGTGCGTTCCGCAGCCAGTCGGTTCCCGGCTCCTGCGGGCCCGGATCGCGCTGCCATTCGCACAGAAAGGTCAGAACATTTGTGTGATCATTGGCCGTTGTGTCCGGCGCCAGCATGCTGTCGCGCAGATCCGCCAGAATCACGTCAATGCCGGACGCCAGGGTCTTGGTCTGGCGGGTGCTCAGGTCTGCCGCGAGGCGGTCAATGTCGGGGTTCCGCCAGGGCTCGGTCAGCAGTGCTGCCTCGGGCAGTGCGCCAATCCCGACCATCGAGGCATCACAGAAATAGCCAAAGGATTTCAGATGCTCAGCCCGCTCCCGCGGATCCTCCGGGATGGTCGCTTTTGTCCGGTTCACAAGGCCGTCGCGCAGCGCGTCCATGGTCGCCTGATAATCAGACATCGCATTGACGATGGACAGCGGATCATCCGGACGGTGAAAGCTCAGGGGAGACATCGCCGGCACAGACCTCAGGTCAGGCAGCTCTCCCCGCGCGCATTTCTCCATGGGATAGCTGCCCAGGTGCGGCGCGCGGCGCGCAGCGGAAAAGAATTTCGGCGACATGTCTTCATCTTCTGTTCAGCCGCAAAAAACTGCGGCACCGGGTGCGCCGAAGCGCCCCGTCTCCGGACTACCTTTGTCAGATATCGCGGGAAACGCAATGCACCGCCGACGGCGCACCGGTATGATGTGCCTGCGTTCAACGGATTGTGAAACGGCGCCCGGGTGTCAGTTGTCTTCCAGAACCAGGTCTGAGGCCTTTTCACCGATCATAATGGCCGGGGCATTGGTATTGCCCGACACGATCTCCGGCATGATCGAACAATCGGCCACCCGCAGCCCTTTGATGCCATGCACCCGAAGGCGGTCATCAACCACCGCATCCGCGCCGGAACCCATTTTACAGGTTCCTGTCGGATGATAGATCGACGCCGTATTGTTGCGTGTCCAGTCCAGCGTTGCCTCATAGTCATCTATGTCGAGGCTGGCATGCGGACGGAACTCTTCGGAGATTTTTGACGTCAGCGGCGCATGGCGGGCAATCCTGCGTGCAATATTCACGCCTGCGACCGCTGTGCGGCAGTCAGTCTCGGTCGAGAGGTAGTTCGGGATGATTTTCGGATAATCCCGCGGCTTTGCCGAACTGAGCCTGATTTCGCCTTTGCTTTCCGGGCGGAGCTGGCACACCGACATGGTAAAGGCCGAGAATTTATCGGCCCCCTTACCCGGGTTTTCCGCGGAAAGCGGCTGCACGTGGAACTGAATGTCGGGCGTTTCCAGATCATCCCGCGTTTTCAGAAAGCCGGTGGCGAGGCTCGCGGCCATCGTCATCGGTCCTGCACGGAACATCAGGTATTTCAACCCGATCTTGGCCTGCCCAAAGAGACTTGAAACCTCATCGTTCAGCGTCGGTTCGTTACATTTGTACACCAGCCGCGCCTGCAGATGGTCCTGCAGGTTTTTGCCCACCCCGGACAGTTCCTTTTTGACTTCGATGCCGTGTTCGGCCAGTTGCGCGGCCTCTCCGATACCGGACATCATCAGAAGCTGGGGCGAGTTGATGGCGCCGCCACACAGGATAATTTCGCGCCGCGCCGTGACCGTCACAGGATTGCCGCCACGGTCAGTATAGGTCACGCCCGTTGCACGTCCCTCGGTGATTTCAACGCGGTCGACCTGCGCATGTGTCACAATATTCAGGTTCTGACGGCTGCGGGCCGGGTTCAGGTAGGCAACCGCAGAACTGCAGCGACGGCCATTGCGTGCAGTCAGCTGGAAAAAGCCGACGCCTTCCTGCTCTGCTCCATTGTAGTCCGGATTGAATTTGTATCCTGCAGCTTGGGCTGCCGCGACCCAGGCATCCGTAATCGGACGCTGAATCCGCATATTGGACACCGACAGTGGCCCCTGATCACCATGGTAATCATCAGCCCCGCGTTCGTTGTTTTCTGCCCGTTTGAACAGCGGCAGCACATCATCCCACGACCAGCCGACGTTACCCATCTGGCGCCACCGGTCATAGTCCTGCGGTTGCCCCCGCACATAGAGTAGCCCGTTCAGTGAGGACGAGCCCCCCAGCACCTTGCCGCGCGGCCATTCAATGGAGCGGCCGTTCAGACCCGGATCGGGTTCGGTTTTGTAGCACCAGTCAACGGACGGGTTATGGATCGTTTTGAAGTACCCGACAGGAATGTGAATCCATGGGTTGAGGTCACGCCCGCCCGCCTCCAGCAGGATAACACTGTTTTTAGGGTCTGCGCTCAGCCTGTTTGCCAGCACGCATCCGGCTGAACCGGCACCGACGACGACAAAATCCGCTTCCACGACGGGCTCCTCCATGTAGTATGAAAAAAACTCTAGGCAAAAACTGCATATCATACTAGTGTTTTTTGGGACAAAACGTCTCAATAAATGACATTCAGGGAGGACGTCATGAAAATACAGAATAATATCAAGCACCTTTCGCGCCGGGATCTTTTCCGCGTCGCGGGCCGTTACGGGCTCAGCTCCACGCTGCTCGCAGCGGGCAGCTTCGGCGGGGCGATGAGCCTTGCCAACCTGGCACAAGCTGCTGAATCTACTTACGAAAAGCGGTTTGCCAAAGAAGCGAAATTCACGCTGAAAATCGGTGCTGCAGGCTTCAACCCGCAAAACCTTCTGATCGAACGCGCGGGCGTTCTAGAGTTCGCACGCGACCTCGAAAGCCGCACCGACGGAGAGATTCGTCTGGAGTTCATCGGCAACAACCAGATCTGCAACCAGCTGTCCTGTGTTGAGAAAACGCAGCAGGGCATCGTTGATGTCTATGCGGCTTCCACGCAGAACTCGGCAGGCGGCGCGCCTTACCTGAACGTTCTGGACTATGCATACATGTTCCGCAGCCGCGCGGATCAGTACTACTTTATGTACAGCCCGGAATCGCAGCGCATCCTGCGTGAGCCCTTCGAGAAGCGCCACGGCCTGAAGTTCCTCTTCAGCCACGCCGAACTCCGCGGCATCCAGCTGGGTCTGGCCTGGGAAGACAAGCCCACAGTGACAAGCATCGAAGAGCTCTTCGGCTCCAAGAACCGCGTCACCGGTACACAGCTCGGCCGTATCGCCATGAACGCTCTGAACCTGAACCCGGTGCCGATTGCATGGGAAGAAACGCTCGATGGCCTCAAGCAGGGTCTGATCGACGGTGCGGAAACATGGGCATCTGCTGTGGCATATGCGAACATGTCGCCGGTTGTCAGCCAGTCGGTCGACCTGCGCTTCTTCTGCGGCACAGAGCACACAGCGATGTCTGCATCTGTGTTCGACAGCCTCGGCGGCGAACTGCAGGACGCGGTTATGGAATCGTCCTACCTGAGCCAGGTACACGTTCAGGCCGCAAACGAAGCAGCACTTGTGAACACCGTTGGTGCGACAGATCCGCAGCTTCCGGGCACGATCTTTGCAGAAAACAACGTCCGCATGGCGACGCTGTCCGATGCAGAGCGCAAGAAAGCCGAAGAAATGTGCTCGCCCGAGTTCCAGCCGCAGCTCTGGGAGCAGTGGCGTGAGCGGATCAACAACTGGGCCGGTGGTATCGACACCTACCAGGACATCTACAACGAAGTCCGCAACAACCCGCACACGCTGGCCGAAAACGTCGAGCCGCGTCGCTGGTGGAAAGCCTGAGCCATTTAAGGCACATCAAAACGCCGGTCCCCCAAAGGGGGCCGGCCCTTTTTTCCGCGAGGACAGCGGCCTGACCCAAAGGGTGCGGGCCGGTTATGCGTCCGGAGGGGCGCGGAAACTGAGCGGACCAAACCTTTCGGGAGGAACAGGGTTTGTCGATTATTTCAGAAATGGGCACGATCATCTCGGCTGTGGCGTCGCAGGACAGTTTCGAGATATCAGGTGCTCTGCGATCCAACGCAACATGGCCATTGGGACTGATCATCATGCTCGGCGGCGGGTTCTTTATATCGCTGCTCTACCACAAGGTACCTTTGCTCGACCGACACCTTGAACGCACCATCATGGTGGTTGCGTACCTTGCCATCGGTTTCATTATCTTCTGGGCCGTGGTGGACCGCTTTGTGTTCAACAGCCAGTGGCCCTGGTCGACAACGATCCCGCCCTTCCTCTTTATGGTCATGGCGTGGTTTGGTGCCGCCTATAACATCCGTCTGCGCACGCACCTGAGTTTCTCAGAATTCCGCACCAAGATGGGACCGACCGGGCAGCTCGCCTGCCTGTTCCTCGATTTTGTCCTGTGGATGGGCTTTGCGCTGATCCTCTTCGTGACCACCTGCCGCGTGACGGCCAACTCTGCATCGAACTTCCAGATCGTGCTGGGCACGGATAATACCATGCAGTGGTGGTTCCTCATCACCGCACCCATCGCTGCGACACTGATTGCAGGCCGCGCGATTGAGAACTTTCAGGACGATCTGCGTAAATACCGCGCGGGCGAACCACTTATTGAGCAGGCTGTGATCGGGGGAGATACATAATGGCTGACGGAACCATCATCACGCTGATCTCGCTTGCCGTGACCATGCTTTTCATGCTCGGCGTTCCAGTGCTTCTTGTGATCGCCTACTGGGTCATCGGTTGCTCTTTCGTACTGGGGCTGACGCTCGACAACATGGGCGCGGAGCTCCTGAACGTCTTCAACAAGGGCTATGCGCTTCTGGCGATGCCGCTCTTTATCCTGACCGGTGACCTCATCAACAAATCGGGGATCGCCAAACGATTGTCGGACTTTGCCTACGCCTGTCTGGGCTGGCTGCGCGGCGGTCTTGCCATGGCCTCGATCGGGGCCTGTGGTCTCTTTGCTGCCATCTCCGGCTCGAACTCTGCGACAACGGCCACCATCGGCTCGATGCTGCACCCGGAAATGGTCAAAGGCGGCTATGATGAGCGCTTCTCGGCAGCCACCGCTGCGGCGGGTGGTACAGTCGGGATTATTATTCCGCCCTCGATCATCTTCATTGTTTACGGCTTCCTGCTGCAACTTGAAGTGGGTGAGCTCTTCATCGCCGGTATCATTCCGGGGACCCTGATGGTCGTCGCCATGATGCTGACCTGCTGGATCGTCTGCAGCCGCAACGGCTGGGGTCACCTGATCGCGATCAACCCGATCCGTATCTTCAAAACCGGCCTCGGCGGATGGCTAGGCTTTTTCGCCATCTTCCTGGTGCTCTGGGGCATCTACACCGGTAAGTTTTCACCGACAGAAGCGGCGGGTGTTACCGTGGGCTTTGGTGTGATCGCGGGTCTTGTCAGCTGGGCGCTCAGCCGTCTGTTCCGGATCAAAGGCAACAAGTCTTGGGACGAGAAAAGCTATGGCGAAATGCTCCTGGTGGACGGCTTCACGCTGCCTGAGATTCCCAGCATCGTTGTCCGTTCGGCACAGATCACCGGCATTCTCGCGCCGCTGATTGCCGTTTCGGTGGTGATGCAGCAGATCCTCTCGCTTCTGGGCGCGCAGCAGGTTATCGGAGATTTTGTGACGTCGATGGGCGGATACTATGCGGTTCTGGCAACCGCGATGGTCATCGTTTTCGTGTCCGGCATGGTTCTTGAATCGCTGCCGGTGACGATTATCCTGGCACCGATCCTCGCGCCGATTGCCGCAAGCGTCGGTGTGGATCCGATCCACTTTGCCGTGATCTTCCTTGTGGGTGCATCCATCGGGTTCATCACGCCGCCTTATGGTCTGAACCTTTACGTGGCGTCCGGTGTAACCGGGGTCCCCTACTTCAGACTGTTGCGGTATTCCACAATGTACCTCTTTGCGCTGATGGCGACCTGGATTCTTGTTGCATTGGTCCCCGACTTGGCGCTGTATCTGGTACCTGGGAAATAAGTAGAAAAAGGTCTTCACCATGTCTGACAAACAGGATCAGATACCCACAAACCTTCGTTTGCTGGTCCTGCTTGAAGAGGTGGTGAAGGCCGGCGTCCCTGTGACACCCTCTGTTATCAAGGATGCCCTGAACCTGCCGAAGCCAACGCTGCACCGCCTGTTCAATACAGCCGAGGCAGAAGGGTTCCTCCAGCGCGATATTGACGGCCGTTCCTATTCTCCGGGGCCACGGCTCCGGACTATGGCCGTCAATGCTATCTCCTCGCAGCGGGTGCGGATGCTGCGCCTGAACATCCTGCGCGAAGTTGCTGCCGAAATCGGCGAGACCTGCAATATTGCGATGCCGGACCGTGAGGGAATGACCTATCTGGACCGGATTGAAACGCACTGGCCGCTGCGCATTCAGCTGCCCGTGGGCACTCAGGTCCCGTTCCACTGCACAGCCAGTGGCAAAATGTATTTGTCTTCGCTGCGCCCGGCTTATCTCGACCGTTATCTCGAAAGTGCCCGGCTGGAAAAGCACGCTCCCGGCACCATCACCGACCGCGCGGCATTGAAGACCGAGATCGAACTGACGCGCAAGCGCGGCTATTCCTGCGACAATCAGGAATTCATGGAAGACATGGCCGCTGTTGCGGTACCGGTTCTGGACAACCAGAAACGTCTTATGTCGACCCTGTCGGTACACGCACCGATCCAGCGCCAGACGCCGGAAACGCTCCGCGAATTTCTCGAACCGCTGAAACGGGCCGCATCACAGCTGGCGCATCAGGTGAACGCCTGATCCGGCGCCCATTTTCAGTGGCCGAATATATCGCGGAAGGGTCCGACGCACTGCCTGAACCCGTTTTCGAAGCTGCCGTCCCCGGGATGCCAGACACTCTCCAGTGAGATCACGCCGTCGTATCCATCGGCCCTGAGCGCATCTGCAATCGGATGCAGCATCGGGCCCAGCTGCCCCTCGCCGAGGCGCCTGACTTCCAGCGTTGCGCGCGGCGTATCAACAGTCACATCTTTTATGTGCAGATGTCCGAGGTATCCGCCCTTCAGCGTGTCATACCCATCCGGCCAGGCGGCTTCGTGACACCAGCAGTTGTTGGCCGGATCCCACAGCACCTGCAAAACGTCTTTCGCATCCAGCTCGTCGATCAGACGCCGCGCCGTGTAGTTCGAATTGACCATCGTGCCGTTACCGGTCTCGACCACCAGCCGCACCCCTTCGGCCCGCGCCAGTTCAACCGCCGACGCGATCATCGGTGGCATACTGTCCCAGGCTCCATGCGCCACGTTCCACACCTCTGCACCGCCGCGCCCCCAGAGGATCTGTTCCTTTTTCTGTGTCATGATCCGGACAAGGGGCGCACCGGTGATATGGGCCATGTCGATCACCCGCTTCAGCGCATCCATGTGACGGGTGTGATCCGCATCGCCCGGCCGGTTCGCGCTGGTCAGGCCCGCAAAGATGTGGCGCGAGAGACAGGACACGGGTTTGCCGCGATCCCGCAACAGCCGGTCAATGTCCCGGATTTCCCCCGGTGTGTGATCGCCGACTTCTTTGTCACCAACAAACTGCAGTTCGGCGTAGTCGAGATCAAACGCGTCCATGACATCAACCGCATGCGCAAGGTCACGGCTGATCCCGTCGCAGATGACACCGAGTTTCATGACTGCCCCTTCCGGTGCAGTTCAGCTCCGATAATCTCCTCGATCACACGGGTGCAGGCCCAGTTGTCCCCATTTGGGTATTTCGTCCGCCCGGCATGGAAAATCTGCATCGCCGCCGCCGCTGTGTGCAGCGGCACGCCCAGGTCCTCGCCGAGCCCCATGGATATCGTCAGGTCCTTGTGCATCGTGTTGATGTGACTGCCGGTGCCTTCGAACTGCCGGTCGATGATCTTTTCCAGCGCGTTGTTGACCACGCCGCAGCCCGCGGATGAGGTGGAGAACACATCCAGGATGACCTGCCCCGGCACGCCCGCCTTTGCCGCAAGGGCTGCCGCCTCAAAGGTTGCAGAAAACTGCGCGCCGATCAGCGACTGCAGACAGGCTTTGACCGTCTGTCCGTCACCGGGGCGGGTACCCACCCGATGGATATTGGCCGATACCGCCTGCATTACGGGTGCGACCCGGTCCAGGACAGCATCCGGTGCTGCCGCCATCATCGTCAGCGTCCCGGACTGCGCCCCGGGAAACCCACCCGACACCGGTGTGTCGACCAGATCAATCCCTGAACCTTCCATACCGGCACCAATCTCCCGGGCTTCATCTGGCCGGATGGTGGCGCTCAGAATAACCGTGCCGCCCGGTTTCATATGAGACACCAACCCGTCCGGCCCCAGGATCACATCCCGTGCTTCCTGTCCCGTCATCACCATGACAAAAACTACATCTGCGGACCGGCCGATTTCGGCCGGGTTTGCCGCAGCCTGGCCGCCCATGTCCGTAAATGCCTGCATCCGGTCCGGTTTCGGGTCATATCCCGAAACATCAAACCCGTTTCTGATCAGATTAAGCGCAATACCGCTGCCCATATCACCGATACCGGCGATCCCCGTTTTGAACATGACAGTTTCCTCCCCGTCCTGCGTTCCAGTTCCCCATCGCTGGGGGGCCAAAGGCGGAGATTTCACGCGTCATCAAAGCGACGTCGGGCGGGTCCGGTAGACACCCCGCTGCCCGGTTAGGTCCCCTGAGGCTAGCACCGGATTTCCGAAGCTGACAAGCCCGCTCTGCAGGCGCAGGCATCTGCAGTCGGGAGAAAAGGTTGCAAAAGGGGGCTGTCCTGCGTGATGCTGCAGACCCGCGCAGAACGTGCGGACCCGCAGATCACGGGACAGAAAGGACATCTCATGACAGCTCCCTCCATCCGCCGCACATCCGGTCAGGGCAAAACTTTTGACTCCATTCTTGATACCGTCGGCAATACGCCGGTGATCCGGATCAACAACCTGGCGCCGGACGGCGTTGAGCTTTACGTCAAGGCCGAATTTTTCAATCCGGCCGCATCGGTCAAGGACCGGCTGGCGCTCAACATCATCGAAGCCGCCGAACGCGCCGGCACCCTGAAGCCAGGACAGACAGTTGTCGAGGCGACCTCGGGCAACACAGGCATCGGGCTGGCGATGGTCTGCGCGCAAAAGGGCTACCCGCTGGTGGTAACCATGGCGGACAGCTTCTCGATCGAACGGCGCCGTCTGATGCGGATGCTGGGGGCAAAGGTCATTCTCACACCACGCGCCGAAAAGGGCTTTGGCATGTACAACAAGGCCGTTGAACTTGCCGAGGCCAATGGCTGGTTCCTGGCAAGCCAGTTCGAGACAAAGGCCAATGCAGACATGCACGAGGCGACCACAGCGCAGGAAATTCTGGGCGATTTCGAGGGCCGGAAGCTGGACTACATCGTCACAGGCTATGGCACCGGCGGCACCGTCACCGGCATCGGTCGGGTGATGCGCAAAGAGCGTCCCGATACCAAAATCATCCTGACGGAACCCGGCAATGCGCAGCTGGTAGGCAGTGGTATCGCGCAGGAACGGCGCGACAACGGAGCGCCTGCTGTCAGCCACAGCGCGTTTGAACCGCACCCGATCCAGGGCTGGACACCGGATTTCATTCCCGCCGTGCTGCAGGAAGGGATCGACAGTGCGTTTTATGACGAACTGCTGCCCGTTGCGGGCCCAGATGGCATCGCCTGGGCACGCAGGCTTGCTGCCGAAGAAGGCATCCTGACGGGTATCTCCGGTGGCTCAACCTTTGCCGTATCGCAGGAGATCGCAAAAACAGCCGCACCCGGCTCGGTCATCCTGTGCATGCTGCCGGACACCGGCGAGCGTTACCTTTCGACACCGATGTTCGAGGAGATCGAGGCCGAGATGAACGCCGAGGAAACAGCTATCTCAAAATCCACACCAGGGTATCAGATGGACTGAATTCTTCGTATTTCTCTTTCGGAAACTTCAAAAGTGACACGGGATCGTTAGTATCAGGTGCAGCGCCGGAGGCCCGCAATGCACCGATCCAAACTCACTCTGAAGTCACTCGAACTCTTTCGGGAAACGGCCCGCTGCGGACAGGTGCAAAGCGTAGCGCAGGCAGCGGGCCTGTCCGTCAGTACGGTGTCCCACCACCTGCGCCAGCTTGAGCATACGCTCGGCGTTCAGCTGCTGGATCACGCGCGCAGACCCATGGCACTGACCCCGGAAGGTGCCGCATTTCTGGACCAGATCGATGGGCCGCTCGATCTATTGCGCAAGGCAGAGGGTGCCGCACTGACCGGGCGGCTGTCCGACATACGCAACCTTCGCCTGGCGCTGATCGAGGATTTTGAGGATGAGGTCGCGCCGGATCTGGCCCGTCAGCTTGCCCGCGATATGCCGGCCTGCCGGTTTTTGCATCTGACCCGGCCCAGCCATGACATTCTGGCGCTGCTCGACAGCCGCGCGGTGGATCTGGGGCTTGCAACGCGGCCCGACTCCGAACCGGAGGGTATCCGCGAATGGCCGCTGCTGCGCGATCCTTATGTTGTGGCGATGCCGCTCGCGGCGCCCGAAGACCCTGCGGATCTGCTGAAGGGGAAGAGTGATCTGCCTTTCCTGCGCTACAGCGATGATCAGCTGATGGGCCGGCAGATCAGCGCTCATCTGCGCCGTCAGCGTTTCGAGTTGCCACAACGGTTCCGGTTTGAGAGCACACAATCCATGATGGGGATGATCGCAGATGGAAAAGGCTGGGCGATCACGACACCGACCAATTATCAGCGCGCGCACAGGTTCTGCCACCAGGTGCAGATCGTGCCCCTGCCCGGCCCCGGATTTGCCAGGTACATCTCCCTCTTTGCCCGCGCGGATTTCGATGCGGCAACGGCGCAAAGGGTCTGGCAGGTCATGCGTCGATTGATCCGGGACTATGTTATCAGCCCCGCCGTGCGCCAGACCCCCTGGCTTGATGGCGCACTGCATATGCCGGAAGCGCCGGACGACAAAGCGTTTCGTTAAAAGACCACGTTTGCGATGTCGGGCGGGCCTGGATTTTCAAAAGATCGAAACCTGAATTCGATTCCATCGTCATTCCCGTAATTCTGTTGACCCGTCCGGCCTGCTTTCGTCTCACTGCTGCAGGCACTGACATATCGGAGAGCAGGCATGAGAAAATCGGCACGGGTTGTTGTCATCGGTGGCGGCATCGCCGGCTGTTCCACGCTCTATCACCTCACGCAGGAGGGCTGGAGCGATGTTATGCTGCTGGAACGCAATGAGCTGACGTCCGGCACGACATGGCACTCCGCCGCCCAGGTTACCAACTTTGGCATGAACCAGACGATGGTGGGACTGAAAACGCATTCCATCAATCTCTACAGGGAATTGTCAGAGGACCCGGATTACCCGATCAACTATCACCACGCCGACGGTGGCATCCGACTGGCGAACACCGAAAAACAGATGGACGGCTACCGCCATTTTGCATCCATGGCGCGCGGCATGGATGTGCATTTTGAAGTGATCGATGCCGAAGAGTGCGCGCGGCGTCACCCGCTGATCTCGACCGATAACCTGGTGGGCGGGCTCTGGGACCCGCTGGACGGCGATATTGACCCGGCACAGCTCTGTCAGGCGCTGGCGCGGCGGGCCCGCAAGGCCGGTGCAGAGGTACACCGCAATACGCCGGTCACTGGCCTGCGGCAGCTGCCCGATGACAGTTGGGTGGTTTCAACGGACAAGGGCGATATTCATGCGGAGATCGTCGTGAATGCCTGCGGCTACCGCGTCAATGAGGTCGGCGCGATGATGGGGGTGCATCACCCGGTCATGTCGATGGAACACCAGTATTTCCTGACCGAAGAAATCCCGGCCATCCGGGACGCCGGACATCGGATGCCCCTGCTGCGCTGCCCGATCAGCGACTACTACTGCCGACAGGAGAAAAACGGGCTGCTGGTCGGTTTTTACGAACAGGACTGCAAAACCTGGGGGATGGACGGGATCGATCCGAATTTTGTGAACGCGCTCTGCCCGGACGACCTGGACCGCGTGACGGATGTGCTCGAAGGGGCATTTGGCCGTATGCCCGCGCTGATGGAAACGGGCATCCACACGGTCGTGAACGGGCCGATCACCTATACGATTGATGGCGCGCCGCTGGTGGGTCCGATCCCCGGCAAGCGCAACGCCTTCTGTATCATCGGATTGCGTGCAGGTCTGGGCGAAGGTGGCGGGCATGGCTGGCTGCTGGCACAGCAGATTGTGCATGGCGAGGCCTGTTATGACACCTGGGTGACTGATCCGCGACGCTTCACCGGGCACGCCAATGTTGAACTCACGGCGCTGAAAGCCATAGAGGATTACCAGAACGAGTTCCGGTTTCATTTCCCGCACGAGCATCGCCCCGCAGGCCGCCCCGCCAAAACAACCCCCCTGACCCCGGTTCTCGCCGCCGAAGGCGCGGCTTTCGGGACGGTGAACGGCTGGGAGCGGATGGAGTTCATCAAGCCGGACCCCGATTTTCACGAGGATTACGGATACCACTTCAACAACGTGTTTGATGTGGTCGCTGGTGAAGTGGACACCGTGCACAACCGGGTCGGCCTGACCGAAGTCAGCGGCTTTAACCGGTTCGAGCTCACTGGCGCAGATGTGGATGTGTTTCTCGACCGGATAATCTGTGGCCGTGTCCCCCGCAAGGCAGGACGCGTAGGGCTTGGGTATTTGCTGAACCATCAGGGCATGCTCAAATCCGAGGCGACCATTGCCCGGTTGCCGGATGGCCGGGTCTGGTATGGCTCTGCTGCCGCGGCGGAGTATCACGATATGGACTGGTTGCAGGCGCATCTCAGGAGCGATGAGGATGTGCAGATCCGGTCGCTTACAAACGAACATACGATCCTTGTTCTGGCGGGGCCCCGTGCACGGGATGTGATGTCGGCGGTCAGCCGCGCGGACTGGTCCGCAACGGCCTTTCCCTGGCTGCATGTCCGGGAGTGTTTCATCGGGATTGCGCCGGCTGTGGTGATGTCCGTCAGTTTCTCCGGCGAACTGGCCTATGAAATCCATGTACCCAACAACCAGCTTTATGCCGCCTGGCTTGCCCTGCGCCGCGCCGGGGCGGACCATGGCATGGGCCTCTTTGGCAGCAGAGCTGTGGATTCCATGCGCCTCGAAAAAGGGTATCTGCACTGGAAGGCCGAGATCCTGACCGAATTTGACCCGTTCGAAACCGGTCTGGGACGCTTTGTGGACTTGGCCAAGACGGGCTTCATCGGGCAAGACGCATTGCGCATCCGTCAGGCGGATGGCCCCCGGAAGCAGCTGGTCACACTGCACCTTGCGAGCGACGACACCCCGGCCCAGGGCGGCGCATCGGTTATGCAGCACGGAAAGGTCGTGGGAACTGTTACATCCGGCGATTTCGGGCATCGCACGGGCATGAATCTCGCCATGGCGTTCGTAGAACCCGGTCTGGCCGTTGCCGGTCAGAGGCTTGAGGTGGATGTGGTGGGAGTACTCGTGGGCTGTACGGTCATAACACCCGGGCCCTATGATCCGCAGAACAGCCGCGTTCGCGGATGACCGGGGGCGGTGTGCCCGCCCCCGACGCGTATCTCATCAGTGTGAGAACTTTTTGATTTCGCCGGACTTCAGGCGGGCGCTGTAGGATTCCAGCTCCTTGCGCACAACCTTCATCAGGAAGTAGAGCGCAAAGATATTGACCACAGCCATGGCAAAGATCGCCGCGTCCGAGAAGTCAATCACCGGACCAAGACTTGCCGCCGCACCGATGACCACAAAGACGCAGAAGATGATCTTGAAGGTCAGTTCAGATGCCTTGCCTTCCCCGAACAGATAGGTCCAGGCCTTGAGGCCGTAGTAGGACCAGGAAATCATGGTCGAGAAGGCAAAGAGCACAACCGCCACCGCGAGCACATACGGGAACCAGCTGATCCCGGATGCAAATGCCGCAGAAGTCAGCGACACACCTGTGTTGCCATCAACAGTTGCAATCGCTGTACCGGCTTCGTTCAGAACGTAGTTTCCTGTCGCTTCGTCGATGATCAGCTGCTGCGAAATGATGATGACCAGCGCGGTCATGGTGCAGATCACAACCGTATCGATCAGCGGCTCAAGCAGAGACACGAACCCTTCGGTGATCGGCTCTTTTGTCCGCACCGCGGAGTGCGCGATCGCCGCAGAACCAACGCCTGCTTCGTTCGAGAACGCCGCCCGCTTAAAGCCCTGGATCAGCGCACCGACAAAGCCGCCCGCAACACCCAGACCTGTGAAGGCACCGGCAAAGATCTGGCCAAAAGCCCAGCCGATCATGTCAAAGTTCACGATCAGGATGATCAGCGCCGCACCGACATAGAGGATGCCCATGAAAGGCACGACCTTTTCTGTCACATTGGCGATGGATTTGATCCCGCCCACGATTACGGCAAAGACCACGGCGGCAAAGACCAGACCGGTGATCCAGCCCGGATAGTCACCGACGATACCGGAAATCTGTGCGTGGGCCTGGTTAGCCTGGAACATGTTTCCACCGCCCAGAGCGCCGAGGATACAGAAGATCGAGAACAGAACCGCCAGGATTTTGCCCCCCGGCAGTCCAAGTTCATCAAAGCCTTTAGACATATAGTACATCGGACCACCCGACACCGTGCCGTCCGGGTATTCGTTGCGGTATTTAACGCCGAGCGTACATTCGGTGAATTTCGATGCCATGCCCAGAAGACCCGCGAGGATCATCCAGAACGTGGCTCCTGGCCCGCCGATCCCGACGGCCACAGCAACACCGGCAATGTTGCCCAGACCGACAGTGCCCGAGAGCGCCGTGGCAAGCGCCTGAAAGTGACTGACCTCGCCTGCATCGTTCGGATCTGAGTAGTCACCTTTCACCAGCGAAATGGAGTGCCCGAAGTAACGCAGCTGCACCAGCCCGAAATAGACGGTGAAAACGGTGGCCGCGATCACCAGCCACATCACAATCCAGGGGAACGACGTGCCCGGGAAAGGTGCAAAAATAAAGCTGACGAAAGGCCCCGTAAACTGCGCGAAAACCTCGTTGACGCGCTGGTCAAGCGTTTGTGCTTCCTGTGCGGCAGCCGGGCTGGCCAGCAGTGCCGCAGCGGCTGCACCAGCGAGATACCTGATATCTGTTTTCATGTTGATCCCTCACCCGACGACTGTGACTGGCATGCTGGCATGCATGACAAGGTTACTGGTTGAACTGCCGAAGATGCGGGACGTGAACCCGCTTTCGGAGGAGCGGCCGACAACGATCTGATCCGCTCCGTTTTCTTCGGCGATGGCGTTCAGCGTTTCGGCAACATCGCCGTGACGCACTTTGCCCGTGGCGGTGAAACCATCCGCTGTCAGCTGAGCGACGGCCGGCTCAACAACCCGGCTGTTTGCCACTGCGATTTCTTCCTCGCGCCGCTTGTGCCGCTGCGCATTCTCCTCTGCAGTCTGGAAAGTAAACGGTGACCATTCAATCACGTAAACAACCAGAATCTCACAGTCCCCGATGAGGCGGGCAAGCTGCTTGCCATGATCAAGCGCACGATTGCCCGACCCCGCTCCATCCAGACCGACGACCAGTTTTGTTGGCATATGTCCCTCTTATTTTAATGTGGCGGGCAGACGCGCGCCGAATGTGCCGTGATTTTTCAGGGGCGGTTCTGCGGCACTTAAAATTGCACCCCATTCACGAAGCATTAACCATTTCCGCCAGCAAATGGGTCTGAATTTTTCCCATTTTTCGACGAAAAGACCGAAAAAACGACATATCAAAGTGAAATTGTTCAATATCTGGTCAATTTGCAGAACAGGGCTCACACCCGCAGGGCGAGAATCGCTTTCACGTCATCCGCGCGAAAGTGGTGTCACCACCAGGCAATCACGGTATCAGCCCGCATCCGGGATCGTGTCCGTTTTCCAGATACAGACGGAAATGTCACCGCTGCGGCCACGCACGCGCACACCTGTGCGTTTCTCCGGGCTGAACGGCGGCGGCCCATTGAGTGCGCCCATAAAATCATCGCTTGCGACGACTACTGCATCCTCTTCTTTGGCTGTTTCCATCAGTCTGCTGGCCAGATTGACGTTGTCGCCCGAGACAGTGACCTGCTGATGACTGCTGGCGCCGAGGCGGGACAAAACAACCGGTCCGCAGTGCAGCCCGATCCGGCACCGGACCGGTGCAGTCTGCCCGGAAGGCAGCGGTGCGGCCTGGAGTTTCTGTACGATCTCAAAAGCCGCGCGCAGCGCCTTATCGGTCTGTGGTCCGGTTTTTTCAGGCTCCATGCCGAACACAGCCAATGCACCGTCACCCATGTAGTTCAGGACACTGCCACCCATCCGCCCGACGGCCTCTCCGGTCAGCTCATGAAAGGACCTCAGCAGATCACGCGTACCATCGGGGCCAAGTCTTTGCGACAGGCTGGTGAAACCCGACAGGTCCACGAAAAGGATCGACATAAACCGGTCAACCGGTTTGGCCAGAAAATCCGGATTCCGCGCAATTCTTTCCGCAAGCGCCGGTGCCTGAAACTGTCGCAGCGCCGTTGCGGCCATTTCAGTGTGCCGGGCGTTCTGACGTTCGAGCCGGTACCGGAAGCCCGCCACAAAAAGCACTGGCGGAGCCGCAGCCAGCAGGGGCACCGCGAGACTGATCCAGACACCGGAAGAAAAAAACATCGCTGCGATCCCGAAACTGGCGGCCATGAGCAGGACAATCAGGGGAAGCGAACGCGACAATGGCAACTGCATCAGCGCGAGCAGGCAAAGAATGGTCAGCCCAACAGCATGTGCGGCGTCCCAGCGCCGAAGGTTTTCGGGTCGCTGAAGGCCCGGCCCACCGATCAGCTGCGAGACGGCTGTGGCGATGATCTCCACACCGGGTGTGCTGTCATCAAAAGGCGTCGGGAACCGGTCCCCCACGCCGGAGGCCGTGTATCCGAGCACTACCATCCGGTCCTGCAACACACCCGACAAGGGCCCGTCCAGCAGCGCGGTGGCACTGACGGTCGGGACTGTGCCCGCCGGCCCAAGGTGGCGCAACGGCAGATAGACGCCATCCTTCAGCACAAGGGTCCGCTCCCCGAGGGTCAGCACACCGTCGCTGAACGAGGCCTGATCACCTGAGAACAGCACAGCGGCGGACAATGCCATCGCCGGATAGATGCCGTCGCCGGTATCGAGCACCAGCGGCATGTAGCGCGGCGTACCCCGGGTATCGGTGGATACGTTGACCAGCCCGGGCTGCGCCGCCGCAGCAAACAACGCATCCGGCACGAGCGCTCCACCCGAAGCCCGGTCAAACCGCGCAGCCGCAGCGATTGCGGACGGGACAGACGCGAGCGCCGCTGCGAGATCCGCGTCGGTTGCCGGATCCCGCAGATCCGCCAGCAGAACATCAACTGCCAACGCGGCCGCGCCACTGTCACTGATATTCCGGATCAGGGTGCTCAGCACGCGCCGGCTGTTTCCGCCCGGCAGGTCGAGTGTTTCGTCATCCAGCGCAACCAGAACCACCTCAGAAGCGGGAGCCTGCTGGCCAGCCAACCGGAAGCGCAGATCAGCAAGCCACAGCTCTGGCGTCTCTGTAATCCCTGCCCGGCCTGTGACATGCGGCAAGACAACTGCGGATACCCACAAAACCGCAGCAATCAGCGCCAGCAGGACCGCGCTTCGCGAAAACCTCTGACTTTGGGTGTCAGCGTCCAAAGCGCGCCAGCAGTGCGGCGGCCCGGCGTTCAGGCCAGCGGCTGACGGAGATACCGGTTTCAGGGGTCACATCTGCTCCCTCGCCCGCATTTACCTGCGCGATGACCGAGGAGTCCCCGGGGCGCGTTACGGTGACCTGCCCTTCAAGGACAAAAACAGAGGTCTCGCCGTCACGTGAATCGACGATGTACACAGTGCCACGCACTGCCGCGATGGCTTCCGGTGTCCTGATCTGCGTAGACCGGCTGCCGGGTACGACGTCAATCAGGATCGCGCCATTCTGCAGCTCAATGGCGCGGGGCGGTGCCTCACCTGCACGTTCAATAATTTTCAGCGACGCCGAGGGCTCGCGCTCCATCACGAAATCCGGTGTACAGGCAAAGGACTGACGCGGGGGGTTGTCGAGCTCTGTGCGCACGCAGTCCGCAGCGGCGCGATCGGGCTGAAATGCACCTGCGACCAGCATCGCCACTGCGGCGCAGGATGATATTCCCTGGCAAAAGAATGATCTTCGCATCAGTTCCGCCCCTGTTTTTGCCCGGTGAGTTACCCCGCGACGGTTTCACAAAGCTGTTTCTGCCGCAAGTCTGGACGCGCAGACAGCCCCTATTCGGCCATTTGCCGGTCAACCTGCTGCTCTTCATTGATCATCGCCTGCAACTGCCGGCGGAACCGCAGCGGTCCCGCATCAATCGGCAGATCAATATGCGGACTGCGTTTGTCGGTCATGCCTTTCTGGACTTCATTCAGAACCGCACGGTCTTCCTCAAAAGCTTTCTGAACATCAGCACTCATCATGGCAGACAGTTCTGCGTCGTCCGGCCGGATATTGCGCAGCTGGAACCAGTAGTACCGGGTCTGATGCGCGTTCGTGGGGGTCATGAAATTGTAGCTGTCCATGATGAACGTATCGTCATGCAGCGGTCCGTCCGGGCCACCGGTACCTGCCGGGGTAAATACCGCCCGGATCAGCGCATGTCCGGGATACCTGACTTCGTAATGCTGCAGACGGTCGCAGTTTCCACTGAACCCGATGACTTTTTTGTAAAACGGTGCCGGTTCGTGATCCATGATCCAGCGATGCACGACCACGCCCTCATCCGTTTTTGTCACGCGCAATGGTGTGTCCTTGGTGCCGGCCGCCGCGAAACTGGACTCGTGAACCCAGGCGACATGGGTAGGATCCAGAAGATTATCGCACATCAGCAGATAGTTGCATTCGAGCTCCATCGCCGAGCCCCGGTTGATGCCCCATGACGGATCATCAAAGTTTGGTATATCAAAGATGTCGGCTGTATCTGCGAGCGCCGGATTGCCCATCCATATCCAGACCAGCCCATATTTTTCGCAGAGCGGATAGGCATGCACGCGCGCCTCGGACGGGATGCGCCCGGCGCCTGGCGCACGCACGCACTGGCCGGCACAGTCGAATGTCAGACCGTGATAACCGCATTCAACAGTGTCCCCCCGGATACGGCCCCGGCTCAGCGGCAGCTTGCGGTGCGGACAGGCGTCTTCCAGGCCGATAAGGTCGCCGCTTTCCGTACGGAAAATGCAGATCTTTTCATCCAGCACCGTGATCTGACGCAGGTCGCGCGTGATTTCGCTGGCCCATGCCGCAACATACCAGGCGTTTTTCAGGAACATAGCTTCACTCCGGCTGTCAGCGTTCGGGCACCCGGCGCAGATTTAAACCGGGTTCGCGTCAGCAGTCGAGAGCGATGTCACTGCACCTGCCCGCGCTGTTGGACAAATGCTGCATCAAAGGCGCACATACTGCGCGCGCCGGACAAAAAGAGCGGCGCCCCGAGGACGCCGCCGCCAGTGATCAGCCTGTGCAGAGCTCCTTACCAGGCAACATCCCAGTAGTCTGTACTTTGCGGGACATCCGCGTTTGCCACAATCTTGGCAATCGTCCCGGTCATCCCCCGGATCGATGCGGTGGTGGCATCTGACAAGCCACTGGTATTGGTGCCGATCGCCACGTGGATTTCGCTCAGATCCTCACCGCTCACCGCTGTATACCCGGGCCTGAACACAGCCACGGTAGCGTACCCGCCACCCGTGGCACCGTTGTGGTGCAGCTTGCCCCGTGAGGTGGCGCGGAAGCCAGCGATGTCCATGCCATCATAGCCGATGCTGTCGGCAAGGTGGGTGGTGATCGCAAGAATACCCTGCGCCGAAGAGGTCCACCCACCTGCGGCAAGACCGGTTGTAGAGGCCTTGAAGGGCAGCTCATTGTACCCCGTACTGGTGCGTTCATAGGGGTAGGCATCATGCGCATCCGGTGTCGCTTTCTGTGCCCGGACTTTTCCCTTCAGACCCATCGGTCTGAGATAGCTGTTCACCGTGTATTCGCGATAGGTTTTTCCGGTCAGCGCCTCAATCAGGAGGGTCGTCATCCCCATGCCGTGGTTGGAATAGGAATACCGTTCGCCTGCTTTCCACTGCAGCGGACGTGTCGCCAGAAAATGCTTGTGGATCAGGTCATATGTCGGCTCGCCATGTGCGGGATATGTGCGGCGCGTGGCTTCGACATCCCCACTGCGGAAAAAGCCGCTCGTGTGGTCAAAGAGGTGCTGCACCATGATGTCACGGAACCGGTTGCGTTTATGGCCGTCGAAGGGGTGATCATACTCATAGGGCGCGCGGTACGCTGTAAGGTCCCGGCTGTGGCCCGAAAAAGCCAGCTTCCCGGAGGTCCAGACATAAACATGATCATCGCCGGCAATGCCGATCCCGCGGATACGGTACCGGGTGTCGGACTGGTTGATAACCGGCGACGTATAAGTCCTGTTGACAAAATGGGTCCCGAAATTGAGCGAATTTCCGGAAGACACCGTGCCGTCATCATACCAGACGTAGACGTCACTGTCCGACTTGGCGATGCCGATGCCGACCACGTCATGCATGGATTTGCGGTCGCCGTCAGAGCCGACAGGCAGTGTCACCGTTTGCGTCGGATCGCCGTCATCGTCGACCGGAATGCCTGCACGGGCATCAAGATCCCACGCTGTTCCGATACTGCGGGTGCCGTCTTTGTACCAGGCATATGCATGGCCCTGCGGATTGAAGGCCACAGCGTGAAGGTCGTGGGCCTCACGCCCTTCGGCAACGGTGTAGGATCTGGGTTGTTGGTACGCTGCGAGGTCCGACGAGGTCCCGACACTGTACGTTCCGTTCCGGTACCACGCATGAACCCGGTCATCCGGGCCAATCGCCATTGCAACAATCGGCCGGTGCCTGTCTGTAGAGATCCGCTGGACTGCGTTGTACCGGGTACCCAGAATACCGTCCGGCCCGTAGACTTTGGTGGTGGCCGGGTCCATACCACGGGCCTGCATCGCCTGATAAAGTGCAGGCGCCGAGACCGTGGCCTTGCCGACCGAGCCAAAGCGCGTGCGGTCATCGTGTTGCATGATGTGAATGCCGCCGCCCGCATTCTCCGGCCGCCGCGACAGACCGAGCCCCTTCGAATAGACGAGACGTCCTCCTTGCGTGACGGCCACGGTCAGGCCGACAATGCCGCCGTCCTGCATCAGCTCAGTGATTTCGCTGTCGATGCCCGATGTGAGGGAGGCCGGAGCGAACCCCTCCGCCGCCAGGCCTGCCCCTGCGAGAGACGCAAAGACACCTGCAAGGATGAAACGGTGAGCGCCACCGCGCAATGAATGATCTTCAGTATGATTTCTCTGGAAAAACATCGGTAAACTCCTTGAACAATAAACAGATTTCCGGGAACTCAGGACCGGATGCGCCGCCTAGCGATACCCAGCCCCGCGAGGCCAGCCAGCAGGAATGAGAAGCTGGCAGGCAGCGGCACGGGTGCTGGCGCGGGCGTGTATTCAACGGCATTGCGCTGCCTGAACCCGGTCAGCAGTTCCACCGACCCGCCCGGATCGAGGCTGATGGAAAACAGATAGCGGAAGGTCACATCGAGAGCGGCTTCCGCAGCATCCGCTCCGCCCGCTGCACTTGTTGCCGCAGAAAAAAGAAAACCGTCAAATCCGTCGCCACTGGTGACAAGGTTTTCAGTAACCTGGGCGGTTCCGCCTTCTTCCGTGATTGTGCGCAGATAAGGCGCGAGAGGCAGGTAGCTGACGGTGGCCCCGGAAAGCGCGCCGAATTCGCTGAAAAGCGTACCCGAGGCGCGGGCGAAACCATCCGAACCGTCATAGGAGGACAGAAACGAGGCCCGCACGTCGCCCACGATGTTAAAAGAGACCAGGCTGTCGCTGACATTTTCGAAAAGAAACCCGCGTTCATTGATAAAAAATGCGGACCCATCGGATGCGACCGGACCGGACGCTATTTCTGCCCGTACAGAGCCACTGTTGTTCACGGTCCGGTCAACAATTGATGTATCGAACGGGTTGGCGTCCGGATCATCGACAGAGGTGACCTCAACGTCATAGGCCGCAAACGCACCCTCGGTGCCCCCCGGAAGCACCGTTTCATCCGTGCGGACTGAGCTGAATGGCACGACGGGTTCCGAAAATGGATTTGCCACGACGGTATTTACTGAACTGGTGTTCGTGGCATCCGGGTCATCGACGTTTGTTTCGATATCCGCGCCCAGAACCAGAGACCCCGGCAGGATCGAAAGGCGCACAGCATCGGGCACAGAACCGGAATTGACAGTATACCTGTGAAAAAGGCTCAGTTCGCTGTTCGCGGAAACCGGCGCGGAAATTGCTGCGCCGGCCCACAAGGCCACTGCGGCGGAAAGAGAAAAAACGATTATTTTCATGATAATAGCTTTCGTTACTGTTGATCTGCAGGCCGGAACTGATCACGCGATCAGTCGTCCGGGCCGCGCGCTGAAAATGGCGCAGGAACAGCAGATGACATCAGCCGTCAGGTTTCCGTCAGGGCGCAACCTGACGGAAACCTGACGGTCCCCACCGCATCACCGGCTTTGACATGAACCTGCCTGCACGTACCGCCATGCTGTCAAAGCGCCGCCGTCGCCCGGAGACACGGGTCATCCGGCATGCCGCCGAACTTGTTTTCACAGACCTTTTGCCACATGCTGCGAGGCGTGGAGAGCGTGTCCCCGGACGGCCGGTCCCCTGCTGCCAGCCGGGTGTACCCGCTGGTGTGGGAAAGCGTGCGATGGCGTCAGATGACCCGGATATCTGTCTCAGCATCAGGCTGTACGGTGCCCCTGTCGTGGAGCTCAGCGGCGCTGCCGTAACGCAGATCACCGGCCCGCGCAACATCGCCCTGATCGCGCTTCTGGCCACAGCCCCGGGCCTGCGTCGCAGCCGCAACTGGCTGGCCGGTGTTTTATGGTCAGACAGCGCGCCGGAACGCGCCCGCGCCAATCTGCGCCAGTTGCTGCACGCCCTGCGCCAGACCTGTGGGGCGGATTTTGATGCAGTGTTCTGCACCGACCGGGATACTGTCGGCCTGCTTCCGGAAGCCTCGCGGATTGAGAACAACGTGCCGGGCGTTTTCCTGGAAGGGATCGACCTCGCCGAAGAAGGTTTCGAAGACTGGCTGCGCGACCAGCGCCAGACAGACGCACCGCCCGGGCCAGCGGTTGTCGCCGCACCACCGGACGCGGTCCTGCCGCGGATTATCGTCTGCCCCTTTGTCGAAACTGCAACACCGCGTCCGATGGGCATCGGGGATGCGCTGGCACAGGAGCTGACCGGTCATTTCGCGCGGTCGCAACTGATTGACGCGATTTCCCATTTCTCCAGTCGCGCCCTCTCTAGCCCGCAGGTTCTGCCGGATGCGGCCGCTGAATTCATCCTTACCGGTCAGTGCCGCCAGCATGGCAATACGCTGACCGTTGACGCCACCCTCACAGACGCCAGCGATCACCGTGTCATGTGGTCCGACCGCCAGAGGATCGACCTGGCCGACTTTCTGGCCGGCGAGGATTTTCTGACCAATCAGATCGCCGGGCAGGCCCTGCGGATCATCATGTCCCGCTCCATTGCCGCCGGATCAAGCACGCCGCTGCCGGTGCTGGACGCGCATACGCTGATGCTGTCCGCGGTGGCACTGATGCATTCCTTTGAGAAACGGCACTTTCACCGCGCGGCAGCACAACTTGAAGCGGTCATAGAAAGGTGCCCTGCCCATCCTGTCCCGCGTGCCTGGCTCGCGCAGTGGCACCTTCTGAGGATTTATCAGAAATGGAGTGACGACGTTGCAGCGGACGAGCTGAAGGCGCAGAACGCGATCCGGAATGCGCTGGACCTGAACGCCACATGCGCGCTCTCCCTCGCCATAGACGGCAATATCCGCACAATTCTGAAGAACGATTTCAGTGTCGCGCGCCAGAGGTTTGACGCCGCACGCGAGATCAACCCGAGCAGTGCCTTCATCTCACAGCTCAACGCAGTTCTCGAAACCTTCACCGGTGGCGGGAATGAGGCTGTCGCCCTGACGGACAGGGCGTTTCTGCTCTCACCGCGTGATCCGCGCAGGCCGTTCTTTCAGACGCTGAGCGCGGGCAGCTATGTGGCCGGGGGCCGCTATGACGAAGCGGTTGAAATGGCCGAAGCATCGCTGCGGCACAATCCGCTGCATCTGTCGGCACACAGATGCCGGGTGATCGGGTTGCAGCTGGCAGGCCGGGAGGCCGAAGCCCGCAAAGCCGCGGGCGAACTGATGCGGCTCGATCCCGGTCTCAGGGTATCAGATTATCAGCGCAACCACCCGGCCGGGCAGAGCACTGTCAGTCAGGTCTGGGCCGATGCGCTCAGACATGCCGGTGTCCCGGTCAACTGAATTCAACAAAGGATATTTTATGCCGGTTCTGCAATCCCTTCAGTCTCTTCAGTCTTTGCAATCCCTGCAGTCACTGCAGTCTCTTCAGTCGCTGCAATCCCTTCAGTCTCTGCAAAGTCTGCAGTCACTGGGAACCCAGGCCGCGGCCTCACCGGTGGGATATATCACCGCACACGACGGTATCGCCGGGCTCTGGCAGGGCAGCGCTGCCGCCACGCCTCGCAGCATTGCAGACCCCGGCCATCTGGATCTCTGGGGCGCGCAGAGCCAGCAGATCGTGCTCTCCAATGAAATGCTCTCGCGCCTGTCCTATGGCGCTGACCCGGACAACGGTGCTGCAATCGTTTACCTCCTCGATCAGACGAACCCTTCGGGCACGTCGCCTGAGTTCACTGCCGCCCCGCTGGTCGATATGCGCGCGCCGGCAGCGGAAGATTTCGCAGCTCAGGCCCGCATGGTGCACGACTATGCCGATCTGCGGCCCGACCGCATTTCCGAAATCACGGACCAGACTGCCGGGACAATCGGCTACTATGCGCACATCGCCGGACTGGAAGCAGGTAAGCATCCCGCCACGCTGAAACTGCTGGTGCTGGCGCAGGACTGTGCGACGCATGCAGCCCAGCAGTGCAAACACATCCTGGCCTGCCACAGACCCGTGGCGCTGTCGCCGCAGATACAGCCGATCATCCCGACCCCTACCCATTCCAGCCTGCCCAGCGGCCACGCGACAGAGGCCTTTGCCGTTGCATCCACGCTGACACGCTTTGCGACAGCAGCACCCGGGACCGACAGCCAGCTGATGCACATGGCCGCGCGCATCGCCATCAACCGGACGGTGGCCGGTGTGCATTTCCCTGCGGACAGTTACGCTGGTGCTGTGCTCGGCCTGGCAATTGCCGATGCAATCGCGGCCCGTGCGGGTCAGCTGGATACGGTCCAGCCCCTGCGCTTCAGCGGTCCGGGCATCGGCACCGAGGACTTTTTCACCACACGGGTCTGGCACGACGGCGTGCGTCGGCTTCCGGTGACCTCCGACGGTGCCGCGATCATCGAAGAGTTGCCCGGCATTGCAGGGACAGATCTGTCGCCGCTGCTGGCAAGCGTCTGGACCGATGCGATCAGCGAATGGGCCCTTTGAGATGGCCTGGCAGTGGATTGAAGACCCCGGCGAGGATGTATTCCATCCGCGCCTCGAACCTGTCAGCGCGTGGCTCTTCCGCCGCGACAGTCCGTTTCTGAGAACCGGTGGCGCTGGTGCCGCCACGCTCTTTTCCATGCCGATGAACCCCCAAGGGTTCCGGCCCGACGTGCGGGACTCATGGCGTGCACTCAGGGTCGAAAACCCCGTGACAGGTGACAATCCTGCTCAGCTTGCGTTTGGCGCGGATGCGCTGACTGATCTGTTGCAGCCTCTGCAGGATGATTTTGACGATCCGCGGGTCTTTGTGCTGCCACTGCGCGGCGACGCAGCGCTGCCCGCAGAAGAACTGCGCAGGCGCACCGGCATCGGATCTCCCCGATCGCGCAACCCGAACCACCCGCTGCCGCAACCGACATCCATTGTTGGTATCATTGATCACGGCATCAACATTTTTCATGAGCGTTTCCGGCACCGCATGTCGGGGTCGCGGATCGCCGGCGCCTGGCTTCAGGGTGCTGCGCGCCGCGACGACCGGCTGCCGTTCGGACGTGAATGGCTGCAGGCCGATATCGAAGAGGCACTTGCCGAGACAGGCGGCGACGAAGACGCCCTGCTGCGTCTGATGGGCGACGACCCCGCGGATCCGGCCTTCAGCCCGCTGAGCCAGCGGGTCAGTCACGGCACGCATGTTCTGGATCTGGCCGCTGGGTTCGACCCTCACGACCCTGCGGGCGACACCCTCCCGGTTATTGCTGTCTCGCTTCCGCCGGCTGTCACGCGGGAAACCGCGGGCTCGATGCTTGCGCTCCCCTTCGCCTTGGGTCTGGAATACATCGCCGACCGCGCCCGGCGGCTGATGGACCAGCGTGGTGCAGTCGTGCCGGTCATCGTCAATTTCAGCCTTGGGCTGACAGGCGGACCCCGCGCCGGACTGCACCGCCTTGAACAGACCATCGCCCGCGTGGCAGAGCGCCACCGTACGCAGATCGAAAACCGGATGGGGGTATCTGATGCCGATTTCCATGTAGTCGTCGCGGCGGGCAACAACAACCTCAGTCAGGGCCATGCCCGCAGCCTGCCGGGCAGCGCGTCACTCAACCTGACCTGGCAGCTGCAACCGGCTGATCCGACGTCAAATTTTCTTGAGATCCGAATGGCGCCGGAAGCACCGCCGCTGCTGGAGCCGATGAATGTCACCATCCGCCTGCAGCCCCCCGGCGCGGACACCCCGATTGAGACAATGGTGCTCCCCACGGTTGGCAGAACGCTGGAGAATATCCGGTTGCTCGAAAGAGATGGCACAGTGATCGGACGGCTGTCTGTCTGGCGCCATCCTGACGGTATTGTCGTGCTCACCCTCGCGCTTGACGGCACCGACCCGGGCCATCAGCAACGGCAGGTGGCGCCATCCGGCAGCTGGCAGATCTCTGTCACGCATGAAGCCAGCACGCCCTACCGGATTGATGCCTGGGTGCTGCGCGACGATGTGCCTGTCGGGTTCACGGACACGGGCAGGCAAAGCTACTTCATCGACCCGGAGTACCGCACGCGTCATCCGTCCGGACACCCTGTTCTCAATGACAGCGACACGGCACCGTCGGTCGTGCGCCGCTCGGGAAACCTGAATGCCATCGCCACAACAACAGACGGACATCAGGTTTCTGTTGTCGGTGCTTTGTCTTCCACAACAGGAACGGTGGCCCCAGCAGATTACTCAGCTGCACCACTGGATAACGCTTCCGAAGACATCGACGTCAGTGCGCCAGGGGACCGGTCTGCGGTGTTGCGGGGTCTGCTGGCCGCGGGCTCGCGCTCCGGCAGCCGTGTCGCGGTCAGCGGTACCAGCGCGGCCGCGCCGCAGCTCGTGCGTTACCTGGCGAGCGGTGTGGGGTCGCTCGCTGACGGGCCAGCGGGTGCAGACACGCGGACCGGACAGCAGATCCTGTCCGGGGCGCTGCCCGCACAGACGCCATAACGCCCCGCCCGGGATCAGAGAATTTCGAGCAACAGCGCACGCGTGTTGTCGGCGGTCATTTCCACCGGATTGCCGCCGGTGCTGGGATCCGCGAGGGCACCGGCTACGATGCGGTCGATATCCGGGTTCTCAATACCCAGTGCAGCGAGGGATCTGGGCACCTGCAGGCTGTCATTCAGCGCATCGACGTACGCACAGAAACCGTCAAACCCGCCATCAATGCCAAGGTAGCGGGCCGCCTGCCCGATCTTTTCTTCGATAGCTGGTCTGTTGAACTGCAGAACCGCAGGCATGCATACCGCGTTGGTCGTGCCGTGATGTGTATGATAAATCGCGCCGATCGGATGCGAGAGCGCATGAATGGCCCCCAGCCCCTTCTGGAAGGCCGTGGCGCCCATGGCCGCGGCGGACATCATATGCGCCCGCGCCTCCAGATCGCTGCCGTCCGCATAAGCGCGGGGCAGGTACTCCCTGACCAGCCGCATCCCTTCAAGCGCCATACCCTGAGACATAGGGTGGTAGTGTGGTGAACAGTAAGCCTCGACGCAATGCGCAAAAGCATCCAGCCCGGTACCGGCTGTAATGAAAGGCGGCATGCCAACGGTGAGCTCCGGATCACAGATCACGACCGCCGGCAGGATCCGGGGGTGGAAAATGATCTTTTTCTCTTCGGTTTCGGAATTGGTGATAACAGAGGCCCGCCCCACCTCTGATCCGGTGCCCGCCGTGGTTGGGACCGCCACGATGGGAGCAATGGCATCAGCGTCTGCGCGGGTCCACCAGTCGCCGATATCCTCAAAGTCCCAGAGCGGTCTGGTCTGGCCCGCCTGAAACGCGACCACTTTGCCCAGATCAAGCCCCGAGCCGCCACCAAAGGCCACAACCCCGTCGTGCCCGCCATCACGAAAGGCCTTCACGCCAGCTGCCGCGTTTTTCTCATTCGGGTTCGGATCCACATCAGCAAAAATGGCGCGGCCCAGACCTGCGGCCTCCAGCAGGTCGAGTGTTTTTGTGGTAATGGCCATATCCGCCAGCCCGCGATCTGTGACCAGCAGCGGGCGTTTGATGCCGGCTGACGCACAGGCCCCGGCAATCTCGGAGATACGGCCGGCACCAAAGCGTACGGCGGTGGGATATGACCAGTTGGCAGTCAGCGACATGTTTTACGCCTTTTTCAGATGGTATGATTTGGGACGGGTCAGATTGTGATAACCGATGACAGAAAGGCCCCCGCCCCGGCCCGTGTCTTTGCAGCCGGTCCAGCAGAGGCCGGGGTCCAGGTAATCTGCGCGGTTCATAAAAACGGTGCCCGTTTCGATCCGGTCCGCGATGGCTTCTGCGCGTGCGGCGTCTGCGGTCCAGACAGAAGCGGTCAGACCGAAGGTACTGTCGTTCATCAGGCGGATCGCTTCCTCATCATCCCGCACCGGC